>NZ_JASJOU010000011.1 GCF_030068605.1 Xanthocytophaga agilis
GAGTAAGGCTGTTGATACATCCTTTGGCATCCTTCACCTGAACCGTATATGTACCTTCACCTAAGCCTGTAAAACTTGGATTAGATTGGAAGGTTGTGCCATTGATTGAATATTGATAGGGAGCTGTTCCGCCTGTTGTTCCACTTATGGTTAAAGAACCATCAGTAGCAGCACAAGTAGTCGGATTGGTTCCACTCACAGTACCAGTAATAGCTGCAGGTAAACTCAAAGTTACGGTACCAATAGTGGCACTACACCCTTTGCTGTCTGTAGCAGTGATAGTATAGGTTCCGGCTGCCAGTCCACTGAATACAGGTGAGTTGGTGGCACTTCCTCCATTGAGTGAGTATTGTAAACTTCCACTTCCTCCACTCACACTCACGGTGATTGATCCATCATTGTTCTGACAGGTTGGATCCACGCTGCTTGTAATCAAGCCTGTGATTGCGGGTGGATTAGTCAGTGTCACCGCATTGGTTACCACACACGATGGCTGATTTTTATCCCGTGTATAAACGGTATAGTTACCCGCTGTCAGATTATTGAATACTGCGATGTTCTGATACGTTGTTCCATCCAGTGAGTATTCATACAAACCCGTTCCCCCACTGGCACTTACAGTAATTCTGCCTGTTGTGCCATTGTGACAAACCAGATCGGTTACTGTACTTGCCGCTGCCAGTGTACATCCACCAGGACAGTTGGTCCCTACAGCGGCTGTGGTATTGAAGAAACATCCATCGGCTGTCACTACACGGATTGTATAAATCTGACCTGCCAGATTCGAGAATTCATTGTTATTGATTCCGGCAGGGTTGGCAGCACCATTGATATAATATTGATAAGGTGCTTTTCCACCTGTTACCGTTACGGTGATAGTTCCATCCAGGGTTGAACAACCTGATTCGGAAGTGGTGTTGACAGTTACAGCGGAAATACCATTTGGCGCGGTAATCACCTGAGTGTAACTCACTTTACAGTTGTTGGCATCCCGAACAGACACACTGTAACTGTTGCCTGCCAGACCGGTGAATGTATTCGATGTCTGGAAGTTGACTCCATCGATTGAGTACTGGTAAGGAGCTGTGCCACCCGATACATTGCTCACTGTGATGGTTCCATTGTTGACTCCACACGTTGTTGGATTACTACCACTTACGGTTGCGGTAATTGCCACAGGTGAAGTCAATGTAACTGTACCAACATTCACAATACAATTGTTAGCATCTTTTACGACGATAGTATATGTACCAGCAGTCAGATTGCTGAATACTGGATTTGTATTATAATTTGAACCGCCATCTATTGAATAGCTGATTGCACCTGTACCATTTGAAGCTGTCAATGTAATGCTTCCATCATTTCCGGCACAAGTTGGATTCACCTGTGAAGAAACACTTGCACTTAGCGTACAAGTTGGACAATCTGTACCTACAGCAGATGTTCTTGTAATTTCGCAACCATTGGCATCAACAATTCTGATTGTATAACTTCCAGTTACCAAACCAGCAAATACATTATTATTGATACCGGCAGGGTTAGCGCTTCCATTAATATAATATTGATACGGAGCAGTTCCACCAGTTACGCCACTCACTGTGATTGTTCCATCTGATGTAGAGCAACCTGTTTCATTCACAGCAGTTACTGTTACAGCGGTAATACTTGATGCAGCATTTAATGTTCTGGAGCTAGACACTACACAACCACTTGCATCTTTTGTATATACGATATAATTACCAGCGGTTAAACTTGTGAATACACCTGTTGTATTAGAGAATGTCACTCCATCCAGACTATAACTGTATGGACTTATACCGCCTGTTGCACTTACGGTCAAGGTACCTGCACTGGCATCTGCACAAGTTGGATTTGTGCTTGTAACTGTTGCAGCTAATGTTGATTGCGTTACAGTTACAGAACTTGATGTAGCTGAACAGCTTCCCGAAGTGACTCTTACTGTATAATCACCAGCCGTTGAAACTGTTAACGTTTGATTCGTTGCACCTGAAATAGCTGTTCCATTTAAGAACCACTGGTTTCCACTTACAGCACTAGATGTTAGAACTGTATTACTACCTGTACAGAAAGTAAGTGTTCCACTTATCGTTGGAGTGGCAGGTTTAGTATTGATAGTAACAGTAACAGCAGTCGCTGTGCTTGTACAGCCACTCACTGTTTGCGTTACATAAAATGTTGTTGTTCCTGCAACTGCATTATTGATAGTTGGGGTAAACGGACTGCCACTTCCAACCAGATTGGTTAAAGCCGCATCGCTATACCACTGAATATTTGTTCCACTTGCAGTTAAAGCTGGAATAGCATCTCCTGTACAGATTGCCGCTGGACTGCTTGCTACTGGGGCAGCTGTGTTGGTTACACTTACAGTTGCAACTGCAGATGTAGCCGAGCAGCTTCCAGAATTTACAGTTACAGAGTAATTACCTGCAGTTGTTACTGTCAATGTTTGATTGGTAGCACCTGAGATTGGGCTACCATTTAATAACCACTGATTTCCAGTGCTTGCACTAGAAGTCAATATTGTATTTCCGCCTGTACAGAAGGTTAATGTACCTGAAATTGTAGGTGTAGTTGCACTACCTTCAGTTACAGTAGCTGTGGCTGAAGTAGCAGAACAACCATTTGAAGTAACAGTAACTGTATAATTACCAGCTGTGGATACAGTCAACGTCTGATTTGTTGCTCCCGAAATGGCTGTTCCATTTAAGAACCATTGGTTGCCTGTTGCAGCACTAGAAGTTAGAACAGTGTTATTTCCAACACAGAATGTCAACGTTCCTGAAATAGTTGGCGTAGCAGGAGTTGCATTTATTGTGATTGTTACAGCAGTTGCTGTGCTGGTACATCCTGATACAGTTTGTGTTGCATAGAAAGTAAATGTACCAGCCGTTGAATTACTGATTGTTGGCGTAAATGAATTTCCACTTCCTACCAATGTAGCCAGTGAAGCATCACTATACCATTGTATGTTTGAGCCTGTTGCTGTTAATTGCGGAATTGTTCCGCCTGTACAGATTGCAGCCGGATTGTTAGCTACCGGAGCAGAAGCTGTTGTTTGTGTTACAGTAGCAACAGCAGAAGTAGCTGAACAGCCAGAAATAGTAACTCTTACAGAGTAATTACCCGCAGCTGTTACTGTCAGAGTTTGATTGGTAGCTCCAGAGATAGCTGTTCCATTCAATAGCCATTGATTACCTGTACTTGCACTAGAAGTCAACACTGTATTGCTTCCAGCACAGAAAGTAAGCGTTCCAGAAATTGTTGGAGTTGGTACACTGATTTGTGTTACTGTTGCAATAGCTGAAGTAGCCGAACAACTTCCCGAAGTAACTCTTACTGTATAATCACCAGCCGTTGAAACTGTCAATGTTTGATTCGTTGCGCCTGAAATGGCTGTTCCATTTAAGAACCATTGGTTTCCTGTACTTGCACTTGATGTTAGAACTGTATTATTTCCAGTACAGAATGTCAACGTTCCTGAAATAGTTGGTGTAGCAGGTTTAGCATTGATGGTAACAGTAACAGCAGTCGCTGTGCTTGTACAGCCACTCACTGTTTGCGTTACATAAAATGTTGTTGTTCCTGCAACTGCATTATTGATAGTTGGGGTAAACGGACTGCCGCTTCCAACCAGATTGGTTAAAGCCGCATCGCTATACCATTGAATATTTGTTCCACTTGCAGTTAAAGCTGGAATAGCATCTCCTGTACAGATTGCCGCCGGACTGCTTGCTATTGGAGCTGTTGCATTTGCCTGAGAAACCGCAACCGGATCGGAAGTAGTTGAGCAACCATTTGAAGTAACTCTTACAGAATAGTTACCTGCAGCTGTTACTGTCAGAGTTTGATTAGTAGCACCTGAGATTGGACTTCCATTCAATAGCCATTGGTTTCCAGTTGTTGCACTTGAAGTCAATACTGTATTACCTCCTGTACAAAATGTCAGTGTTCCGCTAATTGTTGGTTTTGCAGGAGCCGCATTTATTGTGATTGTAACCGATGTAGCAGGACTTTCGCAACTACTTACAGTTTGCGTTACATAGAAAGTAAACGTACCAGCAGTCGCATTACTGATCGATGGTGTAAATGGACTTCCCGTTCCGACTTGTGTTGTCAGAGCCGCATCACTATACCATTTTACACTAGAGCCAGTCGCTGTTAATTGCGGAATTGTTCCGCCTGTACAGATCGCACCTGGATTGTTAGCTACCGGAGCAGAAGCTGTTGTTTGACTTACAGTTACTGTTGCAGAAGTAGCCGAACAACCAGAAATGGTAACTCTTACAGAATAGTTACCTGCAGCTGTTACTGTCAGAGTTTGATTAGTAGCACCTGAGATTGGACTTCCATTCAATAGCCATTGGTTTCCAGTTGTTGCACTTGAAGTCAATACTGTATTGCTTCCAGCACAGAAAGTAAGCGTTCCAGAGATTGTTGGTGTTGGAACACTGATCTGTGTTACTGTTGCAATAACAGATGTAGCAGAACAACTTCCCGAAGTAACTCTTACTGTGTAATCGCCTGCCGTTGAAACAGTCAACGTTTGATTGGTTGCACCTGAAATGGCTGTTCCATTTAACAACCATTGGTTGCCAGATGTAGCACTTGACGTTAGAACTGTATTATTTCCAGCACAGAAGGTTAACGTTCCACTGATTGTTGGCGTAGCAGGAGTTGCGTTTATCGTTATTGTTACAGCAGTTGCTGTGCTTGTACATCCTGATACAGTCTGTGTTGCATAGAAAGTAAATGTACCAGCTGTTGAATTACTGATTGTTGGCGTAAATGAATTTCCACTTCCTACCAATGTAACCAGTGAAGCATCACTATACCATTGTATATTTGAGCCTGTTGCTGTTAAGGTTGGAATTGTTCCGCCTGTACAGATTGCAGCTGGATTACTTGCCACTGGAGCAGTAACTACTGCAGGTTGAGTAATAGTAACACTAGCCGTCTGTATACAACCATTCGCATCTGTTACCGTTACTGTATATGTGCCAGCAGCTAACCCTGAAACGGTAGCTGTTGTTCTTACTGGAGATGTATTCCAGCTATATGTATAAGCCGCAGTACCTCCACTTACAACTACTCCAGCCGTTCCATCAGATACACCATTACAAGATGCGTTAGTAGACGAGGTAGTCAATACTAAGGCTGTTGGCTGTCCGATAGTGGCAGTTGTAGTTGTTGTACAGTTTTTATTATCCCGAACTGTGATAGTATACGTACCTGCTGTTAACCCTGTAAATGTAGAAGAAGCCTGGAAGGTTATGCCATCTTTTGAATATTGGTAACCTGGAGTACCTCCGGTAGCTGCTACAGTTAATGAACCCGTATTACCTCCATTGCAACTAACATCTGTTGTAGAGGCTACAGACACCTGTAAAACAGCTGGTTCTATCAACGTCACAGGAGCCAGAGTTGTAGTACAACCATTGGCATCCTTTACAACGATAGTATAACTAGCCGCAGTTAAGCCAGTAAATAATCCGCCATTAGAAACGAATGTTGTACCATCTTTTGAGTATGTATAAGGTGCTGTACCGCCACTTACATTAACAGTAATGCTACCATTAGATCCACCATTACAACTAATATCCTGTTGTGCAGAAACTGTAGCAACAACTTTTGTAGGTTGTGTAAGTGTAGCATTGACAGTAGTCGTACAACCTTTTATATCCCGAACTGTAATAGTATAAGTTCCAGCTGTTAATCCTGTAAATGTGGGAGAAGCCTGGAAAGTCGTTCCATCTTTTGAATACTCATAAGCTGGCTGTCCTCCTGTTGCCGTTACTGTGATATCCCCTGTTGCATCTCCATTACATAATATATTAGTCTGAGAAACAAGAGAAGAAGCTAACTGAGTTGGTTGAGTCAAGGTTGCTGGAACAGTAGCAGTACAACCCTTAGCATCCTTTACAACGATAGTATAACTAGCCGCAGTTAAGCCAGTAAATAATCCGCCATTAGAAACGAATGTTGTACCATCTTTTGAGTATGTATAAGGTGCTGTACCGCCATTTGCTGTTACCTGAATTTGACCTGTTGCATCTCCATTACATCCTAATATATCAACTTGGCTTGTAAGGCTCAGTGTCAATAAAGTTGGCTGTGCAATAGTAACGCCAACACTTGTAACTGTACAGTTATGAGCATCTTTAACAATAATAGTATATGTACCCGCTCCAAGGTTTGAAAAAGTTGGAGAAGACTGATAGGTTGTACCTCCATCTATTGAATATTGATAATTGGTAGTGCCTCCGGTAGCAGCTACTGTTATTTGTCCGCTTTTATCTCCAAAACAGTTTTGAACATCTTGTTGAGAAGCAATTGTAACCGCCAGAACATTTGGTTCAGTCAATACTACATCAGGTAAGGTAATCTCACAACCCTTACTATCCCGTACCTTAATTGAATAGGTACCAGCAATAAGAGAAGAAAACACATTGCTTGTTTGATATGTACCTCCGTTGATAGAGTATTCATAAGCAGGCTGAGCACCTGAAGCTGTTACTGTGATAGATCCGTTTGCATCACCATTACACAATGGATTAGAGGTAACAACTGTAGCATTGAGTTGAGTAGGTTGGGTGAGTGTAGCATTGACAGTAGTCGTACAACCTTTTGTATCCCGAACTGTGATTGTATAGGTTCCGGCTGTTAATCCTGCAAATGTTGGTGAAGCCTGAAAAGTTGTACCATCTTTTGAATACTCATAAGCAGGCTGTCCTCCTGATGCTGTTACTGTAATATCCCCTGTTGCGTCTCCATAACAGCCCAAAATATTTGTCTGTGCTTGTAACGCTAACGTAAGTTTAGCAGGCTGGTCCAGAGTCACAGGAGCAAGAGTTACAGTACAACCCTTAGCATCTTTTACAACGATAGTATAAGTGCCAGCAATCAAACCAGTAAACAATCCACCATTCGAAACAAAGGTTGCTCCATTTATTGAATACGTATAAGGAGAAGTCCCTCCTGTTGCTGTTACCTGAATCTGACCTGTTGCATCTCCATTACAGCCTAATATATCAGTCTTTGAACCCAGATCAACTGTTAAAACAGCAGGATCAACTAAACTAATATTTGAAACCTGAGCAGTACAACCTTTGCTATCTTTTACAGTAATCGTATAATTACCACTTGCTAACCCTGAGAAGTTGCCCGTTGTATTTGAGAAATTAACGCCATCTGTTGAATAGGTATAAGGACCAGTACCCCCAGATGCAGAAACAGAAATAGTTCCATTTGAATTTCCATTACACAATGGATCAGTCTTGCTACTTAATGTTAACTGCAATAATGTCGGCTGAGTTAATGTAACTGTAGTGGTATTAATACACCCTTTTCCATCACGAACAGAAACAGTATAACTACCAGCCGCCAATCCCGAAAAAGTAGGTGAAGTCTGATAAGTTGTGCCATCGATAGAATATTCATATCCGGTGTTTCCTCCTGTAGCAGATACAGTAAAACTTCCTGTCTTATCTCCAAAACAACCTGTAATATTTGTCTGTGCAGTAACCGACAACAGAAGCTCATCGGGTTGGTTAATATTAACACCCGAGAAAACATTTATATTACAATTAGGACTCTTCCGGGTTACCTGCATGATATAGGAACTAGCGGTAAGTCCTTGAAAGGTAATAGTTTGACCGGAAACCGTTACTGTTACAGATCCTAGAGGAAACGTAACAATAGGAGTTCCAGGCTCAAGAATATCCCGGAGAATGAAATTATATAAAGCAGTATTAACTGTTCCTGAAGCTGTTACGACCATCTCTCCATCTGCACCACCGAAACAGGTTACATCTTTAGTAGATGTTACCGAAAAATCAGAAGCCACAGGGCATTGCGCATACAGCTGGCTTGCACTAAACAAGCTTAAAAACGCAATAAGTATATGTAAATATCTTTTCATAATTTTTTAGTATTGCATCATTTAATGATAAAACCGTTCATCCCTCCCAACATTAGCTTCTTTCCATCTTTTATCACCTGTATCACATAACCAGAAGCAGGTAATCCATTGAATATAAGCTCTTTCCTACCCGTTTGCATGGGATAATTCTGTATTACTTTCTTAAAATTCTTCTCATTATCATAGATGTCATACAGCTTAAAGGTATAGCTGCCAGCACCCTCTGATAAACTGATGTATATTTTTCCATTGGCCTTATTGGAAGTTGTATGCTGCACTTCTACTGAAAACTGATTCAGATTTTGTGCAGTACCTCTTTCAGATAGGATAATTAGTCCTGCTATCAGAAGAAATACCTGTAAGAATTTTTGTATCGTTTTCATTTCTTGAGCTGGTTTAAAAAACCGGGTTTATGGATAATCGTAATTTTTTAACTTTTCTATTCGTAATATTTTATTGTATGACTTTTTTAAATCCCCTACTTATTCTGCGTATAGTTGATAATTCTGTTTGTCTCAAAAAGAGATCATCCGTGTATTTTCTTCATTTCAAATTTCCTGTCAGAATATACGCCAGAGTCTTTTATTCACTTATCTGAGAGAAATCTGCTTTATTTTCGTAACCTGAGGGTTTTTCATATTCTGTCTCTCAGTCAGACTTCTTCTGAAACTGTATATACAATTTACAAGGGGTAACCACCCAAACCCATACAAGAAAAGGGTGTTTGGGTACGCATGTAACATTTGCACAGATTATTGAAGCAGGTCTGAAAGAAACTTACTGTAGTTGACAGGTAAGATTTTATAGGAAAAAGCATCTTTTAAGATGGGAATTACCGGTTACCTCAGAGATACCAGAAAAAGAGAGGAAATATCAGGTGGCATTAAAATTGAATAGGTTTTGGTATTTTCGTGACAGTCGTGTAATCTTGTATATATGAAGTCCAAACCTTCAGAATTTGATTCTTTTAACTTTATAACCTATTGAATATGGCTTTTGATATTGAAATGATTAAAGGTGTCTATGCCAGAATGGGAGAACGCATTAGTGCTGCCCGTCAGGCTGTAGGACGTCCGTTGACCTTAGCAGAAAAGATTTTATATGGTCACTTATTCGAAGGCAAACCAACTAAACCATATGAGCGGGGTAAAGATTATGTAGACTTTGCACCGGATCGTGTTGCGATGCAGGATGCAACAGCTCAGATGGCATTGCTTCAGTTTATGCAGGCAGGTCGTGCTCAGGTAGCCGTTCCAAGTACTGTACATTGTGATCACCTGATTCAGGCAAAAGTTGGTGCAGAGAAAGATCTGGCAGTAGCAAAAGATATTAATAAAGAGGTATATGATTTTTTGGCTTCCGTTTCAGATAAATATGGTATTGGTTTCTGGAAAGCAGGTGCCGGGATCATTCACCAGGTAGTGCTTGAGAACTATGCATTTCCAGGTGGTATGATGATCGGTACAGACTCACACACACCGAATGCAGGCGGTCTTGGAATGATTGCAATTGGTGTTGGTGGTGCAGATGCATGTGATGTTATGGCAGGTCTGGCATGGGAACTGAAGATGCCTAAACTGATTGGTGTTAAATTAACCGGAAAATTAAGTGGCTGGGTATCTGCGAAAGATGTTATTCTTTGGGTAGCAGGTCAGTTAACGGTAAAAGGTGGTACCGGATATATTGTAGAATATTTTGGAGAAGGAGCTGAAAGCTTGTCCGCAACGGGCAAAGCTACTATTTGTAACATGGGTGCAGAAATTGGTGCTACCACATCTGTATTTGCCTACGATGAAAAAATGAAGGCTTATCTGGAATCTACCAGTCGTGCAGATGTAGCAGCAGAAGCAGACAAAGTAAAAGATAATTTACGTTCAGATGCTGAAGTGTATGCCGACCCTGCTAAATTCTATGATCAGTTACTGGAACTGAACCTATCAGAACTGGAACCTTATGTAAACGGACCATATACTCCGGATCTGGCTTGGCCTATCTCTAAATTTGCTCAGGCGGTAAAAGAAAATAACTACCCTCAAAAACTGGAGGTAGGGCTGATTGGCTCTTGCACCAACTCCTCATATGAAGATATGACCCGTGCAGCATCTGTTGCAAAACAAGCTGCAACCAAAAAGCTAAAAGCAAAAGCTGAATTTACAGTTACTCCTGGTTCTGAACTGGTACGTTACACAGCTGAACGAGACGGTTTGCTAGGTATTTTTGAAAGCATTGGTGGAGTGGTAATGGCTAACGCCTGTGGACCTTGTATCGGACAGTGGGCCCGTCATATTGACGATCCGAATCGTGCCAACTCTATCATTACTTCATTTAACCGTAACTTTGCGAAACGGAATGATGGTTTATCTGCAACCCGTTCATTTGTAGCCTCTCCTGAGATTGTAACAGCCATGGTTATTGCAGGTGATCTGACTTTCAACCCAATGAAAGACAAGCTGATCAACGAAGATGGTCAGGAAGTTATGCTCGATGAGCCTGTTGGCTTGGAAGCTCCAACCAAAGGATATGCGGTAGAAGATGCTGGTTATCAAGCTCCAGCAGAAGACGGTAGCAAAGTACAGGTACTTGTTGATCCCAAATCAGATCGTTTACAATTACTGGATCCATTTGCCCCATGGGAAGGTGTGGATTTGAAAGGATTGAAATTGTTGATCAAAGCAAAAGGAAAATGTACTACTGACCATATCTCTATGGCAGGCCCTTGGTTAAAATACCGTGGTCACCTGGACAACATCTCCAATAATATGCTGATTGGCGCATTAAATTATTACAATGATGCTACCAACAAAGTAAAAAATCAGCTGGATGGCAGCTATGATGAAGTCCCCAAAGTACAACGTGCATACAAAGCCGCTGGTATTGGTTCTATTGTAGTAGGTGATGAAAACTATGGAGAAGGTTCTTCCCGTGAGCATGCAGCTATGGAGCCTCGTTTTCTGGGTGTACGTGTGATTCTGGTAAAATCATTTGCCCGTATCCATGAAACCAACCTGAAAAAGCAAGGCATGCTGGCGCTAACTTTTGCAAATCCTGCTGACTATGACAAAATTCAGGAAGATGACAGCATTGATATCCTGGGTCTGACTACTTTTGCTCCCGGTGTTCCATTGACTATCGTTCTGAATCACAAAGATGGTTCTAAAGACGAAATAAAAGCGAACCATACCTATAACGAGCAACAAATTGAATGGTTTAAAGCAGGTGCTGCATTGAACATCATTCGTCAGTCAGTAGCTCAATAAGCTTTAGATTGATATATAGCTATATATAAAGTCTGGTTTTAAACCAGGCTTTATTTTTTGATCAAACAAGCTTATATTCTCTAAAATACAGAAGCCTCTATGATATCATAGAGGCTTCTGTATTTTAGAGAACACTAATCAATAAATTATCTGATCAGCAGTATACCCCCTCTTCGCTCCACTGGAGCCTCTTCAGGATAATATCGGGATGTGTATACAGCACGCCATGAATAGGTACCAGTAGGAGCATCCTGTCCTCTATATTTACCATCCCATAGTGGAAAAGCATCACCTGTAGCCGCCTCATATAGATTAGTAGTTTCAAAAGCATATACAACTTCACCCCAGCGATTAAAAATCATAATCTTAAACGACCCCACATGCTTTGAAAATACTTCCAGCACATCATTGTGTCCATCAGAATTTGGGGAGAAAGCCTGTGGAAGTTCCAGTATAGGCCTACATATATTAACTACTCTTACAGTATCTCTACCTGGACATACACTACCATTATTGACAGTGACTACATATGTTCCTAATTGAGTAACTGTGAGCTTTTGTTCAGTTCCTAAAACTGTTGCACTACCTGCAAGTGTCCAGACATAGGTATAGTTGGTACCTGGTCCCGCATCCAATGTAACATTGTTTGCGCCCTCTTCCAGACACAGTGCTACTTGTCTTTGTACTACATTTACAACTGGAGCAGTCAAATACGTAATTTTAATTGTATCACTTATAGTACAAGATCCAGAAGTAACAGCAACGCTGTATGTACCTGCCGAGCTAACTGTAATAGTAGGCGTGGTAGCTCCTGTACTCCACTTGTATGTGACACCTGTACCTGAAACTGTAGCATTTAATACAACAGGATTGCCTGCACATACAGCGGTATCATTACCTAGATTTACTACAGGGGCCTCAATAATTGTTACTGTAACAGCAATTACAGGACTTTCACATCCAACAATTTGACTCACATAGTAGGTGGTAGTGCCTGGAGTATCAGTATTGAGCGTAGACAGATAAGTAGGTGAATCACTTAAGAACTGCGTTTTGTCAGCATCTGCATACCATCTAACTGATCCTGTTAATCCAACGCTTGGTATAGGATTTCCAGCACAAACTGGACCCGGAGGTGTAGGAGAAGGTGCATCAGGTGGTTTAACAAATGGAGTGGTAGATACAGTATCTACACAATTGGTAGCAGTATTACGTGCTATTAGCTTGTATTCACCTGAAATTGTTGCAGTAATTTGTGTTCCGGAAACACTTGTACCATCTGGACGAACCCAGGTGTAGCTATCAAAAGCTGGACTGGTATTTGCCGTCAATACTACACTACTACCTTCACATACAGGTGTATAATTTGCAATTGAAGCTGTACCTGGAGACCCCAAGGTAATAACTACAGTGTCTTTGGCTACACAGCCTGTAGACCCTGTAGCTGACAAAATATATGTTCCCGCTTGTGTTACAGTAGCAGTTCCATCTGCATTTGTAGTAATAGCAGTACCATCCAATCTATTCCATTGGAAAGAAGAAACATCACCCAGTACACCTGTTGCTGATAATTGAGCAGTCTGACAGTCTATAACAGTGCCCACACCTTGTACCTGAGGCTTACCTGGAGCAGCTTTTACTTCATATGTAAAAGAAAATGTACAGCCAGAACCGCCATAATTACCTGTCAGTAAATAAGATCCTGGGATTAAGCCAGCAATGGTAAGTTTGCTAGTTAAACTACTTCCACTGCTAACAACAGATCCATCTGTAGTTGCTAATTGATAAGAGGTAATGTTAGATGTAGAAGGAGTTAACTCTAATGTACCAGTAGTTTGATCACAAGTTAACTGCACAGGTGCGTTGCTTGTAAACTGAGGTGCATCTGCTGAATTATCTCCTATTGAGAATGGAATCGTAGTAAGACAGATCGTAGGACCCATAATTACCAAATAATAGGTACCTGGTGCTCTATTCTCTATACCTGTGATTTGTCCAATACCACTAGGAAATAAAGGACTACGATCACTATCCAACCATGTATAAATATAAGTACCCTTATCTGGATCTGTAGTCGTCAATTCAGCAGCACCATCTCCAGCAGTACAACTAGATGAAGGTTTAGTAGTTATTGTTACATTAGGATTCTTTCTCACACCAATAGAAATAGTATCACTATCAGTACAGCCGGTTACGGCATCCGTCACCTTTACCAGATAAGAAACATTGGCCGTAGGCGATACAGAAAAAGTCTGGGTAGTACTCAAAACTTGTGTATTACCCAATTGGTACCATTCATACTTAGCACCAGGATTGCCGGCATTCAGCACTAGTGTGCTCTGACTACACAAAAGCGTATCGTTACCTAAATTGACATCGATAGAACTATAGCTAACACGCATGCTATCCGTTACAGAGCATTGTCCCGTAGAAACAATCACCGTATACACTCCAGGCAATGTTGCACTAAATGTTCCACCTCCGGGAATACTATCTTTAGCTGGTGTAATCCAGGTATAAGAAACTGTTCCGGAAGGACCTGGTATATTCCGATAGGGATCTAATGTCACCACTGTTCCTGCACAAACGGAAGTATCCCGCATATTGGTAAGAGGTGGTTGAAGAGGAATAATAACTGTTTGTGGATCTATAACCTCAGACTGACAGTCGTTAGTAATAGTCAATGCAGCTTTGTAGCTTCCCGGGCCCGGAAAGGTAACAGCGATACTATCATTTACACCCAAGCCACCATCAGGTACTATCAGAGAAAAAGGCACATTGGAGACAGTAGCTCCTGTAAATGTCCAGGCATACGAAGATTTGGTTGGATCTCCGCCTGCCCTATCTGGACTAGCCTTAAATGTAATTGTCACAGGTTTACCTTCCAGCGTACAAGGTGCATCGGAAAAGGTAAAACGTTGTCCATATGCATCATTTTGTGGTGGACCCGTATTAGGTAAACCCAATTCGCTAGTAGCAGTTAATGTAACAGCATTCGCATTATAACCAGCACTAGCTAAAGTGGTATAGTTTGTAATCTGACCTAATGATGTCTGACCTTGTTGAGCCACATAGAGATTTTGACCATTGGGATCAAGTTGTAAGGCTCCAATTGTGTAGCTGGTAGTGGCAAAAATAGAACGTTTTGTCTTTTGGATCAAACTATCTACTCCTGAACGCAGATCAAACCCAAGAATACGGGAGCTGTCAGCACCACTCCCTGCCAATGATACATATAAAGTACTATCCTCCACAATCTCCACTCCATACGCTTTGGGAGGTGCAGTACCAAGATTGATTGTAATAGGAGGAGATTTTACTTCTCCAGTCTCACTATCAAATGGAAATACTTGTACAATATTTTCTTCACCATTTGCTCCAGGTATCACAACAACAACTTTATCTTCGTATGCTTTTAGATATCCTTCGCCATTTTCTGTACTGGCTCCATGTACATTTCCTACATTATAAGTTTTAGAAGAACCTAAACCACTGGCGGTTAATGGATACACCCGAAATGTATTGGTATTGAAATCATGAGTTACAATCCAGGTAGTAGCATCTCCTGTTGTTGCTGTAGACTTAACCGAAACTACACGTTCTGTACTGGAACTATACAAAATCACATTTTTTCGAGTCACCTGGCCAAGCCCACCATTTAAGCGCATATCCACAATACTATATTCTAATACTGAGCCCGTTGAGGAAATGTCTGTCGTTGTAAATACATAATACACAGGCTCACAATCATTACAACCGGGTTGGGCAACAATCAACACAGCCTGTGTCGAATTTTCACCTCCATGTAGTCCATTATTAGCAGCAACAGTGACATTGTTTCCATTAACATCTTTCATAGGAGCTCCGGTTTTATCATAGACATTTCTACCATCCGTATAAAACAGAAACTTTCCAGATGCATCTGAAATAGCAGAGGTACCTTCGGGAGTGTTTGCACTACCAGTAGTTGCTTCTGGTCCTGACGTGTTATAGAAAATTACTCCGGACCCATTACCAAAATACCAACGGGAAATTTCTTTCTTTTCCTGTTGGTCTTGTTCACTGGGTTTATATACCTTTAGATTGACTTTATTAGTTTTCGAGCAGCCTGTATTAGGATCTGTAATCGTTACGGAATAACAGCCAACAGTATCTACTGTAATGGTTGGAGTAGTTGCACCTGTAGACCATAAATAAGTAGCACCAGCAGGAGCACTTCCACCCTGCTGAAAGACGGCCTGTAATGTAATAGAGGTTCCCTTACAGATTTCCTCTTCCTGAGGTCCCATATTATTATCAGGACCTATAGTAAAATCACTGACACCCTGCTGCACAGTTGCGGCTTTGGTGCTACAAACCAAGGTATCAGTACCTCTGATCACTGAAAGGGAGATCTGATAAGAACCAGGATTTCCAAAGGAATAAACCAGATCTTTTGTCTGAACAGTATCCACATCTCCATCTGGAGCAGTAACATACCAGATATACCCTGCAATTCCTGAGGTATCCTGGCCTAAAGGAATGAGAGTACCTCCAGCACAATTACCTCCAGCACAAATTGTAGGTGGAATAGTGAAGTCCGGACACTGTGCATTGACTATTGAAATACTGGAAATAAATAGAATACACAATAAGCTCACTGAGCGCAGATACCTTGGTATCTTTTTGCAGGCCAGAACCATAGCAGTTGAAACGTGTAAAGTAGTCTTGTTATCAGAATAATTAAGTTGTATGATCACAGAGGATTTGTGTTTAACTAACGAATAATATCACAAAACATTTTATAAAATACCTGGAACCGAAAGTACAAGAACCCAAAATCTATAATTAACTCTCAGTATCAATTGTATTGAAACAGCCTAAGACATCATAAAGGCAATAACCTACTGACATGCACATCAATACATCTAAAGATTAAACCATTCGGGTTATGGTATATAAAAACTGGCTATCATAACATGTATACAGCAGTCAACAGACCATTTTCCACTAAACTCTATCTTTAGATATACGCAGCAAAATAACGGTAAAAAAGTAATTTTCCGCATGTTTATTACATGATTCTGTATGGTTTGATAACTGGAGACTGCTTCTGTAAATATATCAGGCTGATTGTGAAAACTTTCCTTTAAGACAACTGGTTGACTATGAACTACTACTTTTAAAACAAGCTAACTATATAAAATCATTTTTGAGCAACGCTCAATTTTTTTCTAATTTTAGCGTTGGAATCATACATTGGTCTATTTCTTTTACATTGGTGCTCTATAATCTCAACGTATACCAATATTCATGCGAAAGATTTTATCTATAATTTTGATTGTTTTCTGCAATCTTGTTGCCTGGGCTCAGGATCCTCAGTTCTCACAGTTTTATGCCAATCCTCTTTATTTGAATCCGGCGTTGGCAGGAGGGGCGCATGCAACACGCCTTACAGCAAACTATCGGCATCAGTGGCCAGCTTTGGATGCTAATTATCTTACGTATTCTGCAGGAGTAGATACCTATCTTCCCAGAATCAATAGTGGGATTGGTTTAATCATTATGCGGGATCAGCAAGCCTTTGCACGGTATAATTCGATTGATATAGGTGCACAATATGCTTATGAATTGCAGGTGAGTAATTTAATAGCTGTTCGGGCGGGCCTGCAATTCTCCTATGTAAACCGTAGTATCAACTATTTTGGTCTCACTTTCGGGGATCAGTTTGACGGAAAAGGAGGTTTTACACTTCCTAGCGACGATGATCTGGCCAATAATAAAAATCCTGCGGCACTAAATTACCTGAATGTTTCTGCAGGAGGTATGGTATATACCAGTCGGGCCTGGTTGGGCTTCTCTGCTCATAATCTGACACGCCCGAATCAAGCTTATACGGAGACAAACAGCCCTCTCCCTGTGCGGTTTACGGTACATGGAGGAATTAAAATCCCATTGGATGATAATACAAAACATGGTTTGGCAGAGGATAAAACAGCACCAGAACGCAGTATTAGTCCTGTATTCCTTTACAAAGCACAAGGCAAATACGATCAGTTTGATGTAGGTATGTATCTTACTTATGAACCAGTAGTATTTGGTATATGGTACAGAGGACTCCCTATCAAACGTTATGAAGTAGGTATTAACAATAATGACGCAATGGTATTTTTGGTTGGATTTAAACAGTCAGGATTGTCCATTGGCTATAGTTATGACCTCACAATTTCCAATCTGGGAACAGCTACTGGTGGTTCTCATGAACTATCTCTTTCGTACGAATTTCCACCAGCTGCCCCCAAAAAACATGTTAAGCGAAGAGTGAAACGATTGCCTTGTCCAAAATTTTAATCCAACTTTCACAGCCGCAACCAAAAGATTGCGGCTTTTTTTATGATTTATAAGGCACCTTCTCTTTATAGATCTTTAATCACTCTAGTCAGCTCTATTGCATTTTTTGTAGAAATGAGGTTTTCCATGCAACTTTCTATGTTGTATTCTCATCTTATAGGTGTTTTGCTACTACAACTATACATGTTCACTAATTATCAACCTGACAACACGCTCTATCTATGAAAACCAGAATAACTCTTCTCACATTCGTTTTAAATTGTATTGTGAATATCTACCTTACTTCCTTTGCACAGGACAGGATTAAAGGCAATGGTCACATTGTGGAAAAGACATTTTCAGTAAGTTCATTTGATGAGATTAAAATCGAAGGTGTATTTACTATACATCTTACTCAAGGAAATACAGAATCTGTAAAAATAGCTATTGATGATAATCTGCTTCAATATATTACTGTTGAAAATGAAAACGATCGGTTAATCGTAAAATGGACAAAAAACCAACATCAATCTATTAACAATGTAAAATCAGATCTCTATATCACTTTTAAGAATCTTCAGGAACTCAATCTTAATCATGTTGGAAAGCTTCAAACTACAAACACGTTGAAATTACAGGATCTGGTTGTAAATGTGAATAGTGTTGGCGAAACAAATTTGACTCTCAATGCACAATCGCTTACTATTCGCCATGATGGAGTTGGTAGTCTAAACCTCGACGGAACAGCCAAGGAGGCAACAATCAAATGTTCAGGAGTTGGCAGTCTAAAAGCGTTTGATCTTGTTGTTGATAAGCTCAACCTAAACTGTAGTGGTGTAGGTAGTGCCGAAGTGACTGCAGAAAAAGAAATCTCCATTAGTGCCAGTGGGGTTGGAGGAGTGCGGTATCAGGGAAATGCAAAAACACTTCAATTGAATGCATCTGGAATTGGCAAAGTAAAAAAAGTATAATCTAGAAATTCTATAAGGAGTTCATACTATACAGGCATCTTCTCTTGGTTTTTAGTTAACATTCTGATTAAATTTATTACACTTTGATACTTTCAGAATCCGGAGGATAAGCTCTCCGGATTTTTTTATTTAACCATTACTATATTATTGTCAATTAGTTGTATTTTCAAACCCATTTTTAGTATAGTGCAATACTCATACTATTTGCTATTTGACAAAAATGTATCTCTTTTGCAGATACATTTCAATGGATACCCTACATCCTGACAACAGACTATCAACCTGTATCGGGCTCCGGTACTCTTGTGCAGAGTCTGGAAAAACAATTTCTTGCACCTTAAAAATTTTATAATTATTACAGTTTTCAGCTGAGTCATTCGACGATGAGCAAATATTACACGACATTAAACGCAGATACCTTAAAGAAAGCCTACGAATTGATGTGTACAACCCAACACATCCAAAACGTATATAAAAAAAATGCGGATCACATTCCCTACCAGTATAGTTCGTCCCGTGGGCACGAAGCTATTCAGATTGCAGTAGCTATGCATCTGAAGCCCCATGATTTTCTTTTTCCCTATTATCGGGATGAATCCATGTTATTGACCATGGGGATACAGCCTTATGAGTTGATGCTTCAACTCCTTGCCCGTAAAGAAGATCCATTTTCTGGAGGAAAAATGCCCTATCTCCACCCTATCCTGCAACGTGAAGATATGCCACAAATCCCCGTACCGGGAAATTATACAGGATCACATAGCATTCCGGCTACAGGTCTTGCCCAAGGTTTAATGTACCTGTTATCACAAAACCTCCGCATGGATTTTGATCGTCCAGTTGTACTATGCTCTCTGGGAGATGCGGTTATTACAGAAGGAGAAATTAGTGAGGCATTTCATATTGCCATTTTGAAAAAGTTACCAGTTATTTATCTGGTACAGGACAACGACTGGGGAGGAACCGTAAAGTCAGATGAAATCCGGGCTGTAGATGCCTATGAACTCGCAGGTGGCTTTAAAGGTATGAAACGTGTACGTATCAATGGAGCCGACTTTGTGGATGCCTACGATAAAGTTCAGATTGCTATTGATTATGCTCGTCTGGAACGAATGCCAGTACTACTTCATGCCAAATGCCCTCTACTAGATGATCATATTGCCGGAGTTTCTCATACACTTTACCGTAGTGAAGAAAATTTTGCTTTACATCAGAGAGACGAGCCAATCGAGAGACTCAGACGCTATCTGCTCATTGAAGGAGAAACAGAAGAGAGCATCAACAAAATCGGACAGAACATTGAACAAACTATCAACGATAGCTTTGAATATGCTTCTATATCACAGCAACCAGACACAGGAAATATTATGCTGTACCGGTTTGCACCAACAAAAGTTATAGAAGAAGAGGGCAATCGGAATGCAGATGCACCAGAAAAAGTTACCATGATTCAGGCTGCGATACAAGCAATAGATGAGTTACTTACTGAAAATCCGGAAGCAATATATTCCGGAGTGGAAATAGGCAGTCCTTTGGGAGGTATTCATAGAGAAGCAATCGGACTGGCACAGAAACATGGCAATGAACGAGTTACAAGTATGCCTGCAGCAGAATCCTATCTGATAGGATCCATTATTGGTTTAGCTGCAGCAGGTTGCAAACCTATTGTCAGCATGCCTTCTACTAAAAGTATTTTCCTGGCAATGAACCAGCTGAACAGACTTTCTGAAGCATTCTACTTATCTAATGGAAAAACTATTGTTTCTTCTGTTATTCGAATTCCAATTGAATCAGTAGGCATTGAAACATTGTTATTACAGTTCAAAGGTATAAAAATCGCCTATCCATCCTCTGCAGCAGATATGAAAGGGATTTTAAAATCTGCGTTTATTGATCCAAACCCAGTTATCCTCCTTGAACATACAAGCTTGTATGATTTGACAGAAGCAGAATCGCCTGCTCCTGCCTCTGATTATGTACTACCTCTTGGAAAGTCCCGCGTTGCTCAATATTCTGATGAAGAATCCAGAAATGAAGGCAATTCGCTTGTTGTAATCACATATGGTCCAGGTGTCCATCGTACCATTGCAGCTTCAGTCCACTATCCTGGTTCTGTAGAAGTACTGGATTTACGAACATTAAGTCCTCTTGACTGGGATGCAATTATAGCAGCAGTCAAACGCCATGGTAAAGCAATGATTGTTACGTTGGAATCTCAACGGGGTTCTTTTGCCGAAATGCTGGCAGGCCGAATTACTCAACAATGTTTTCGTTTTCTGGATGCACCCGTATTTACTTGTGGGGCAGCCTCTCTTCCTGCTATTCCTGTAAATCAACAATTAGCAGAGACAGCAATCCCCTCAGCAGATAAAATTGCAGAAGTGATTGGTCAGTTATTAAGCTATTAACTAATGATCCAGATCAGCTATTTCTGTTTATAGCTGATCTGGATCATTAGTTACCATTCTTCTTTATATAAAAACCAAGCCTTCCCTTAAGACTTATAGATCTATCCTTTTTTCTACTTTTCTTACATTGAAAAATAGCCTAATTTACTCAACATTCTTAGGCATTAAGTACCTCAATTAATCTATCATCTTTCAATCCTATCGCTCTATTTTTATGGAGTAATAGTATCCAGAATACCGTTGTAATAAGGATTTTTTCTTTTACTAACCGGTAACCTTTTTCTGATACATTATAGTAAAGATATCTTGTCGGGGAGCACCCTATATATATCTAAATCAGGAATCTATAAAAATCAGATACTTTTCTTTCTTAATTATTGCATTGTAGTTTATGTCTGTAAGAAATCTTATTTTTTGTAAATAAATTCTGCTTCTTTAACATTCAATAAATTGATTGTATTCTATCGGATCTGTTAAAGTCTCACTTCAAACTGGAGATTCATTGAAAGCGTTTTTTCTCCTTTCGGAAGCTATTTATATTCGTACCTGGAGTTTGTGTATAGTCATCATTGCCACTATGGGAATGTCTGTGAATGCACAATATACTATATCTACCCTATCCCTTAAAGAACACCAAACACGTTACTTTATTGCTGACCATGTACAGATCCTAAGTCCTTCCATCAACCTATCTGACACAGTCTTAGACTTAAAAACACTTACCAATCAACGGTTTATATCATTTTCGTCTATCTCGGCGTCTGAGCAGACTGCATTATCCAGAAGAACTGTTCATTGGATACGCTTTCAGCTATATAATGCAGACTCATTGCATACAACCTTTGTACTGGATGTACCTTCAGCGCAAACTCTTTTGTATATCCCTATATCTGATCAAAAATATAAAATCAGCTACCCTCTTACTAAGGAAAATGCATCTATTGGCTTGGAAGACATGCATCGCTTTGAACTTCTTTATAGGGAGAAAACAACATTATACCTCCGTTTAGAAATTACAAAGCCATCATCCAAAAGTCTACTAGTCAGATCCATAAAAAACAGCAAGCTATATCCTGAAATAGAGTATCAGAACCGATATACTATAAGCATGGCACGCCAGGCCCTTTTTTATGGAGCAATGCTGGTAATGCTATTATATAACTTGTTTGTTTACGTTTCTCTTCGGCAATCTACTTATCTTCTCTTTGCATCATTCCTTTTGAGCTTATGTATCTATATCTCTGCCAATAGTGGTTATCTCTATATATTCTGGCTCGAAAATTTCCCCAAACTGGACACTTACCTAAAGTTTTGTTCAGCTCCGGTAACATTGTTTGTCTATATTGCTTTTAGCTGCTCCTATCTTGAAAGGAAATATGCAATATGCCTCCATAAGATTGCGAATGGTTTATTAATTGCGTTTGTTCTTAATATAGGCCTCATCCTGCTAGGATACTGGTATGAAGGAAGAATGATGTCTATAATTCTTACGCTTATAAGCATCCCTTTCCTTATTTATTTGTCAATCAATGCCCTGCTCAGAGGTTATTCACCAGCATGGTATTTTCTGACAGCCAATCTTATCTTTCTGATTAGTTGTCTGATCTATGCTGGACAACAATTACTGGAGACTACCCTACCCTGGGCATCCTATGGAATTCAGATTGGAGCGGTCCTACAGGTTTCTATTTTTTCAATGGGTCTGGTAAAGCGTATTGACTGGATACAAAATCAACTTTTATTACAGATAGCAGAAAATCAACGATTAGAGCAAAGTACTATTGATGAGAGGGAACAGTTGATCCTTCAAAAAAATAAAGAACTCGAAGAAAAGATTCTGAAGCGAACCGCTCAGATTACGGAACAGAAAGAAGAAATAGAAGCCCAGAATACTCAGCTTGCACAGGCCAATGAAACCTTGCTGGAATTACAAGGTACCATATCTCTTCAAAACCAACAACTGGCAGAAACTAACTCCCAACTGGAATACATTGTTGAGGAACGAACTAATAAGCTAAAACAAGCTGTTCAGGAGCTGGATACATTTATTTATCGTACCAGTCATGATATCCGGGGACCTCTCGCCCGGTTATTAGGCTTGTGCTTGGTTGCTAATATTGATGTCAAAGACACTACAGCACTTGATTATTTCGAGAAACTATATTACCAGGCTCTCCACCTGGATTCTATTTTGACCAGGTTGTCTGTAGCTTATGAGATTAATCAATCGGAAATACATATTATTCCCATTAACTTTAATAAGTTACAGGATGATCTCCTCAACAAAATAATCTTCGTTGATAACTTTGGACGTGTTGACTTCCAGATCGAAGTCGAAAATGACCTCTATTTTGAATCAGATTATAATGTCTTGCTCTTCATGCTGAGCCATCTGACAGAAAATGCTATTAAGTTTCAGGATCTGAAGCAAAAAGAGCCCTATGTCAAAATCTGTATTCAAGCAGTGGACCATAAATTGGTCATTCAGATCACAGATAATGGCATAGGCATTCCAGCCAGTGACGTTCCATATATTTTTGATATGTTCAGTAAGGCTGCTGATAAATATCGTAATACCGGAATGGGACTTTTTATGGTTAAACGTGCGGCTGCTAAGCTAAATGGAACTATTTCACTAGTGGAGTCATCCTCTGGTCTTACCCAATTTCAGGTTGTTATTCCCTGTAAAAATATCCCCACCCCCACTTTGTAATATCTTTATTGATCTTTTACAAGAAAAAGAACGTATTGTTATTATATTTTTATTTTTTCTTTTTCGCTATCTTCTGTAATCATTTGTTAGTACACTTGCTCTCTAATCAACGCATGTTCAAACCATTTTATGAATTCTTTTGCACACTATTTTAATAGGGACCTAAGCTGGTTAAGTTTTAATTATCGCGTACTGCAAGAAGCGAACAACTCCAAAGTCCCGTTATTTGAAAGAATTCGGTTTCTATCTATTTTCTCCTCTAATCTGGATGAGTTCTTTCGGGTCCGAATGCGTTCTCTGCAGGCGATTACTCAACTATCTGTCAATGATGAATTATCTTCTACCGTATTTAGTTCAGAAGAAGAGCTACTGAAAGAGGTGCAACATACCATTATCAAACAACAGGAAGAATTTGGTTTACTACTTACGCAGAAGATTCTACCAGAACTGCAACAACAATCCATTCATCTATATTACAAGGAAGACCTTTCAGATATTGATAAGCCATTTATTTCTGAGTATTTCTTTAGCCGGATATTATCTTTCCTTCAGCCAGAACAACTCACCCCTGAACACAAGGGCAAGATTCAACTTACTGACAATGTGTTATATTTTATACTAGCGTTCTCGACCCCATCGCAACCTGAAAAGATAAACTATAGTCTGCTTAATATCCCCCACTCTTCTTTACCCCGTTTCTTTAAGATTACTCATCGAAATGCAGATACGCATATTCTTTTCCTCGACGATATTATTCGGGAATATTTACCGCAGATATTTCCAAATCAAACGATTCATGGTTGTTATTGTATAAAGGTTAATCAGAATGCAGATATAGATATTGCAGATGAATTCTCTGGAGAAATTGACAAACAAATTGCTAAGATGCTGGAAGATCGTCAGGCAAGCTTCCCTACCCGCTTTTTATATGATGAAAGTATGCCTGTATCATTACAACAATTTCTGGCAGATTATTTTGTACTCAATCCTCAGGAGATGATTGCAGGTGGACGATACCATAATCTCAAAGATCTCTCTTCACTTCCACTTGCTGAACAAGCATATTTGAACTATCCCCCTCAACCCCCATTACATCATAAAGACATGGACTGGAATCAATCAATTTTTACTTCCATCGAGCAGGGTGATCAGCTATTACACTTTCCGTATCAGTCCTATAACTATGTATTACGATTTTTTAATGAAGCAGCAATAGATCCTGCCGTTGAGCAGATTATGATTACACTCTACAGAATAGCCTCAGATTCTTTTATTGCTAATGCATTAATTAGTGCTGCCAAAAATGGAAAGAAGGTAAATGTATTTGTAGAATTAAAGGCCCGGTTTGATGAGGCCAATAACCTGAAATGGGCAAAAAAGATGCAGGCTGCAGGAATTCATCTTGTATATAGTATTCCATCAATGAAAGTCCATGCTAAAATAGCTCTTGTTAAACGCAAAGCCTCAGCTATACAAACCCAATGTTATGGATTACTGGCAACCGGAAATTTCAATGAAAGCACAGCCCGCTTTTATACTGATCATGCGTTACTTACCTGCCATGAAGGCATAATGTCAGAGCTGGATACTTTATTTACCTATTTACAAAGCAGAGAGCAGCCAGTCAATCAATCATTTTCTTTTCAACATCTATTAGTAGCGCCTTTCAATTTACAAACTCGCTTTGAAAGCCTGATAGATCAGGAAATTGCTAATCATCAGGCAGGACTACCTGCCCGAATCACAATCAAACTCAATAATCTGCAGGAACGGCATATGATTGACAAACTATATGAAGCAAGTAAAGCAGGCGTACCTGTTGATTTGATTGTCAGGGGTATATGTTGTCTTATCCCACAAAGAAGCGACATAAGCCCAACCATTACTGCGCGTCGTATTGTGGATCGTTATCTGGAGCATGCGCGTGTCTTTATTTTTCATAACAATGGTCAGCCTCAAACATTTTTGGGCTCTGCAGACTGGATGAATCGGAACATACATAGACGAGTTGAGGTGTGTTTTCCATTATATAGTCTATCACTACAATCAGAAATCTACCAGATCATTCAATTACAGTTAGCAGACAATCAACAAGCCTGTAGTATTGATCAATACATGAAAATGCATCCTATAGTTAATTCACAATCACCTATTCAGGCACAACAAGCTATCTATTCTTTTCTAAAAGAAGCTCAGCAACCAGTTCCAGCAGATATAGATTGATTTAAGAGCCCCATGAGGAATAGAGTAAATGGGGCTCTTAGTTATTCTTTTTTGTATAAGGAAAGCTGAACATAAAAGGTTGTTCCTTTATCTGCTTCTGTTTCGAACCAGATCTGCCCACCAGCATGCTCTACTCCTCGTTTAGCGACAGCCAAGCCAATACCAGAACCAGAGGTTTTAGTACTAAAATGAGGCAAAAAAACTTTTCCCCGAATAGAATCCGGAATACCTGATCCATTATCTTTTACAGATACGATTACATGTCCATTAGGACAGACAAGAGATACCACAATACAAGGAGTACGTCCGTCTGGCACAGATTGTATACCATTTAATATTAAATTGCTAAATATACGCCCCATCAATTGGGAGTCTCCCTTTACAACAAAAACACCATCTGGAATAAAAATCTCAAAACAAATCTTAGGATCAGAAATATATAACTCTGTAATCTTCCGTAAAAGGGCGGCTACATCAAACTGTTCGTCTTTTGGTATAGGCATCTTGGCAAAGGCAGAGAAGGAAGTCGCAATATCACTGAGCGTATCTACCTGATCCAGCAATGTACCAATGGATTTTTCGGCACGCATCAATGCTTCAGGCTCTTGCCGGGAGAGGGTTCGCTGCAAATGCTGTAGGGTAAGCTTCATAGGTGTCAGAGGATTTTTGATCTCATGTGCTACCTGCTGTGCCATTTCTCTCCATGCAGACTCTTTTTCACTACGTCCTAGAGCCTCTTTGCTTTCTTCCAGGTTGCGTAACATGCGGTTGTATTCATGTACCAGTAATCCTATTTCATCTTCTGACTTCCACTCCAGGGGTTCGTTTTCTTCTTGTAACGATGTCTTTCCTAACTTTTGTGTAATCAGATTTAAGGGTACAGTAAGAATACGTGAGGCAAAATAGGAAAGCAATAAAAAGCCCAGGAAGATAAAGGTAAAAATGTTTAGAATGGTGGCTAGTACAGTTCCAATCTGCTGATCCAGTTCTGCTTTGGAATCAAAGAAAGGAATACTGAGAATACCTTGCAAGTCTTTTCCTGAAGCATCCCGAATAGCCACATAAACTGCATTATACTGCAAGTTACCCAGAGATTCACTCAGTTGCTGGCTCAGATAGTTTTGTCTGGCAATAGCATGCCAAGCCTGGCGATTGATATAAGGAGACAACAATTCATCATCATAGATCTGTCGCTGACTAGACAACATGAGTTCTCCGTCCCGATCAAAGATACTTACATCTGATCGGGTATAACGAGCTAGTTCATTGATTTCGGGCTCGTACGTATCTATATTCACCCCTTTTTGCCACAAATCATCTAGTCGGAAGCGAAGCTCTGTTGCAATATTCTGAGCTACATCCAGATAAGATTGTGTCAGATTCTCCCGATAGTTAGCACTTAACAGACTCACAGTAATCACACTTACTGTAATCAGTGGTAAAAAAAATGCCAGGTTCAGGTATATTTGTATACGGGTAGCAAACCCACTTCGGGCATAAGGTGTCTGGAAAAACAGAATGTAGAAAATAACATACACACCCACCATCAACACCAGTATCAGAAACAGAAAAGAGAAGTTACTGAATATGCTGGCATACTTGTATTTCAAAGCTGAAACTACAACCACTCTTCCATTGTCGTTCTTTACGCCAACATGCTGATAAACCTCTGTCACCAAACTACTTTCAAATAATTCTTTACTATGCAGACGTTTGGTATTAAAATACTTTTCATAGTTATAATCTCCTTCGTGGTATACCAGATTATCATGATCATAAATGGCGTAGCTATACGTACGAGCAGCAGGAGAAGCAACAAATCGCTTATCTAGTAGCAATCCGGGAAAAACATTGGTTGGAACCACTCTTTTTTGCTGAAGATCCAGTACGATAAACCCAATAATTGCACTTTGCCGGATAATAGTAATCAGACTCACATACTGTTTGATTACCGAACCTCCCATGGAAGGCATAAAATACAGATGGTCATAGGCTGTTCCATATACATATTTCCCATTCTCCATGCGTTGAAAATTCACCACATAGTCAGCATAACTCTGCGGGTAATCATCTCCTTTTAAATTTAAGCCATAGGGATCAAAGACACTGATCTTTACATCGTATCTGTCAAAATAACTACCCAGGTAGCGTTTTACTTTCTTTATAATATCATTTTTGGAGATAAATGGTCCAACAAAACGGGATTGTATAAATTCATCTTTGCGAACATCATCAGCTACACCATTCAATAAATATTCTCCCAACGGATCATTTTCAGACAATAATTGATTGGCAAAGTCTCTCTTATCTGTCAATCGCTTGTCCAGTTCCATTTCATATACGGCCCAGGCTCCCAGGGCAGCACATAAAGCTGCTGTCAGGAAAAAATACAACGAAATCTTGTAGGTTAGTTTTACCAGCAAACGGGATAACTGGAAATAATAACAGATAAGTAAGTACAAACTACCACCTATTAGTATCTCCGGATGCAATTCCCCCATAAACCAGGCAACAACATCGTATAGACTAACAGCAACTATCAGTGCCAAAAACAATGCATACCAGGATAACCGAAATGGCATCAGGATACGAACAATCAGATATGTCCCTAAGAAATATAGGATGCTATTCAATACAAAAGTAACCAGTGCCAGAATTCGTGGATCAGGGAAATGAATACTTTCTGTAATATCCAGACTAATCTGCGAGTAATGAGATAAAGTCCGAATAAATAAAAAATGAACAGTCAACAAACCAAAACTCACTACCATCAATCCTACAGTCAACATCCATTTGGTACGTTGAGGCAGTTGTAATATTATTTTACAAGTCTGAGATCGAAAAAAATACCGAATCAGATAGGTAACCAGTCCAATAGCTGTAAAGCAATTTAATAATAAGTCTCCCAATGAAGGAGTATAACGAGACGAGGCGTAGTACCTGGGATTAAAAAACTCTGTTTCAATCAATGCATTGGGAATAGAATATCGCAGCATCAAAAATCGGAGTAATAACAGATAACCGGCTAATAAGCCGAAACCTAACTCGTATCGGAAAGGCGATGGATGCAAATGTACTTTTGAGAGAAAATTTTTGAGCCACACGGCACCTGTTATAAATACCATCAGAGCCACGGAAAAAAGTATAAAAAATGTTTTTCTCTGAGATTCGGGTACTTGTTCGGGCAATTCGAGAGAAAACAGATATACTGCGTCCGGAGAATAAATATTAGCTCCGTTACGGGATAGCTCTGTTCCAAGCTGTACATTGGAATAAGGAATGATCCGGTGGTTGAATCCTTCCTGAAGATAATCGTTTTCTATTTTAAAACGACGTTGTAGAGGGATCAATGAAAATATCTCAATATCATCGTTTACCCACTTAAAAGCTCGCTTATTCACAAGAAACTTTCCTGTTTTCAAGCTCACCAGACGTGTCCGCTGATCACTCGCCAACTGGTTATACTGCGGTACCAAACGATTATCAGACCAATACACCAGATTACCTTCTTTAAAAATACAGAATGGATGAGTATGTGAAACATCAAGAATGGAAGGGCCAGGAAGCTTTTTCCGCATATATTCTTTTTCTATCTCTATCTGCTCCTGTTCGGTTCTGGCAATCTCCCGCCAAACCTGAATACGGAGTGTTTCTACTTTTTGTCGGGCATCGTCATGATAATAGGCTTTATAAAACCAACTTAGGCCAACAGCTATTATCAGCAGTACCAATAATAAACTATATCTTCGTAGGATATTCCAGAACTTTGTATGCATTCGAAGTATTTTCACAAAAGTAGGGGTTTTCCAAAATAAAACAGTATTCCCGATCTCTCCGCAGTCTGACACTCACTCTAGCATCTCTTTTGCACAAACCTCTTGCCAAATTACTCATCCTTCACCTTTTATACAGAAAAGATGCATGAAATGCATTAACTTTCCACATCAAATAACATTGACTGTTGCAGAAAAGGAAAAGACAACATGCTATCTGAAAACTTACAGGATTATTTACCTGATACTAATGAACCACATTTCTATATTCTAGAGGGATATTCACTGACTACACTTAGTCAAACAGTTATAGAAACACATAGTACTTCACACACTTCAACTGATACCCGAGGCTTTTTTGATCTTACTCCAACTTCAATATCATTGGATTCCGCTTCATTTTCTCATACATTAGTCGCTCAGGTAACTATTCATCAGCAAACGAATGCTCTCATTGCCCGTTGTACCTGTAATCACTCAGAGTCTTCATTGTGTGAATCGCAGAGACAAGTACTGTATAATCTAGTGAAGAGAGATGAACTTCGAATCTTCTTTGATGATAAACTACGTCACACTCGAATCCGGCAAATTGCTGTAGATTATGGTCTGGAACAAGTAACTAATCTGGATAAATTCTTCGAACTAGAATATACAGGCAGAGATGTTTCTATCAAACCACGCATGAAAGAACTCTTTCCAGTAAATGAAACCAGCCAGGCAAATATGCTGGAGCAGTTATTCTCCAATCCAAAATCTATTCTCTCTACTCCTGCTCATTCGACAGTTAACGCAAAATACATTGTTGTACTTCGTAAACACAAGTACTATGACCATCTGACTGTAGAATTACTTAAAACAGGAGTAACCCGTGAGGGTAAAGTAAAAAACCCTCTGGAAAGCATTAATCCTCTGGATCTGTTATGGACCACAAAGCAGACCGATGAGTTACGTTTTTATACAGCTATTGCTAAATTTCAACATAACTATGATTCCAGCAAATCAGAGACAGACATTGAAGGTCTGACAGCACTAATCAAGAATCCACTGGGACTAGATTTCTTTTACCATGATGTCAACATATCCAGTCAGATTAATGCTAGCTCGGTAGCGCCTGTCCAATTGAAAGTAATGTCATCTGAAATGCGCCTGTCAGTCGATCAGAAAGGAGAGTTTTTTGAGATTACGGGACAGCTTGTATTAGAAGAGAGAGCTTATGCATTAAAGACCCTCCAAATCAAATACGACTACTTTATTCAAATAGCTGATACACTCTATCTGATTAATAATCCGGATCTGTTACGACTAATCAGTTTTTTCAAAAAACACCATAATTCTCTGATTGTCCATCAATCCAGATATGAACGTTTTCGAGAGACTATTCTTTCCCGGTTGGAAAACCAGATTCAAATCATTTATTCGTATGTAAAACCAGCAACTCCTCAGCAACTGGCATTACATAATTTCACGAACGCACCTGAATACCTTATCTATCTGTCAGATTGGGAAAATTATGTACTCATTACTCCAGTGGTTAGATACGGAGAAGTAGAGGTGCCTGTACTTTCGAAAAAGCAAATCTATTCACTCGATTTGTTGGGTAAGCCGTTTATGGTTGACCGAAACGAGACAATTGAACGATGGTTTACTGCTATCATATTCCGACAACATCCTGACTTTATGACTCAGGCAGGGAAAGACTTTTTCTTTCTGCCCAAAAAAGACTTTCTCAATGAAGACTGGTTTTTGGATGTATTTGAAGAATGGACCAATCAGAATATTACAATATTTGGCTTTAATGACATAAAAAACAATTCCCTTAACCCCAATAAAGCCAAAATTTCCATCCTTGTAAACAGCGGTATTGATTGGTTTGATACAACTGTCACTATCCGATATGGTAAAGAAAAAGTCTCACTCAAGCATTTACTCCAAGCTGTTCGTAACAAAAGTAAATTTGTACAGTTGGGAGATGGCACTCAAGGAATTCTTCCTCAGGAATGGATTGAGAAGTTAGCTTCTTATTTTCAGGCAGGAGAAATTGTAGAAGAATCCATTCGAACAGCTAAAGTAAATTTCTCCCTGATAGACGAACTCTATGATGAGGATATGCTGTCTGCTGATGTGCAAAACCAGCTCAAAACATTACGATCTAGGATAGCTCATTTTGATACTATTGAAACAGTTCCTGTTCCCCATGATTTGCAAGCAACCCTTAGAAGCTATCAGCATCAGGGATTAAACTGGTTACACTTTCTGGATGAATTTGGATTTGGAGGTTGTCTGGCAGATGATATGGGATTGGGAAAGACAATTCAGGTTCTTGCCTTTATCTTATCTCAACGGAATAAAGTAAAGCAAAATACGAATCTGGTAGTAGTCCCGACTTCTCTTATCTTTAACTGGCAGGCAGAAATTGAAAAGTTTGCCCCATCCATTCAGGTATTGACATTGCATGGAGCATATCGTATCACAGATCCCCGGCAGTTTGATGCATATGAAATTGTTCTCACTACCTATGGGACTCTGCTGTCTGACATTCGTTTTCTGAAACAGTATTCATTCAACTATGTGATTCTGGATGAATCCCAAGCCATTAAGAATCCAGATTCGCAACGATATAAGGCAGTACGCATGCTGCAATCCCGAAACCGGATTGTACTGACAGGCACTCCTGTTGAAAATAATACCTTTGATCTATATAGCCAGTTGTCTTTTGCCTGCCCTGGATTATTGGGCACACGTCAACGCTTTAAAGATATCTATGCTATCCCTATCGACCGGTTTAAAGACAGTCAGCGAGCACGGGAGTTACAAAAACGAATTCATCCGTTTATATTACGGCGCACTAAAAAGCAAGTAGCCCATGAACTACCTGAAAAGACAGAAATGGTGATCTACTGTGAAATGGGAACTGAACAACGAAATCTGTACAATGCGTATACCGATGAGTTTCGGAACTTTCTTTTAACAAAAGACGAAGGCGATCTTACCCGGGAAACTATGCACATCTTACAGGGGCTAACCAAACTGCGCCAAATTTGCGACTCACCTGCACTTCTTAGTGATGAAGCCTATTATGGAACAGCCTCTGCAAAACTGGACGCATTATTGGAAGAGATTGAGAATAAATCCCCCTATCATAAGATACTTGTATTCTCGCAGTTTGTAACCATGCTCGACTTAATCCGAACAGAATTGCAAAGCAGAAATATTTCTTTTGCCTACCTTACCGGACAAACTCAAAACCGAGCTGAACAGGTAGAGACTTTTCAAACAGAGGACAATGTCCGTGTATTCCTGATCAGCATGAAGGCAGGTGGAATAGGTCTGAATCTGACTGAAGCTGACTATGTTTATCTTGTTGACCCGTGGTGGAATCCTGCTGTAGAGAATCAGGCTATTGACAGGTGTTATCGTATCGGACAGAAGAAAAATGTAGTGGCAGTGCGGCTGATTTGTCCCAATACCATCGAAGAAAAAATCATGAAATTACAAGAGACGAAAAAGGATCTGGTTGGTGATCTCATTAAAACAGACTCAGAGATGCTAAAATCCCTTTCACGTATGGATCTATTGGCCCTGCTTGGTTAATAGATCTGTGCTTCCTATTTTTCGGATCTTGCAGGTAATCACCGTCAAAAGAATATGTATAACGAACTTATCCTAAATAATATATCTAAACACATCCACTTGGAAGCGGATGAGCAGGCACATTTCATGAGTTTGCTTCAGCCACTGAAACTTAAGCGAAAACAAATTCATTTGTATCGGGGAGAGGTTTGTAAACACTCAACTTTTGTACTTAGCGGATGTATGCGTGGCTATACTACGGATTTCAATGGATTTGAACACATTCTCAACTTTGCTCCTCCTGACTGGTGGATAGCTGATATGTATAGCCTTATCAGTGGACAGCCAGGACATATTACCATTGATGCTATTGAAGAAACAGAGGTCCTTTTGTTAAGCAAAGCAGATCAGGAAAAGTTATACATTCAGATCCCTCAATTTGAACGATTCTTTCGAATCATTACAGAAAAATCTCTTGTCAGTTATCAGGAACGAACGCTGGAAAATCTCAGTATGACAGCTCAGGATCGTTACCTACGTTTTTGCAAGCGGTATCCAACCCTGATCAATCATATTCCGCAGAAATATATTGCCTCCTATATTGGAGTTACTCCTGAGTTTTTAAGCAAAATGCGGAATGATTTATTGAAACAGAGCAAGTAAGGTTAATTATAGTAAATCAGCATCATAGATAACAAATATAAAATGCTATTATAAACCACCTTTCAGGTAAGCCCATCCTTGCTCCTGCTTAAGGATTACTTCAACTACACCCGAAGGAACAGTTTGGCCAAAAGATAAAATGCTGGTTTTATCCAGTTTCCGGCTACGCAAGGTATTTTCACATACAGCAAGAGTAACCCCTTTTTTACTCAAGTCTTCCAGCAAATTAGCGTATTTACTACTTTGAGTAAGCATCATGTCAATGCCGGGTCCATGAAATACTACTTCAACCTGTGCATTTGGTAAGCCTTTCAATAGATTATTCAGGTTTTTAATCAATGCACCCTGCGATAAGGTATCCGGGGAACTAAATTGTACTACTACTTTATGTTGAGGATCTTTCGTGTGTGACATAGTACGTGTGGGTTGTTGTGCATATATTACACTACTTACTCCTGTAGCCAGAAGAACTATTACCAGACAAATAAAACGTATTTTCATATTCTGTGTGTTATAAAGATAAAAGGTTGTGAAGGTAGGAAATATATACCTGAGCAAGTACATTTTGATCACTTCGTTTTTTTATGGGCATCAATAATCGGTTCATAAGGCCCATATTTATGCTGCGTTTCTGAAAAACTATCCGTAAATGGACCAAATGGATGATCAAAAGGTTTACCTGAAATATCAGGCCAGTCATAAATCATAATACCATCCCGAATATCTGTTCTGGGCATTGTATTAATATAGGCTGCCAGGTCCCAGGCCTCTTCATCACTTAACAGAGGCTTATCAAAACTTGCGCCAAATGGCATATTAGCTTTTACATACCCTGCCAATCGTGATAACCGATACAAACCTGCACCATTGTTATAACTATGATTGCCCCATAGTGGAGGAAACTGATATTCTTTTCCGCTTTCAGTTAATACTCCCTGTCCTTCAACACCATGGCATACCAGGCAATGTTGCTTGTATAACCGTTTTCCTTTCTCAGGTTCAGCAGCCCGATGCATAGATACTAATTCTGGTAATCCAGCTTCTTTTGGTTTTACGCCCTTTTTTACACGAGTACCCAGCCATTGCATATAGGCTACCATTGCACGCATTTCGTGACTGGTAGTATCCAGCGACTGACCATTTAAGCTACGTTCAAAACAATCATTGATCCGTTTGGAAATAGTTTCTACAGAACCGGACCGCTGCCTGAACTTAGGATATGTAGAAGCCACAGCACTGTAATTATTTCCAAAAGGTTTTGTACCAGCTTCCAAATGACAGTTCTGACAATTCATGCCATTACTTATTTTTCTTACTGATCCTTTTGGCCCCAGATAAACGGATGTATGTACAATCAGTTCTTTCCCATAACGAATTAATTCTCCCTTCTTATTCTTTGGAATAGTCCGTTCGTCAGGAGGCCTCCAGGATTCCTGATAAACGGACGAAATATTGTCTTGCTTCAAACTATCTGGTGAATGCAGATATTCCTTTGCAATTAATCTACTACCTTCCTTTACATGTAGAAGCAAGGTTCCAACCCATATACTAATACTTAATGCAATGACAAAAATTCCCCATGCTGACCAATACAAAAGACTGGTAGCTCGTTGTATTATTTGTTGTAAGTGTTGCTCCATTGTATAGTAAACATAATGGCTTTTACTATTAGTGAGGAAGCTTCTCACGAAGTAAACCATATACCCACGTACCAGCAATAGCACTGAGTAATGTTACAATCACAACACCAAAACCTGCCCCGATCTGAGCAAACAATGGCCCTGGACAAGCTCCGGTAATTGCCCATCCCAAACCAAATATCAATCCACCAAAAATCTGTCCCTTGTTAAAAGTCTTAGGATGAAACTGTACTTTCTCTCCCTGCAAAGTTTTTATATTTAATCGCTTGATTAGCAGGACAGATAACATACCTGTTACCACTGCTGTACCTATCACCCCATACATATGAAAGGAGTCCAGACGAAACATTTCCTGAATACGGAACCAGGAAACAATCTCTGCTTTCACAAAGACAATTCCGAAGATAGCTCCAACAATAAGATATTTCAGATTAGAGAAAATAGTTTCTTTTTTCACCTGTTCATTAGGCGCTTCACATTCTACAGGATGAGGATTGACATATGCTTTTTCTCCTTTCTCAGGAAGAATTACAAACTCATCTGCGTGAGGTATTTTTACTGACTTTTCCATAATTTGCTATACAAAGTTGTAAGAGAGGATCTATTTAGTTTACCCAATGCATGATATATGGCAACAAAAGCTGAGTCATAGCAAAGCCACCCACCATAAAGGAGATGGTCGCTACCAGTGATGGCCATTGTAAATTGGATAGACCCATTATTGCATGTCCTGATGTACATCCACCCGCGTAACGTGTTCCAAATCCTACCATAAATCCTCCGATTACAAAAAATACCAAACCCTTTGCTGTCAGCAGATTATCAAAACTGAAAATATCTATAGGCATCAGTCCTGAAAAATCTTTCACTCCCAGTTGTTGTAAAGTTTCCTGTGTATAAGGAGCAACTACAATGGCTTCCGGGTTAGATAAAAAGTAGTTACCTATAAATCCACCAATCATTATCCCAGCCACAAAAAACAGATTCCAGACTTCTTTTTTCCAGTCATATTTAAAAAAAGGAATGTTTGCTGGTATACACGCCGCACAGATATGTCGCAACGAAGAAGAAATCCCAAAAGACTTATTGCCAATTAATAACAAAGCAGGCACAGTAAGTCCAATCAGAAATCCTGCAATGGACCAATGCCAGGGGTGACGAATTAACTCTAACATAATGAAAACAAAATTTTGGTTAAGTAAGAGGTTATACATTTACTTATGCTTTGCGCTATTCTGAATTTGTTATTTCAATGTGGACGGACACACGTACTCTGTTTTAGGTATGTTGGTTTGTGCAATGGCCTTAAACCCACCAGCCACATCAATGATATTTTCATATCCTCTAGCTTTGAGAATCGAAGCGGCAATCATAGACCGATATCCTCCTGCACAATGAATATAAACGGGCTCTGCTTTGGAAAACTCAGCCATATGTTCACTCAGATAGGCTAACGGTACATTCTCTGCTGCTTCCACATGCTCTGCTTCATACTCACTTTGTTTCCGTACATCTTTTACCTGTAAGTTACCGTTCTGAAGGCGGGAAGCAAATTCATCTGCAGAGATCGATTCAATCTGATCGATTTCTTTTCCAGCATCTTTCCATGCTTGTATACCTCCCTGCAAATATCCCAGTGTATGATCATACCCTACTCTGGACAAACGAGTAACCACTTCTTCTTCTCTGCCTGCTTCCACTACCAGCACAATGGGTTGATTGATATCAGTGATCAATGTGCCTACCCAGGGCGCAAAATCGCCATCAATGCCAATGTTGATCGAATTAGGAATGAAACCGTCTTTGAATACCTGAGGCTTTCGTGTATCGAGAATCAAGGCATGTTGTTCATTGACTACCTGTTCGAATGTATCTGCATTCAGAGGAGTCAATCCTCGCGATACAACCTTTTCTACACTTTCATACCCTTCTTTATTAAGCTGCACATTCTGTGGGAAATAGTAAGGAGGAGGCAATAATCCATCGGTTACTTCTTTGATAAACTGCTCCTTGTTAGTAGCTTTCAGAGCATAGTTGGTTTGTTTCTGATGGCCCAGCGTATCGGAAGTTTCCTTACTCATATTCTTACCACAGGCACTGCCTGCTCCATGGGCTGGATAGACAATCACGTCATCAGGTAAGGGCATCAGTTTAGTGTGTAATGAATCATATAGATACCCAGCCAGATCTTCCATGGTCAGAGTCGATTTTTGAGCCAGATCCGGGCGTCCTACATCCCCAATAAAAAGGGTATCTCCGGTAAAGACTGCCTGATAGTTGCCTTGAGCATCAATCAACAGAAAACAGCTCGATTCTAGGGTATGTCCAGGAGTGTGAAGGACACGAATGGTCAGTTCTCCGAGTTGAAACTGCTGATTATCTTTAGCAATGACGGCTTCAAAAGCAGGATTGGCATTAGGTCCATAGATGATAGAAGCTCCGGTTTGTTTGGCCAGATCCAGGTGACCGGAAACAAAGTCTGCATGAAAGTGAGTTTCAAAGATGTATTTGATGGTAGATCCATTCCGTTTGGCTCGTTGCAGATAGGGTTGCACCTCCCGCAAGGGATCGATTACAGCCGCTTCTCCCTTGCTTTCGATGTAGTAAGCTCCCTGGGCTAAACATCCTGTATATATTTGTTCTATTAGCATATTTTAAAGTTTTATAAGATTCGTGATACCTGATATAAAATTAGAATTTACTATATACTCTATCAGTGATAAATGTTACATAAAAGCATTATTTATAAAGTTATCTAAAAATCAGCTCTTTGGAAAGAATGTAAAATCCCATTACAAGGATAAACCATCCAAAAGTTCTTTTTAATTTTTCCCCGGCAATGAATCTGGACATATAGGACCCTACAAAGATACCCAGCACCGAAAGAGCAGTAAATTCGAAAAGAAAGGACCAGTTAATAGAGATAGATGCTACGCTACTGGTAAATCCAATCAAAGAGTTGGCCGCAATAATGAGTAATGAAGTTCCTACTGCCATTTTCATGGGAAGATGAGCAAACAAAACCAGAGCTGGAATAATCAAAAATCCACCTCCAGCTCCTACTATTCCAGTGAGTACACCAATGACAACACCAGATAACCCAATCAATGGATAATTAAAGGACAACGTTATAGGTTCAGTCGCCATCGTTTTACGCCCTTTGATCATGGATACAGATGCCAGCAACATAACTAAAGCAAACAACATCATAATAGTCAGATTTTTGGATACACTAAATCCTGAGATTTCAAACAATATATCCGGGATCAGAGACATCAGATAGTGACGGGTAAGCCAGACAGTTAGAAATGAAGGAATAGCAAAAATCACAGCAGCTCTGTAATCGACCAGAGAACGTCGCATGTAATTTAACGACCCTACCAATGAAGTGATGCCAACAACAAAGAGAGTATAGGAAGTAGAAAGGACAGGATTGATATGCAGTAGGTATACCAACACAGGAAGTGTAAGGATACTGCCGCCTCCTCCAATCAATCCAAGACTAATACCTATCAATATAGAAGATAAGAAACCGAAAAGATCTGTGATTTGCATACTCTTGTGCAGAAGAAAATTGATAGCACAAAAGTAGACAGGCTCAGATTCCGATTCAGTGATATATGTTACAAAGGCCCTTTTTATTACAGAAGTTCTATTCGGTTGCGTGCCAGCTTTACCTTACCTAATTTTTCCAGTTGTTTAAGTAATCGGGAAATTACTTCACGAGAAGTAGCGAGTTCATTTCCAAGCTCTTCGTGTGTTACATTAAATACATTGCAGTTATATTGTTCTGACTTTCTTTTTAGAAGTAGCAATAATCGTTCATCCAATTTATGAAAAGCAATCTGATCAATGGCGACCAACAAATCATCAAAACGCTGTTGATAAGTACTAAAAACAAATTGTTTCCAGGATCTGTATTTCCCCATCCATTCTTCTATTTTGTCAATAGGAACCAATATTAGACTGGATTTTTCGTCAACGATAGCAGTAATTTCACTCTGTTTATGATTCAGACAACATGTTAATGACATAGCACAAGAATCTTTTGCCCCCAAATAATATAACAAGGCTTCTCGTCCATCAGCATCTGACCGAAGAATCTTAATTGAACCACTAAGTAAAATAGGAACGAAACGGATATAGCCTCCTGCATGCATCAATACTGTACCGGCTTCTGCTTCCATAAACTTTCCTACCTGTGATAATTCCTGTAGAAGTTGCGCTTCAAATACACCTGTAAACTGTTGTTGCATTAACTGTGTTTCTGTAGAGGATAAGGACATTTATCTATAAGTAGTAGAATGAAATAATGATTATTATTACTTAAAATCTTTTACAAATTTGATAGTACAGAATAGAGATACACAGTATAACAATACTATCACAATAAATAATTCAAGATGTAACAACAAATCAGAAATCTGATAGCTCTTTTACTTTTATCAGAAGTCTGATAAAAGCAAGGAAAGCATTGATGTTGAATAAACATTTATCTGCTTACACTGGTAATCAGGAATTCAACCATTTTTAGTCATTATCAGAAAACTGATACTACTGTGATATTATTAATGTTCTGATAGGTGCAGCAAATTATCAGAGTTCTGATAAACACTCGTTGTTATCAATTTTCCGATAATCTGGTATTAGAAATCAAGTCCTAGTCGTTTATAATCTCCATCTGCAAAGGACATTTAGGTTTAGGAGAAGTATAGATCTTTCCCCATTGACAGAGACTTTCCAGTACAGGATATAGCAATATTCCCTGTTCTGTAAGAGAATAAACTATCCCAACAGGTATCAAATGCTCCAGCTTTTCCTTTACGATAATTTCCTGCTCTTCTAACTCCCGCAATTGTCGCCCCAATACCTGATCAGAAATATTGGATAGCTGCTCCTTTAGTAAGCTGAACCGATTCACACCTCTTCCAATCTCATAAATCAGTTGTGCTTTCCATCGCCCACCAATGATGTTCAAAGCAGTGTTTAACTCACAGGTTTGTGCCAGAAAGCGTTCATTCAGGCTGTTTGTAGAAGATTGTTTTCTCATTTCCAGGATAGTAAAAGGTTAGAACACTACTCACAATTTTGCGGGTTATTGCTAATCAAACAAGCATGTAGAATTTTTGTTCCCAAAAACAAATCATATGAAAATATCTTATTTATGGCTTACGGTCATTGCATATATGACCTTTATTCATTTAGTGACAGCACAGGAGCAATGGATTTTTAAATCACCTTACCTGTCTAAACCTGATACAGTACTGGTTTTCAAACCTGCTTCTTATCAGGCTACTAACAAATACCCATTGACGTATTTATTACATGGGTATAGTGCTAATTATAAACAATGGTCCCTAACCACCGATTGTCAGCAACTGGCCAACCAATATCAAATGATTATTGTCTGTCCGGATGGTTTTGTGTCCTGGTATGTCAACAGTCCTTTTGACAAAGGCTCCCGTATGGAAGACTTCTTCTTCAAAGAACTTGTTCCCTATGTACATCAACACTTACAAATAGACTCCAATAATGTCTTTATCAGCGGATTAAGTATGGGCGGATATGGTGCACTACGTTATTTCCTACTTCATCCGGATTATTTTAATACAGCAGGAAGTACCAGTGGTGGGTTGGAAGTAGATTATCCCCTATTAAAAAGTGCCAGTATGCTCTTTTTCAAGAATCCCCGTGTAACGGATGATTTGACTAAACTTCTGGGCAAACCTGGTAATACATGGCATATATACAATATTATATCATTATTGAAAGAGGCTAAAACGAAACCAAAATCTTTTCTGGTGGATTGTGGCACAGAAGATATTCTCTTTCCCGTACATCAGCGACTCAAAACTACTTGCGATCAGTTGAATATTCCTGTTACCTATATATCTCAACCCGGAAATCATAATACAGAATACTGGCATAACGCGATTCAACATCATTTTATTTATTTCAGTCAGCACATCCGATAAAGCATAGTAGTCTTTGCCACTGGAATATATTACTACAGTAGGCTGAACAGGCTTTACAAGTAGCCAAGGCGACTGCATCACGATATTATTTGACAAATCTCTCTTAATCTTAGTTGTTTGGGAAACAGAAAGAGAAGTGGTATAGTATGGTACCACTTCCTTTATTACAAGACTTTGATAAAGTAACAATCATATATTCTGAGATACAGTTAAGTACAAAAACATTCCCAATGAAAACCATACCTCTGTAATTTAGCCTTTCTCTTATCACAACATGAACTCTGTAGAATACTTATGTTTGTGTGGTTACTGTAGAGGTAGCCTATCTACCTTATCCTGTTTATAGGAATATTATTGTATCAGATCAAAAAAGGCAATGAATACTATAGTTAGAATCCTTATTTTACTAGCATGTATCCCTGCATGGATGGCTTGCAGATCTACCAATGGACTAACCTTAAATGTAAATGAACCTGCGCCTATTTGGATGCCACCTCATTTGAAGAAAGTAGGTATCATTGGTCGTACTCAACCATCAGACCAAACCAGAGCTATTGATAAGGTGGATCAGGTCTTGTCTATAGAAGGAACCAGACTAGATAAGGAGGGTGCGAGAGAAAGTATTCGTGGATTAGCAGCTGATCTGGAAAAAAATAATCGATTTCTTTCTGTGAAGCAATTGGATAAACCCGAACTCACAGGACCAGGCATGGATGTATTTCCCGCTCCTTTAGCATGGGAAACGGTTGCTCAAATATGCCAGGAAAATCAACTGGATGCACTGTTTGTACTGGAGTTTTTTGATACCAATTCCAAGATCAATTATTCTGCTATACCTATTACCATAAATGGCCCACTGGGAGTAAAAGTCCCTGCTGTTGAACATCAGGCTACTATGCTTACCTCCATAAAAACAGGCTGGCGCATCTATGATCCACAAAATAAAGTGATCATTGACCAGCATCCTATGTCACGGCAAATGACCAGTGTGGGCAAGGGCATTAATCCGGTAGCAGCTGCAACAGCACTGCTGGAGCGAAAAGAAGCTGTGAAACAAACCAGTTACCAGATTGGTCAGGTATATGCCAGTAGTTTACTTCCTTACCAGATCCGGGTATGGCGCGAATATTATGTACGGGGTACTGACTCATTTAAAGTAGGCAAACGCAGAGCACAAACCGGGAACTGGGCAGGAGCAGCAGAACTGTGGGAAAGAGAAACTCAGCATCCCAAAAACAAAGTAGCAGGCAGAGCCTGTTACAACATGGCAATCAGTAGTGAAATCAACGGCAATCTGGATCAGGCAATAGAATGGGCAGGGAGATCCTATACCGACTATAAAAACCGTTTAGCACTACGTTATCTGAATGTACTCAAACAAAGAAAAGCACATGTACAGGAAATAGAACGACGTCAGGCCGCTGATAGCCAGCAATAAGAAGATCTATATATACAGAAGCCACCTAAACTTACTAAAAGGTGGCTTTTGCACTTACAAGAGATATTACAAGTTAATGCCAGTCATATCCACAAAACCGACATTGTTGAGCCAAAGGAGTTCGTGTAAGTCTCCCACATCGAATACAACAGTTAAAATGAATTTTGTCCAACTCCTCGGTCACTATCCTCTTTATCCAGTTTTGAATGAAAGCATCATAGCCATCTTTCATTAATGCATTAACTTGTCGTATATTGATTGTTTCTCCATCAATTCTATACATATCAGGAAAAAAATATTTCTTAAATGGAAGAAACGACAGCCAGGGAGAATCTGTCGGCTGATAGGTCCTTCGTTTGCGATTCAGTGAAAAACTATCACTGGCTGCAGTTTCGCTCCGTGTCATCAGGTTGGTATAATTAGCTAACAGATAAGAAACAACTTCTTCTGTAGCCTCAAAGTTATCGTCCATGTTGTTATGTATACTTATAATCTAAATTGGGCAGGGATCTTTCGTTCTTTTAAAGCATAATGAAAATCATCCATTGTCTTTTCGGTTATGTCTTCATCAAACGTATCTACACATAAAGACCCACAGTAATATCGGAATCTATCTCCACCAATAGTTATTGTTACATAATTGCCAGACTGAAAGAATATCCAGCCAATTCCCTGTATACATAATGATCGATATATCTCTATATTCTCAATCTGATTCAGCTTATAGGTCACAACTTTGGTGAAAGGAAAGTTAGGATTGATAACCAAAAGTTTGTCAGTAGTAAATACAAATGTATTGTTTAGATATCCGCATACTACATACCCTAGTAAGAAATACATACAGAGATAGTGCCAGTACATGTCTATTCTTATTAACAAGAATATCGATAAAGGTAATAGCATAAGAAAGCCTAAAGCCAGATAATTTAAAGTTGATTGAATAGGGCTATAGAATATCTCACATTCTGCAAGTTGATACCCTTCTTTCTGAAGGATCTTATTAACTCTACGATCTTTTAATCTAAAAGAAATGCCGTTTAACATGTATGAACCTTTTGCAAATAGAAAATACAGTAAATTTACTGTTTTGCCAATCACTTCTATTTTAATCAATGAAATTTCCGCAAACACCAGAAGAGGTAGAAAATGAAATCCTGATTTCATCAGAGAAGGCAAAAGATTCTGGAGATCTTAGAATAAGACAATTAATTAAAATCTTACTTCTGGTAAAAGACCAGGAAATTATTGTAGAAGGAGTAATAAGGATCTTTGAAAATACGGATAACTTCCTAGCCCAGGAGTTTGCAGGAAAAGTTTTAGAAGAAATCAATCCTCAAACTCATAAAGACCTCAAAGAAGTATTAACACGTACAGTAAAAAAATGGAATGTAAGCGTTGAACAGCTACCTATCTGGTTACAAATCAATTATGGCTTACCTGAAGTACAAAGGGTACTTGAAGAGCCTGACACACTAAAACTTGACCCAAACAAGATTAGGACTATACGATACTGGTTAAATCTAAGATAGACCATTGTTTGAGGCCTGTAAAATAGATGAATATTTCTGACACCTCCAGTATTTGCATAACAAAATACTACTTAGTGACTTATGCTAAACAAATTTCTATTCTTTATATTATTCTGCATAGTATTACCATCATGTCATACCAGTACAGAACATACTGAATCCCTAAAAGATACAACCCATAAAAAAGAACCAGCAACGCAAGACTTATTTGCTAAGATAAATGAATCTATTTCCGATTCTGTAAAACCAATAGTTGGGTATCGATTTTGTATACAGGGAGATTTCAATGGAGACGGACACAAAGAAGTACTTACGGAACATTTTATCAATGGAATCACACATAAGGAGACCAACAAATTTTATCAGGGATTAAAAGACTATGATCAATTGGTTGCATTAACCATACAAAAGAATCCTGAGTCTTTTTTTACCTGTTCTGACCCACAAATCGACACTCTGGCTATTGCTTCAGGTGGGCAGTTGCTGGGAGTTGCTTTTGCCCGAAATGAAGGAGACCTGAATCAGGATGGTACAGATGAACTATCATATGTAGTAAACTGGGCTGATTGGTCTAACATAAATACCTATGTAATTATGACATACCAAAACGGAAAATGGGAAGAACTGTATACTTTTGGTATCTGGGATTGGCAGTTGCCCGATTTACCAGAAGTAAAGAACAACTATGGACTTTTTGGTCTCGTGTATAAAGAAATCGATGTATCCCATGATACAACCTATCAGAAGGCAGAACGCGATCTCAAAAGCTTTAAAGGATTTATCATCCAAAGAAGAAAGGGTAAAATAAGAATTATACAACGTAATCAGGAAGCAGAACTTGATACAATATGGGTAGATCTAAATAGAACATCAACTAAAGTCGATAATACATCACAGTAGCACTACTGGGGCACACACCTTGAAACTGTTGTGTTTCCTGAATCTCCTTTGGAACCACGTTTCTCTCAACCCGGTTATATCCTAGTCTTTCAAAATAACCTTCGGCTGTATTGGTGATCAGATATAATCCTTTTACACCTTGTTCACTCGCATATTTCTGGGCATGTTGCACCAACTGATAGCCTGTCTTCCTATTTCTGAATGTTGAATGTACTACCAGTGAACGAAGTAATGCATAGGGTCCATATAATTCCAGTCCTACCATTCCGGCGATCTGACCATCTTTATCAGGAATTGCTTTAAAGAAATGAGGCAATCCAGATGGAAGATCACGGATTGGAAGATGAGCATCCGTAAGCAACTGAGTTATATTTTCAAAATCGCCTGTTTCAAGCCGGGCTATTTCTAGTATGCTATCATTTGATGCATATCCGACTATATGGCTTCTTCGTTCCAGCAACACAGTATCATACCACTCTCCATGCAACTGTCCGATTTTTTCCCGATAGCCTACCATACGGAAACCTGCTTTTTCGTGAAGAGCAATGCTGGATTTATTGATAGCAAATATGCCAGCCTGAAGTGTCCAGAATCCATGCTGTTCACTTTCTTTAATCAGTTGTTGTACTAGTGCCTTACCAATTCCTTTTCCTCTATAGATAGGACTAATATAAATACTTACTTCTGCAACGCCTGCATATACATCTCGTGTAGATACCGCTGAAAGCATTGCCCATCCAACCACTTTATTATCCCACTCAGCTACTAATCTGCATACAGGTAAAAACTTCTTATCAAGGGTTTCTACATCAGGTGCCTGTGTTTCAAAAGTTGCTATATGTGTATCAATGCCTTGCTGGTAGATTTCCCTAACAACAGGCAAATCTTCAGATACGAGAGCTCGGATAGAAAATGTCATGGGAATATGTAGTTAACAGGATGTGAACAAACTACGTCTGACTGCCTGTTTTATAGGCAATCAGACGTAAGACACTTAACAACAACCAGAGCCAGGTTCACAACAAGGCACAGGCTTCTCTCCGTATACAGTAATGCTAAAGATTCCTTTTTGTCCGGTTGTATAGGCCTCCAATTCAGAAGAAGATAAGTATTGCTGCAATATTTCGACAGGAATATTTATCCGTCTTTGTTTTTGAATCTGTACGTTTTTAAATCCAACAATCTCAATCAATTGCATATAATCTTCTTTTTGAATTGCACCGGATACACACCCAGCATACATTTCGGCATCCTTCTGTAGACCTTCAGGCAGGTTTCCTTCCAGTACAATGTCTGATACAGAGAAATGACCACCTGGTTTGAGTATTCTCAGTGTCTCCGCAAATGCCTTTAACTTATTGGGAACCAGATTTAATACACAGTTGCTCACCACTACATCTGCTACATTTGCTGACAGAGGTATCTTTTCAATATCACCCTGACGAAATTCCACATTATTGAAGCCTAGCTTTTCAGCATTTTCACGCGCTTTTTCTATCATACGTTCTGTAAAGTCAATCCCTAGCACTTTACCTTTTTCTCCTACAAGAGAACGGGCTACAAAAGCATCGTTTCCAGCTCCACTTCCTAAATCAACAACTGTATCTCCTTCTTTAATATGGGCATATTCAGTAGGTAATCCACAACCCAATCCTAAATCAGCATCAGCCACATATCCTTCCAGTTGCTGGTAGTTCTCAGCCATGATAGCGCTATCGATGGTAGAACACCCGCATCCCGCTCCACAACAGGATGTCTCATTGGCTTCTTTCGACTGATCTGCTATCTGGGTATATTTATCCCGAACCAATTGTTTTAACACTTCTGATGTAGAAGCACTGCTGCCATTGTAAATCAAAGTTTCCATACTCATAATTAGATTAGATGAACAATAATAAAATTGATATAATGAATGCTTAATCAGTAAAATCACATTCATGACGGGGTCATCTTCCAAAAGATGCAAACTTTGAGAAATATTTTTTAAAATTATTCAGGTACCTTCACCAGACTAAAAGCAAAGAAGATTTCCCGTCCTATCTGACGTGTTCGCTCATCGTACTTAGCCTCTTCAAGAGGTGTATCATCAAAAGCCTTGGGATCATCAAATGGCAGAGAGATACGGGTAGCTTCCGGAATATAGGGACAATTTTCATCAGCATGCGTACAGGTCATTACCGCTCCAAAGTGTCTGACAGGATTGCCTCCCTGGTCATAGATCTTTGAAAATGCCTTTATAGGCGTTTGAGCTGTGGCAAACCGAACCAGATATACAGGATTATCGGCATCATCCTCTGTTTCTACCTGAAAACCAGCTTTTTTTATAGCTTTCACAGCTCTTGGATTAAATGCAGTAGCTTCTGTCCCTCCGGAATATGTGCTTACATTTGGAACAGCATAATAAAAGGCTGCTGTTTGTGCCCATATCTGGGAAAGATGGCTTCTGCGGGAGTTGTGTGTACAGATAAAGGTAAGTGCTACTTCTTTCCGCTGATTTATACAGGACTGTATGTAATGTGTTAGATTTGAGAGTAACACCTTGCGTTCGGCAGGGATCTGATCAAACTCTTGTATTAATCCATCAACATACAGTTGAAGGGAAGTAAATAATTGGGGCATAGGTACAAATAATAAAAATTCCCGAATCTCTGCTTTTACAGAAATCCGGGAATGCATGTGTGTATAGTTAGATAGTAACAACTACAGGTGTCTCAAGTGCAATCAGGAAACGTTCGGCTTCCAAGGCAGCCATACATCCTGTTCCAGCAGCAGTGATTGCCTGACGAAACTGGCGATCCTGTACATCTCCACAAGCAAAAACTCCTGGTATATTCGTCTTGGTAGATCCAGGCTTGGTAACCAGATAGTCAGCTTCATCCATATCTAATTGCCCCTTAAATAAAGAAGTATTGGGCTGATGACCAATAGCCACAAAAAATCCATCTACAGGTATTTCACTATATTCACCAGTTTGGTTATTCTTTACTTTTACACCTGTTACTACATTGTCTCCCAGAATTTCTTCTGTTTCAGTATTCCAGTGCACTTCAATATTGGCAGTTGCCTTCACACGTTCCTGCATTATTTTAGATGCTCTCATGGTATCTTTACGAACCAGCATATGAACTTTAGTACACAACTTTGCCAGATACAAGGCTTCTTCACAGGCAGTATCTCCAGCTCCTACAATTGCCACTTCTTTGCCTCTGTAAAAGAAACCATCACATACAGCACATGCAGAAACTCCAAAACCATTCAGCTTTTGCTCAGAAGGTAAACCCAGCCATTTGGCAGTTGCTCCAGTAGCAATAATTACCGTATCGGCTGTTATCTCTGTTGTATCATCAATAGTTAACCGATGGGGTGTTGAACTAAAATCTACTTTTGTGACCAGACCATAGCGAATATCTGTCCCAAAGCGTTCGGCTTGTTTACGAAACAGCTCCATCATTTCCGGACCTTCAATACCATCTGGAAATCCTGGAAAGTTTTCTACATCATTGGTAGTAGTTAGTTGTCCACCAGGTTGTAAACCTACATACATGACAGGTTTGAGATTAGCTCTTGCAGCATAAATAGCAGCCGTATACCCAGCAGGACCAGCCCCGATAATTACATTTTGAATATGTTCCATTTTCTTAAAAGATAAGGATACTTAGTATATATATTGGTAGGAATCAAACACAGGTCTTGGTAGTACATTTTCTTTCTTCCAGAAATCCTTGCAATGTCTCACAATCTGGTTTTACTTCAAAGAAATCAATCTGACCCAAATTATCTATTTTCAGGTAAAAACATTCATGCAATAATTCTTTCATCAGAACTCTTGATCGTTGAATGCGTGACTTGATAGCGGGCAAGCCCATTCCCAGTTTTACAGCGATTTCCTTTTGAGGTGTACCTTCCAGATCCATTGCCAGTGGGATACGATACATCTCAGGCAAACATGAAAGAAGTGGTTCCACATATTCGGACATGTCTCCATATGTATTTATATCGGAATTATTCACTGGAACAGCAACCGTTTCCAGATCAATGTACTTTCTATTACTTCGGTAATAGTCAGTAATAGTATTCTGAGCTATCTGAAAAATCCACGAACGGAGATTCTGGATACCTGCTTTTTCACAGGAAAATTCGTACCGTTGGCAATACGTATAGACCTTATAAAAGATCTCTTGTAAAAGATCTTTGGCATCGTCATGACAAGCAACCCTTTTACGCACAAAATTTGTCAACAGTTGGTTGTAGTCTTTCCAAAACTTAGGAGTATCATAGGGTCCGTACATACCTAATCCTTTTATATTGTAATATTACGATAAAACAGAATCAAAAAAAGCCCCATAACCGGGGGAACACTAAAATTCTTAGGAACAACATTTCTGATTAACAGATAAAGCTGTAAACAAATCATCGACCAGATGCTTCACTTGACTCCAGGTTTCCTGATTAATACAATAACAGATACTTGTTCCTTCGATTTCACCCTTGACAAGTCCTACACTTTTCAATTCTTTCAGATGTTGCGATACAGTAGGTTGAGCAAGAGGTAGTTCTTCCACAATGTCACCGCAGATACAAGTATCTTTTTCGATAAGAACCTGTAAGATTGCTATACGTGCAGGATGAGCCAAAGCTTTAAATATTGCGGCCAGTTGGTTCTGTTCTTGCGTAAAAAATTCTGTTTTAGTAAGTCCCATAACAACAAAGTTCAAACAAAGTCAATTGCTTCATTGCAATATTACGATTAATATATTTAGGGAACAAGATAATAGATGAAAAAGATCCTTTGTACAATAAATAGTGAGCAATCTTATTAGAGAAATCACAAGTTGAGATGTAAATATTTCTAACACTCAGCAGCTTTCTTATTTCCAACTACTTATGAAAATAGCCATTACTAAATATGACAGTTAATCTCAAGGAACACTTTTTTAGGGAAATATCATCCTGTGGTAGATTGATACTGTATGTAGATAATATAAAGATAAATATTTCACATAAACCAACAACTATACGACAACTTATTGCTGTGTTTTTCATATAAACAAGCTTTTTCTACTATCTTTCAAACGGTTAAAAAAGAAAATAATAGAGTAAATCAAAATTATTATTATTACTTAAGCTAATGAGCAGATGAGTATAAACATCGGAAAAAGATTTTTGATTGTCGATGATGACAGTGATGACAGAGAACTATTTAAAGAGGCATTAACAGCAGTCGAACCCGAAGTAATTCTTTATAGTGCAGCAAATGGACAAACTGCGATAGAGAAGTTAGCATCTCAGTCTATAGATCAGCCTGACATTATCTTTCTTGATTTGAATATGCCAGTTATGAATGGATGGGATTGTCTAAATCAATTAAAATCCATTCGGGAATATAAAAATATACCTGTTATTATTCACACAACATCATCTCATACTCAGGATAAACAACTTGCAAAGGAACGAGGTGCAATTTGCCTGTTTACCAAACCGGATGACTTCAAACGCTTAAAGGCAATACTGGAAATAGTTGTTGAAAAGATGAATAAAAAAGCTGTGGATTCTATTTGTGAGGCAGTATACAAATATTTACAGTTGCTTTGAAAAGAGATAACTATACCTATTATACTCAGAGCTTTCTTTTGTAATCAATCTATTGCATTGAAAAGATCTTACAGCAAATGATTACAAAAGTATGCTCTATTATTACCATTTTTCATTTGATTTATGGAGACATCTCCCCCTTTCAATACAATAACTAATACACCTGAATTTTTGTCAGGAGGAGGTGAGTTGGGGCAACTTATCAGAACATATGATTGGTCAAAAACCTCGCTTGGCCCTGTAGAAACCTGGCCACAAAGTCTGCGTACTTGTATACGGATTATGCTAACATCTCGCCAACCGATATGGATTGGCTGGGGTAAAGAACTTATTAAGTTTTACAATGATCCTTATAAAGCTATTGTAGGAGGAAAACATCCCTGGGCCCTGGGTTCTCCTGCTTCTGTTGTCTGGAAAGATATCTGGCGGGATATAGAACCTATGCTTAAACAAGTAATGGAAAAAGACGAAGGGACCTATGTCGAATCTCAATTACTTATCATGGTTCGTAATGGGTATCCTGAGGAAACATACTACACATTTTCCTATACTCCCATTCCTGGTGATGATGGAGGAACAGCCGGAATGATTTGTGCCAATACCGATGATACAGACAGAATCATCAGTGAACGTCAACTTAAAACTCTAACTCAACTGAGTTCAGGACTCACAGATGCCAAATCAAATAGGGAGGTTATCAGAGAGACGATATCCACACTTAGTGAAAACAAACATGATTTTCCTTTTGCGCTTTTTTATCTTCTGACAGATGACAAAGCCACATTTGTTTCGTCAACGGAATTAGGTGAATCTATAGAGATTGTACCTAAAGAGATCAATCTGAGTTTACAATCTCCTGTATCTGAGCTTTTACACGAAGTGGCCTTAAGTCGCAAGCCACAGGTTTTAGAGCAATTACAAGATGTTATAGGAGTAATGCCAACCGGAGCATGGGAAATTTCTTCGGATAAGGCAATTATTCTACCTATTGTACAACCTGGTGCGAAAGATCCTTATGGATTTTTGGTAGTAGGTTGTAATCCCTATAGGCTGTTAGATGAAAAATATAGTGGATTTTTTTCCCTTGTAACAGATCAGATTGCCACAAGCTTTAGTAATGTGCATATGCTGGAAGAGGAACGAAAAAGAGCAGAAGCTCTGGCAGAAATAGATCGTGCCAAAACTACATTCTTTTCCAATATCAGCCATGAGTTTCGTACACCGCTTACATTACTGTTAGGTCCTATTGAGGATACTCTCAATGACGAAGAAACCAATGCACGAAATAAGTCTCGCATGGAGGTTGCCTACCGGAACATACTGCGGATGCAGAAACTGGTCAATACGTTACTCGAATTTTCCAGGATTGAAGCAGGACGGGTAGAAGGTAAGTTTACGAAAGTAGACATTATAGCTCTTACTACTGACCTGGCAAGTACGTTTCGTTCAGCTATAGAAAAAGCAGGAATGGAATTGAAGATTACTTATGATTCCATTACGGATGAAGTCTATGTAGACATCGATATGTGGGAAAAGATTATTCTGAACCTGGTATCCAATGCATTCAAATATAGTCACAAGGGAACTATCAGCCTTCATATTGCACAAAGTGGCGATACTATTCAGGTGTCAGTTGCAGATACAGGGATTGGTATACCTGAGGAAGAACTGGAAAAAATCTTTAGCCGCTTTCATCGGATTGAAAATATTGAAGGGCGAAGTCAGGAAGGTACGGGTATTGGTTTAGCGATGGTTCAGGAACTGGTCAAAATACACAAAGGATCGATTTCTGTAAGAAGTACTCGTGGTGTTGGTTCTGCATTTACAATTGTCTTTCCAACCGGAAAAGATCATTTGCCGGAAGATAAGATAACTCAAAGTGTTACCTATGAGCTTGCTTCTCTACAAACAGAAGCATTTGTGCAAGAAGCCTTAAAATGGCTGCCTCAATCAGAATCTTCTTTAGAACAGATTACTAATCAATCTACATGGCATACAGAGTCAGAATCTGCGCCTACAGCCGAAACCTATAAAAACCAGATTTTGCTTGCTGATGATAATGCTGATATGCGGGATTATGTACAACGATTGTTATCAGATCAGTTTACAGTCATTACCGCTACTAACGGTGAAGATGCATTATATAAAATGCTTCAGTTTAGGCCAGAACTTCTCATTTCAGATATTATGATGCCTAAAATGGACGGTTTCGAATTACTAAAATGTATACGCAACCATCCGGATATAAAAAATACACCCGTTATCTTCTTATCTGCCCGAGCGGGCGAAGAAGCAAAAGTAGAAGGCTTGAATGCCGGGGCAGATGACTATCTGGTAAAACCATTCTCAGCCAAGGAATTACTTGTACGGGTTAGTAACCATATCCGTATCAATCAGATACGTCGTGCCACAGAGCAGCAATTCTACCTTCTTTTCAGACAAACGCCTGCTATCATTAATGTATTGAAGGGTCCTGAGCATCGGTATGAATTTTTTCATCCAAAAAACAAAGAACTTTTTGGTGATAAAGACTTTACCGGGCTTACTGTTAAAGAAGCCCTACCAGATCTGGGACAAGATGCACTCGAGCTTCTGGATGAAGTATATCGTACAGGAAAGACTATCAATCTACAGGAAGCGCCTTTGACAGTAATAAATGAACAGGGAGAATCTTCTACGAAATACCTGAACGTTATTTATCAGCCATGGTATGCTCTCAAAGGGGAGATACAAGGTATCCTGAATTTTGCGATGGATATCACCGAAACAGTTCAGAATCGCAAAAAGATAGAAGAAAGTGAACAATCACTGAATGAACTCGCCAATGCCATGCCTCAACTGGTATGGGTATCTACTCCTGATGGGGAAATTCAGTATTTTAATAACCGGATTTCAGAATTTGCAGGAGCACATAGACTGGAAAATGGCAATTGGTTATGGCAGGATTTAATTCATCCTGATGATCAATCCGAAACCAATCGTCTGTGGCAGGAAGCTGTTACACACCATACTACTTTTCAACACGAACACCGACTTCAGATGAGTAATGGAATCTATCGCTGGCATCTAAGTCGGGGCATTCCACAAAAAGATGAGCAAGGGAATGTAACGAAATGGTTTGGGACAACTACTGACATTCATGTGTCACGGGAACATGCCACCATACTCGAAGCTGAAGTCAAAAAACGCACATTGGAATTACAAATGTTAAATATATCTCTTCGAAAGTCAAATGAAGACCTGCAGCAGTTTGCCCATGTTGCCAGCCACGATCTAAAAGAACCGGTAAGAAAGATCAAAACTTTTAGTGGTAGACTTCAGGATGAATACAGCGATTCCCTTCCGGAACAAGGAAAACTCTTTCTTGAAAAAATACGCAATGCCACAAATCGGATGACGTCTATGATAGATGGAGTATTGGCCTATTCCAAGTTAAATGCAAATGAACAACACTCAAAACCTATTGATCTGAATGAAATATGCAGACATATTAAGACAGATCTTGAATTGTTAATTCAACAGAAAAATGCCATTATTAACTGGGAGTCCTTACCTGTTATTGAAGGAGCTGCAGTCTTGATTTATCAGTTGTTTTACAATCTTATTAATAACGCACTTAAATTTTCCAGCCCTGACAGGCAACCTGTTATTTCCATTTCTAGTATAATCGAGAAAGACAATAGTATCGATTTTGCCAATATACGAATTTCAGACAACGGAATTGGCTTTAATCAGGAGAGTGCAGAGGATATATTTAATATCTTTACCAGGTTACATTCCAAAGATGTATATGAAGGGACCGGACTTGGATTGGCACTTTGTAAAAAAATAGTAGAAAGGCATCATGGCCATATCCATGCTTCATCCGACAACGAAACAGGAGCTACCTTTACAGTATGTCTGCCTCTGAAACAAAATGAAGAAAGTATTTAATGAAAAAATTATGTCCAAAAGCTTTTTTTTAATAGATGACGATGCGGATGATAGGGAGTTGTTTGCAGAAGCATTATTGTTAGCAGATCCAACAGCAACCTGTTATACAGCTTCCAAAGCAGAAGAAGCACTCAAAAAACTGAAATCAGGTGATAGCTCTGTTCCTGATTTTATCTTTCTGGATATCAACCTACCCGATCTTAGTGGCTGGGAGTGTTTGATTCAGTTAAAAAGTATGGCAAAGTATAAACAGGTACCTGTTATAATGTATTCTACCTCTTCTCATGAAAGAGATGTAAAAATTGCTGAAGATCTTGGAGCCTTTTATTTCTTAACAAAGCCTGACGATTTCAAATATCTGCAGAACTTTCTGACTATTATAGTTCAAACACCACTTCCAACTTTAAAAGAATCTCTTCAGAGCGAATCTAGACGGATCAATCAGAACATAAATTAATCTTACATAAGGCTTGAGTATTATTTTCCCTACTCACTGATTATCAAATCTTAACCACTAGCAAGGCATTACTTTTGTTAAGGATTATAGTAAATAATTTAACAACTATAATCTTATGCCTGTTATTGGTGCACTATTAAAAAAACTGATTGAGTTTAGCGACACATTTGTCAATGAAGGCAACCCTGCTGAAGCACAGGAAAAAGTTTTACGTGCATTACTGGAAAAAGCCAAAGACACTGCATTTGGTCAGCATTATCAATTTGAAGCTATATTGGCAAGTCCATCTATTTCAGATGCATTTGCGGCAAGAGTACCCTTTCATAACTATGATAAAATGCATAGTGAATGGTGGCATAAGGTATTGGCTGGAGAAGCTGACATTACCTGGCCGGGAAAGCCTCATTATTTTGCATTAAGTTCAGGTACTACCAGTCATAGTAAGCATATTCCTGTAACAGATGAGATGCTGGCCTCCATCCGGACCTCTGCGATCAGACAAATCATGAGTCTGTCAGAATTTAATCTTCCACCTTCTTTTTTTGAGAAACAGATTATGATGCTTGGATCAAGCACACATCTTAAAGAGAAAGAAGATCATAAGGAGGGTGAAATCAGTGGAATCAGTGCCAGCAATATTCCTTTCTGGTTCAGGAGTTATTACAAGCCCGGTATTGAAATATCCAGTATTGATGATTGGGATACCCGAATTGAACAGATTGCTCAACATGCGAAAGAGTGGGATATTGGTAGTCTGTCAGGGATTCCGGCCTGGATAGAACTGATGCTTAAGCGTGTGATTGAATACCATAAAGTAGATACTATTCATGATATATGGCCTAACCTGATGGTATATGCCTCCGGTGGAGTGGCTTTAGGTCCATATAAAAGTAGTCTGGATAAACTATTTGGACGCCCGATGATTTATACAGATACCTATCTGGCATCAGAAGGGTTCCTGGCCTTTCAGCATCGTCCAGATACAGAAAGTATGCGTCCTGTTTTTGACAATGGCATCTATTTTGAGTTTGTACCTTTTGAAGAAAATATCATTCAGGAAGATGGAGGTATAGACCCTTCTGCTAAAGCTATCTCTATTGAATATGTTCAGGAAGGAATAGACTACGTTTTGCTTATATCAACAGTATCCGGAGCATGGCGCTATATGATTGGAGATACCGTGCGATTTACAGATAAAAGTCGCTATGAATTTATCATCAGTGGAAGAACGAAATTCTTCCTCAATGCTGTTGGTTGCCAACTGTCTGTTAATCAAATGGAACAAGGGATTCAGGAGCTGAATCAGCATTTTTCCATGGACATTACAGAATTTACAGTAGCAGAAGTACGTAGAGATGGACAATTTATTCACCAGTGGTATGTTGGAGCCAATACAGTTATAGACAATGAACAAATAGCAGTTCATTTGGATCATACATTGTGCGAAATCAATAAAAACTATGCAGTAGCTCGTAGTCGTGCATTGAAAGATGTGAAGGTCACTGTTATCCCTACACAGCTATTTCATGACTGGAATGCAGCTACCAAAAAGCTTGGAGGACAAACCAAAGTACCTCGAGTAATGAAGGAACAACAATTTAATGAATGGGAAGAATTTGTAAAGTCTCACTCAGAAGAAGTAACCAATGCCATGACATCATCCGGTGACAAATAAAGTCGCCGGATTTTGTTCTTATACCATGATGGCAGTTCGGCATGATCCAGAACAAAGTTTTTAGTAGCCAGAATATAGTTAAGTAGTCCCCTCTTTACGGCATAGGTGTCGGCAACCCGTTCAGCTTTACGAATATACTTTTTAGAGAATACATATCCGGCACCAAATCGGGCCATTCCCAGTCGACCCCGATACAGGTAGTCCATTACATGTCCAAGTTCATGTCCGATCCAGCCAATCAGAACGTCTTTGGGCAAGTCTTCGATCTTCATGTGGGTTTTGCTCAGATGAAAATATCGACTTATGCGGATGATATAATGCCGACGATGTTTTTTTCTGAATAACGTTCGTGCTTTAGGCTGTGCCTGCATAATTGACGAACGAATATTCTCAACATAAACAAAGTCGATCTGAGTATCTTTTAGTTCAGGAAAATACGACAATGCAATCAGTATCTCCTCTCTTAACTCATCAGGTATCAGCTTTTTATGAGTAAGAGATTCCCAGTCTATTGACTGAGAGTGAGATAAGTGTTTAGTAGGTTCCAACATACTCCATCAAATAAAAATCTAAACATCAAATCGCTTAAAGATACACAACAAATCCGATACCTACTGTTTATTTGTCAGCGAAGATACATATTTAACATTTTTTGAACGTCCTAAAGCGTACAGGTAGTGTTCGGTTTTGATACACATAACCTAAGGTATTGTTACTTCGATAGCTCTTAGTATCATTACACCCTATTTTTAATATTCTGGCAAGAGATTTGTGTTTGCGACTTTTAACAACTTGCTGTATTTCTTTCAGTAGCACAGACAACTATTTCTGAGTAAACATCCAAACCTATCTTCTATCTATATGGTAAAGAACTACTTTATTCTTTCCTTACGTAATCTTGTTCGTAACAGGGTATATAGCCTCATTAATATTGCAGGACTTACGATTGGTCTGGCAGCAGCTATGCTGATCGTATTGTATACCAAAGATGAAGTCAGTTATGACCGCTTTCACACTCATCAAGACCGTTTATACCGGATAGTCAGTGATGATGTCACACCTAATGGCGATGTAGCAGGTAAAAGTACAATTACGGGTTATCTGCAAGGACCAAAGTTTCAATTAAACATTCCTGAAGTGTTGTCTTATGTTCGATTTCATTCTACTCAACTGGATGTTAAACAAGGTACAAAGGTTAAGTCACAGGAGATCTATCTGACAGATAGCAGCTTTTTCAATGTATTTTCCTTTCCATTACTCAAAGGAAATCCAAAAACAGCACTGCAACATCCTAAGTCAATAGTATTGACGGAAGAAATGGCTCTCAAACAATTTGGCACCACTGATGCTCTGGGTAAAATAATGCAGATCAAAGACAAGGAGACCTTTGAACCCTATACAGTTACCGGCATTGCTCAAAAAAGTCCTCAAAACTCATCTATTAAGTTTGATATCCTGATGCCTATGATGGTAACTGCAGAGGAAATACAGGATAAAGAAAACTGGTTCAACATGTTTCTGAATACGTTTGTTCTGGTAGCACCCGGAACAAATATATCTACTCTTGAAGCCAAAATGAATAAAATATACTTAGGAGATGCAAAAAATGCAATCCAGAGTATACGTGAAAAATACAATGTAAAAAACACCACATATTACAGACTTCAACCTTTTACTGACATGCATCTCAGTAAGGAACTACCAGTGGTGAATGGATTGCAGGATGGTAGTAATCCCATGTTCTCTTATATTTTGTCTGGTATTGCCTTATTTATCTTACTCATCGCCTGTATCAACTTTGTGAACCTGACACTAGCCCGATCACTCAAACGAGCCAAAGAAATTGGAGTACGTAAAGTGGTAGGTGGTGGCAGAAAGCAACTGATTATGCAGTTTATGGGAGAATCGTTTGTCTTGTGTTTCATTGCGTTTGGACTAGCGATAGTATTGGTTCAGCTTACTCTTCCTACTTTCAATCAGTTAGCTAATAAAGCACTTTCTTTATCTTACTTGTTGGATATACAACTTATATTAACCTATATTCTATTATTTTTACTTACGGGAACACTAGCAGGCTTCTACCCTGCTCTAGTGTTGTCCAGCTACAATCCAGTACAAACATTGTACAACCGGTTTCAGATCTCAGGAAAGAATTATCTGCAGAAGTCGCTTGTAGTACTACAGTTTTCTCTTGCTTCTTTTCTAATAATTGCTACTCTCACAATCTTTGACCAATTTTCCTATCTGACTCATAAAGATCTTGGCTACGATGATCACAATCTGATTACTATTCCTAAAAACAGTTTGACTCGTACAGAAGGCAAACTGTTAAAAGAACAACTATTACTTAACCCTGCAATCGAAGATGTTGCTTTAAAAAACAGAGGTAGTTGGGGTACTAGTGCCAGAATCAATAAAGATCAAGACATTCAGTTTTCCTATGAGACAGTAGATGCGACCTATTTACCATTATTACACATTCCTGTTATTAAAGGACGTAACTTCTCAGGAGAACTATCTACAGATTCTACAAAGTCTGTGTTAGTCAATGAAAGTTTTGTAAAAGAGGCTGGCTGGAAAAATCCTATTGGCCAGGAAGTCAATTTTTGGTATAATAACAATGAGAGATATACAGTAGTAGGCGTTGTAAAAGATCATCACTTTAGCGCTCTAAATGAAAAGATCCGGCCTCAACTATTCACGATGAAGCCCAAGAATCAATATGGTATGGCATTTATTAAAATCCGACCACATACAGAAACTGCCAGTCTTCAGCATATTGAGAAAGTATTTAAAAAGCTATTTCCCATTAACCCTTATATATATACATTCAGGGAACAGGAGAACCTCAAAAACTATGAAACTGAAGCGAAGTGGAAACAAATTATGTTATTTGGAGCTATTCTCACCATATTTATCTCCTGTATAGGATTGTTTGGTCTGGCTACTCTATCTGCTGAAAAACGTACGAAAGAAATTGGTATCCGTAAGGTATTGGGTGCCAGTGTAGCCAGTATCGTTCAATTACTTTCCATGGATTTTATAAAACTGGTGGGGATTTCCTTTGTATTCGCCTTTCCAGTAGCATGGTTCGCTGCAAACAAATGGCTTGAAAACTATCCTTATCGAACAGATATTGGCTGGTCAATCTTCTTACTCACAGCAGTTCTGGCAATGACAATTGCACTGCTAACAGTAAGTTACCAGGCTATCAAAAGTGCATTAGCTAATCCAGTAAAATCACTACGTACAGAGTAAAAATCCGACTTGGTCAGAAATATAAGGACATCCTAACCTGTAAGATGTCCTTATATTTTTTAGGCACATTTGTACTTTCTAAACCATAGAAAAAATCAAAGTAGTTTACCCGACACTACCATTTATCTAGTCCCAGGAGTTTACGGCCTAAAGGAGATAATTCTGCAGTGCTGTATCTGGTTTGTTCCCAACCTCTGGGATCGCCAGGAAAGGCAAATCCTTCAGGAGCTTTTCGTTCTCTCCAGGAAGAAATACGCCATTGACGTAAAGCTTCATTTTCCTCTTCAGCGGGCATCATAGAAATATACTGTGCCATACGTACTTTATTTACACTTGTATTGGCCCGGATACCATGTGGCTGCGTACTGTTGAAGATCAGCAAATCACCGGCTTCCATAGGAACCTTTACAATTTCAAAACCTGTTACATCCGGCTTAAAGTGATCCCGGTCGGCAGGTTGAGTTAACTTCCAGGTATCGTAGGTACGATATAGTTCCGGTATACACTGAAATCCACCCATATTGGGATCTGTTTGGTCAGCTAATGCCAGTACGCCCTGTACATTCTGAGGTTTGGTTTCCGGATCATAATCCCAGTGAATAAATCCCTTGTACTCATGCCCAGGCCGGATAGGAAAATTCAGATTGGCTCTATCAATAGTTACCCATAGCTTTTCCGTTCCCCAGATGTCTGCGAAAGCCTCATGTACTTTTGGATATTGCCGGTTATCCCAGAGATATTGGTGATTATATACTTCTACCATACCTGTATTGGTCAATTCTTTCATTTTCATTTCTGACCGGGCTGGCGCATACCAGGTATCAGGGTTAGCAGGATCTTTTTCTTCAAATTCCCATAAGAAGTTTGCCAGTCTTTCTACCTGCTCTTTCGGTACGGCATTCTTAATTACTATATATCCATTGTGAATCCAGAATTGCCAGTCCTGTTCACTTAGTATCCGCAAAGGCTGACCATTACTTCTGTCATTAAGTTTTATCTTACTGGTAATTGCAGTAGATGGATTGCCTGGTATATCCTTGTGCGCATTATCAGGAACCATAGTAGGAACCATTGTCTGTATTTGCATATAACCTGATGTTTAGGAATGATAGAATAGTTCAAAGGTAGCCTTACTCCTATCTCTTTTCATCCACTCCTATGACCATCTTTTGCTCTCTATTGACTATCTTACAGAATCATGGCTACACAACAGTATGTTCACAGAAAAATACAGAGATATGAAGATACAGAAAGAAGTGGTTATACCTGATCCGGGTAAATCTTTCAAGCTATTTCAGCCAAGCCTGCGCAATTACTTTTACTGGCATTATCACCCCGAATACGAATTGGTATTAGTAGAAGCATCTACGGGTATACGCCATGTAGGACAGCATATTTCCAGCTACATGGAAAGTGATTTGGTACTGATTGGGCCTAATATACCACACTTAAACTTCGATTATGGCATAGAAACTGAGTATAAGCAAATAGTAATACAGCTAAAAGAAAACTTTCTGGGAGATGCCCTACAACATACCCCCGAGTTTGCCCCTATCCAGCATTTGTTTGCCAGAGCGTATAAGGGTTTGTCTTTTACAGGAGAGACAAAGAAAACTGTCACTGAAAAACTCAGAGAGATGCAAAATCTGAAACACTTTGATCAGTTGTTACATCTACTGGAAATCTTTCAGATTCTGGCTTTGTCTCAGGAAGTAACAGAACTCAACGATCAGGACACCAGTATCAAACTTTTCTTAAATGATAAGATTCGGATGGGAGCTATTTATAAATACATTCATAGTCACTACCATGAAGCCACAGATGTAAACGTAGTAGCATCTAGTGTAAATCTCAGTACAGCTGCCTTCTGTCGGTATTTCAAGAAACAAACACGAATGACATTTACAGACTTTGTCAATCACTATAGGATTACACAATCCAAAACGCTGTTGCTACAAGAAAAATCCATATCAGAAGTCTGCTTTGAGGTAGGATTTGAAAGTCTATCTTATTTTAATAAACTTTTCAATAAAATTGTTGGAGAGAATCCTTCTGCTTTTAAGAAGCGGTATAGTAAATGAGAGATGCTAGCTACTACTTACAATACCGCTTCTTCAGTATAACTATTTCTGTTACTTTTTCTCAAATAGTTTAATAGTATAATCCAACAGCTCTGTTCCGCCAGACTTACCATGTCCGGGAATAATAACTTTGGTGCCAGGATACTTTGCTTTAACCTGTGTTACTGTTTGAGACCACTCGTTTACATTTGCATCTGCCAGATTGCCTTTGCCTGCACCTACCTCCTTAATCAAACAACCACCAAACATGATCTTTTCATCAGGGAAATAACCAATTACATTATCTCTGGTATGTCCTTCGCCCAAAAACTCTGTAATTACCTTTCGGCTACCTACTTTTAGTTCAAGCTGTGAATCAAATCCATTTTGAGGAAGAGTTACATTCTGCCTCCGGGCAAACTGTATAGTCAGATTATTGGCAAAGGAAGGAATACCTTTTTTATGAAATGCGTCCAGTCCTCCTAAACAATCATCATGGAAATGAGTCGGGATAATAGCTTTGACCTTACAGTTCAGGCTATCTTCTATCCATTGTATCAGTTCTTCAGAAGATTTAGTATGGGCAGGTGTATCAAATATGATGGCTTCCTTTTTATCAACCACAATCATTCCATTGCAAGCTACCTTACCAAAACTCTCTGTATTCAGAAATGAGATATGCTGATATACATGTTCAGCAACTTTTTGGACAATCAAGGTTTCAGTAGTATGGATTGGCGAATTCTTTGCAACTTTGGTAGAATGGCAGGCCAGAAGACAAAACGTCAGAAGTATGCTCAGAATGTATTTTATCATGTGTATGGTGTAAGGGAAGAAAAAATTATTGTGCTCTAAAGATATAACTTTTCAGCATCATCCATTAGCTGAAATGATGCGGTTATACATGTCTGATAACAGTTTGTTGCAGAGCCTTCCTAAATAAAAAAGCACGGTAAATATACCGTGCCTTTCCATTTAAACAGCCAATAGAGAAAATCTCTACTTTTCAATCATTTTATATACCCGTACGTAATCTACTTCCATTGATGCAGGAAAAACATCCGGATCGACGCCCTGTGCTCCACCCCAGTTACCACCAACTGCCAGATTCAGCAACCAGTGAAATTTTTTGTCAAACGGCCATACCGAAGATCCTTTTCCTTCATTGACAAATTCAAAGATTAGCTGGTTATCGATATATCCGCGTACTGCATAGGGAGTCCAGTCAACACGATACAAATGAAATTCAGTACGGGCATTGTCTATTATTCTGGAACTTGTTCTCTGGGTACCGATGCTATGGTTATAAGCCTGCGTATGTACAGAAATATGCACACGGTCAGGGTCATATCCCACATGCTCCATAATATCAATCTCACCAGACTTAGGCCAATCGCCATAAGCCCAGTCTGTAGGCAACATCCATATAGCAGGCCAGGTACCTTTTCCAGAAGGAAGTTTAGCTTTAGCCTCAAATCTTCCATACAGAAAATCACCTTTTCCCCGGCTAACCAATCGGGTAGAGGTATACTCACGATTTTCCAAAGTTTCTTTTCGGGCAGTAATAGTCAGTTTCCCATCTGCTACACGGGCATTTGTTTCCTTATCTGTATAGTTTTGAAGCTCATTATTGCCCCAGCCACTACCTCCCAGATCATACCCCCATTTGGAAGCATCCGGTTTGCCTGTATAGTCAAACTCATCTGCCCAGACTGGATTTGTCTCAAACGTCCAGCCTTTGTCTACAGGTGTCGGTATTTCTGGAATCGTAATTACCGGAAAAGAATCATCTTTGGAGCCACAAGCCAGAATGCTAAGACATGCAGCTATAGTGAGTATACTTGCTACTTTCATTGCTTATTAAATTTCAGTCCAAATGATTTTAAGTATGTATAGAATATCCTGTATATGGTCACTCCAGACTTAGTAACTACAATTCGTTTACTTTGCTTTAAATGTAAATTTCCACTGACCCCAGCTATAGGCTTTGCGAAGGACCATTTTAGTCTCAGTCATTTCCAGAATGTCATAAGTAACTACATCGTTTGGAACTGCCGTGATCTCAGTCTCACCAACTTTATACAGTGCCATAAAAGCACCTTTACCATTTACCTGAAGCTTATTTCCTCCAACAATTTTAAATGTATGATTTCCAGACCCCCAGGCACTATACTTGGAGGGAATTTCAGACATTGCATGACAGCCAACAGGTAATCCCATATCATTTGGCCACACTTTACCACTTTCTTCATCCACACCAAAGGTATTCTGGTTGGCAAATACGAAACTTCCATCTTTGGAGAAAGTATATGTATCATCAAATACACATGCTCTGGAACCTGTTACCTCATTTGCGCCATTGGCCCACCACTGATTTCCACTGAGCTCTCCTACCCATAACGAACCCGCAGCAGGTTCAAGAATCCACGTTTTGTTTGCACATCCTGTAAGCAATGCTTTCTTACCTGCACAACCATCCGGATCGTCTTGGGTTACCTTAACAACCTGTTCCGTTTGGCCATGCCCACCTTTGCCTAGTACCATTAGTTTTATAGTATAATCTCCCATATCAGCAAAGTATGCCGTATCTACTTTGTTTCCTTCCACAAAATCTCCATCTCCTTTATCCCATTTGTAGTAAAAGGTATTATCAGAAGTGCTGGTTAATAAAAAAGTATTTGTTTTTCCTGCTATAGGTGTAACAGTAAATTCACCTGTAGGGGCAGGGCCAATGTCTTCTGTTGCAGAGTCAGGAACACAGCCGTTAAGTAAGCTTAGTATAGTCAATATACAAACTGGCTGATATAGTCCTGAAGTAAACCATTTGTAAAATTTGGATCTATATGTATTCATTGTGATTTCATATTAGGATTGTGAGAACACTCATGAAAATTATCCATGAGTGTCAGATACTATTAATTGTAGCCAGGGTTCTGTTCCAGCGTTTTGTTGGTTACATCGATCTCCTGTTGTGGAATAGGTAATACTTCATGTATACCTTCCTTAAATCCTGGCAGTACATCATCAGCTTTTCCTGTACGGACCAGATCAAAGAACCGATGGCCTTCCGTGGCTAATTCTAACCTACGTTCATTGTAGATATTATCCAATGTTGCTTCTACTTCGCCTAATCCTACCCGTTTACGCACTTCATTCAGATAGAACTTCGCTTTTGACAGATCTCCTCCCCCACGTACCAATGCTTCAGCTTCCATCAGATAGACGTCTGCCAGGCGAATTTCGATTTCATTGATAGGCCAGTTAAGTTCTGCTGTACCTACAGTAGAGCGAAACGCCTTTAAAGGTGCATATTTACGAATAAAATAGTCGGTATTCTGATAACGTTTGGTGTAGGTAGCTCCTTCTGCCTGAAGCTTCTTACCATCAATAATAGTAGCATCAAAACGGGGATCATCTTTTAGTGCCTGAGCCAATGACTCAGTAACCGGACAGAACCCCCAACCATTCGAATAGGTATTTCCATTGAAATCGGCAGGTCCAACAAATTGAGGAGCAACATTACCTTCACCACCATTGACCCATCCCCAATCACCCCAGGAAGCTTTTGTAGAATGTGGTATTTCAAGAATAGACTCTGAATTATACTGATTGTCAGGCCGGAAAATATCTTCAAATTTAGTCACCAGTGCATATACTCCCGAAGTATTTATTTCTTCAAACAAGGCAACAGCTTCAGCCATGCGACTGTTATTATTCTGATACAAGACAGCTTTGCCTAACAGGGCAGTTGCAGCCCCTTTTGTTAAACGGCCTTTTTCTGCAATTGGCAAGCTAACAGGTAAATCAACTCTTGCTTCTCCCAGATCTTTTTCGATCTGTGCATAGATAGCAGCTGGCTCTACCTGCTTCTGACCGTATAAGTCACTGGTAGGAATAGCTCCGGTAATCAGTGGAATACGTCCAAAGAAACGTACCAGATCAAAATAAAAATAAGCTCTCAAGGCTTTCGCTTCGGCAATTACTCTTTTTTTGAAATCAGCACTTAGCCCGGGGGCATTATCAATTTTAGATAAGAGCAGATTGGCACGATACACACCTGTATAATTCTTTTGCCATAAACCTGTTTGTGGCCCTAGATAAGGATTTAACGTAAACTTATCCCAGGCTACCCATCCTGGCTGATCAGAGGCATCACTCCCTCCTGCATAACAATCGTCTGAAGCGGTACTGAGCAAAGGCATTTTCATGGTATATCCACCAGAAGTACCCCATTGAATTACATCATATATAGCAATCAGCCCCTCCATAACCTGCTGCTGGTTCTGGTAAAAATTATCTTCCAATTGTGTTCCTCTGGGTTTTAATTCCAGAAATTCACCACAAGCAGTAAGGAAATATAAACCAGATATAAGCAAAATCGTATATAAGCGAGTTGAATATTTCATTTTCGTAAGTGTCATAATTACGCTAGAATTAAGAATTATAAACCAAGATTGAGACCTACCATGAATGCACGAGCTTGTGGATAAATACCTCTATCGACTCCCATACTACCTCCACCTATTTCAGGATCAAATCCGGTATATTTGGTAAATGTCAGCAAGTTGTTTCCGGTTATATAGATACGGACACGTTTCAAACCTGCTTTTCCAACAATGGCCTGAGGAAGAGAATAGCCAATCTGTAATACTTTAATACGGAAATAAGAACCGTTTTCAACAAAGAAGTCGGAACTACGGCTAAAGTTTTGGTTTACGTCGTTGATCGTCAAACGAGGGAAATGGTTAGATGTTCCTTCACCAGTCCAGCGTCCCAATGCTTCAGTAGTCCAATTGGCAGTTGGCAAATCAAATCGGCGAATGCCCTTGAAAACATCATTTCCGGCAACACCCTGCCCAAATACCATCAGATCAAACCCTTTCCAGCTGGCACTAGCTGTCAATCCAAAAGTCCAGTCAGGAGTAGGATTGCCAATCATGGTACGGTCATCGTTGTCTATTTTGCCATCTTTATTAACGTCTACAAAGCGAATATCTCCTGGTTTAGCATTGGATTGTAGCATTTGTCCTTCGCTGTTTACATAGCTTGCTATATCCTCAGTATTTTGGAAAAGTCCATCTGTCTTAAATCCAAACAGATAACCTACAGGCTTACCTACTTCCGTACGGGTGATCTCTACCTGTTGCGGACCAAAACGTTGTCCTTGTAAGTACTTTTTATCTGCTCCCAGATAAGTCACTTCATTTTTCAGATAAGAAACGTTTCCATTGATACGGAACTTGACATCTCCGAAATTGGTAGAATACCCCAGTTCTATTTCATATCCTTTGTTAACCATATCCGCTACGTTACCAACAGGACCATTATTACCAGCATACCAGGGAACTGCAATATCCAGCAGCATACCCGTAGTTTTCTTATGGTACATATCAAATGTAAAGGAAACCTTTCCAAATAACGTTGCATCGAAGCCGATATCAGTTTGTGATGTTTGTTCCCACTTCAAATCAGGGTTAGAGATAGCATTGGGGCTTACTCCATTGATCAGTGTAACACTTGATCCATTACCCAAGGTATAATTACGTCCTCCGCCTACAGTTGCCAGATAGCGAAAATCCTGAATGTTGTCATTTCCGGTGATACCATAGGAAGCTCTGAATTTCAGGAAATTTACAATATTGTTAGTAGGCCAGAAACGTTCGTTTGAAGCTACCCAGCCTACAGATACGGATGGAAACGTACCATATTTATTATTAGGTCCAAATCTGGAAGAACCATCCCGACGGATAATACCTGTGAACAGATACCGTTCTTCATAATTGTATATCACCCGGCCAAAAACGGATGCTAATGTATTTTGATATTCTCCCCCATTAAAATATTGATTGGTTTGTGGAACTGGGTATCCCAGAGAAGCATCATTTAAGTTGTTAACAGGCAGTCCGGTACGGGTTCCACCCTGCGTTTCGCCATAGTTACGTTGCGCAGTTGTTCCAACTAATGCTGTTAGATTGTGTTTTCCAAATGTACGTGTATACGAAGCTGTATTTTCCCATAACCAGAACAGGCCACGATTAATCCCTCGGTTATAATCATTTACATCATTCTGGTTTGTTGCATTCAGATAGTATACAGGCGAAAAACTCTGATCACCCCAAAATGCCAGATCAACTCCTGCACTTGATCGTAATTTTAAACCCTTTATAGGCTCTAATTCCAGAAAGGCATTACCAACTATTTTATCAGACCAGTTTCTACCCTGAGTTACTGCCAGCGCAGCTATAGGGTTCAATATCTCGGAAGTGACAATGTTGGAAATACCATAGGGTCGCCCCTGTGCATCTCTTACCACAGGCTTATCTGTATATGGACTGGTATTTAATACATCAGGATCTGTTACAATAATTGGAGTAATCGGATCGATGTTGATCGCTCTATTCAAAGGTGCTCCCCACTCACTATTCGGATCAATACCTTTGGAGTTAATACGGGTATAGCCAATATTGCTACCAAAAGTAACTGCCTTGGTTATTTTATGTGTAGAGTTAAACCGGGTTGTAAAACGTCTGTATTGAGAATTGGAAGGAGCGACAATACCATCCTGGCTTAAATACCCAAATGAAGCAAAGTAGGTGGATTTTTCACTTCCGGCAGACAAACTCAACTCATGATTCTGGATAGGTGCATTGTTGCTAAATACAGCATCCTGCCAATCTGTTCCTTTTCCCAGTTGTGCCGGATTTTGAAAACGAATTTGTCCGCCTCCAGCAACTGTTGCTTCATTTAACAAAGTGGCATATTGCTCAGCATTCAACAATTTTAATCTTCTCCAGGGAGCCTGTATCCCCATGTATCCATTATAGTTCACTTCCATCTGCCCACTTCTACCTTTCTTGGTGGTCACAATAATAACCCCATTAGCTGCCCGTGCACCATAAATAGAAGCAGAAGCTGCATCTTTTAGCACTTCAATAGACTCAATATCTGCCTGGTTCAGATAATCAATACCTCCACCAATCTGCACTCCATCCACAATATACAGCGGATCACTATTATTGATAGAGGTTGTCCCTCTGATTCGTACAGTTGAACCCGCACCTGGTTGTCCCGAGCTAGAAGTAATGGTAAGACCAGAAGTTCTACCCTGTAAAGATTGTTCAACACGGGTTACTGGCATATTCTCCAGATCTGAGGACTTTACAGAAGAAATAGCACCAGTCACAACGCTCTTTTTCTGAGAACCGTAACCTACTACCACAATCTCCTCAAGTGCCTTTACATCCGGAACCAGAGCCACGTTTACCTCTGAACGATTTCCAACTACTGTCTCCTCAGATAAGAAACCAATAAAACTTACTATCAGAACAGCTTCTGTTCCTTTTAGCGTCAGTGTGTATTTTCCTTCTATATCTGTTACAGTGCCATTGGTGGTTCCTTTCTCAAGCACGGTTGCTCCAACAACGGGCTCTCCATCCTGTTGAGATGTTATCTTACCTGTTATTTGCTGAGCAAGCATATCTGTTGTACCTTCTGTGATAGATGCCTGATCCATGAATGCAGAAGAATCCATTACAGAACCTATAGGGTTTAGTAAAATCCTACTACCATTCAGTTCATAAGAAATATCCAGGGGCGTCAATAATTTTTCCAGCACTTTAACCAGTTGTTCATCGGCAACCTTTATAGATATTTTTCGGTGTGCTCCAATCAACTGATGGCTGTATACGAAGTGCACGTTCGTCTGCTGTTCTATTTTTGAAAGAATTGTTTTGATAGTTTGCTGATTCATTTGCAAACTAACTTTTCGTTCCAAAATTCCTTGAGCAAGTCCACTATGGGCAAAGGCTACTATGGAAACTAGCGCAGCTATGAAAGTTTGTATAATTATTACTTTCATAGAAAACAAAATAAATTTTGTAAACTGTGAATGAATTTTCATAAATTGAATTGTCTTTGTTGAATTGTAAGGAAGTAGACAAAGTCGTCCCCTTATGTGAAGTTTTTTCACACAGAAGAAATTATTGCGGGGAGCAGTCCAATGGTGGTGGCACACTATTGGACTTTTTATTTGTATAAGGAAGTAGACATTTAGGTTATCATAGGTGGCTTAAGGGGTTATAATGAAATGATCGATTGATAGAAAGTAGATTATAATGAACGCTTAAAGAGGTTGCCTAATAGCTGGAAGTAACCTGAATCGAAATGTCAGCTTACTTATGGCATCCTTTACTAAATAATATTATCTGATTATCCACTCGCTCATAAGTAGCACCCAGTATTTTACATAATAGATCCAGTTTCTGTTCTAAGGTTTCGTTATAGAAAGTGACAGTAACCGTACATTCCTTCAGATGTTCCATATCATAAATCATCCCTACATTATGAATATTCCCTAAGGCTGTTAGTACTTCAGGCACTGTTTTCTCTTCAAATACCAGTTGTGAAGCAACAATTGGTTTAGAACTTAACACATTTTCTTTTGTGAGCATTTGAGTATCACGCAGATAAACAGCTTGTTGTTGGGGATTCAGAGTCATTACTTCCGCTGGTATTGCTTCATTCTGATTGCTCTGAGAAGAATCCGGCACTTGGACAGATACTTTACCAGTCTTCACGGCAACTACTACACTTTTAGCATTAGGATATGCTTTGATAATAAAACTGGTACCTAATACTGTGGTAATCGTTTTATCTGCCAAGACAATAAACGGACGATCTGACTCATGCTGAATCTTAAAGAAGGCCTCTCCAGACAACTGAACCTCCCGCTTTTTTGATGTAAACTGACGATTATATTTTAACCAGCTTCCTGGATATAAAAATATTTTACTACCATCAGTAAGGTCGATACGTTCAATCTGTCCGGAACGATTTGTATATAGGATATTGTCGTCATCTGAGGTACCTCTAAATACTATAGGGATATTCAGTGTATGATTAATTTCATGTTTATACTGATTATACACGATTCCCAGGACAATGATTATACTGGCAGCTATTCCTATCCGCAACAAAGTTCTCCATATAGGAATACTTCTTCCATCTAATGAACTCTCTAGTACAGAATCTCCTGCTTTTACCTGCGACACATTATCAACTGCTCTACCTTTTGCATGAATGGACTCAGGGAGAATCTCATTCCATAACTTGCTCTTCAATGCTTCTTCTTCTATCTTAGATAAGGCAGCAGGATACGGTCCTTTATCCAAACCTTCATACCATCGATTTAGTAAGTGTTGTTCTTCTGGCGTTATAGTTCCTATAAGATATTTATCAAGCAGTGATTGTAATTCTTCCTTTGTCATGAAGTATAGTGAATAGAGCCTTTACAATATAGGAGTCGCAAAAAAAGTGGCCTATCCCTAATTACAAATAAAAATTATTTGAAAGATTATATTAATAGAACCGAAAATCCCAAAATATATTAGAAAAATACTAATAACTTTCCTAGGACATACGAAAGTTCGGCATATATTCTGTTCTGAGTAGAACATAATATGCTCAGAAATCTTTTTGAAAAAGATTTCTTAATTCAGATAGAATAATAGGAGAGCTACAAAATCTTTCAAATGATCTTTCATAAGCTTTAAAGATTTTGTCAGATGATATTCTACTGCTTTTTCTGATATCTGCAACATAGCAGCAATTTCCTTTACAGAACGTTGTTCAATTCGGCTCAATCGAAAAACTTCTCTGGTCTTTTCTGGCAACTTCTCTATACTATCATGAAGGGCTAATGTAAGATCGTTGGCAGCAATATCCTCTTCAGTACTTTGAGTTGTAGAAACTAGTACTGACCGATAAGTATGACTGTAGTTTTCTTCTGTCAGATGAGCTCTTATGTGGTCAATAACTCTATATTTGACAGCGCCCATGAGGTAACGCTCCAAGTTATCAATTTGATTTACAATACGTTTATTCCAAAGACTTATAAATAAATCCTGTACAAGCTCTTCTGAAGCTTCCCTTACTTTAATTTTACGATAGATTACCCAAAATACCTTTGACCAGTATCTTTCATATATTTCCGTAAATGCACCTTCATCCCCACTTTGCAAAGCGGTAACCAAAGCTGCATCATCCCATTCTGCATACATACTGTTCTGTATATTACCCAACGTTATTGCCTGTCTATTACTCTCTAATTACAAAAATATATTCGCAATATACAAAATTACAGATGTTGTACACAACTAGATATGGCCTAAAAAGGGCAATTTTTTATCTGCATAAAAATATTATTTAATAACTATTTCCCTAAATCCTTCAATTATAAGATACTAAAACAGTTATACTATTAAGTATAATTGTTTTACCCTTATCAAAATAGTATGAATAACATAAAGCATTCCCAAAACAGCGCTCTTTTGTAGAGGTTCATCCTCAAACATTTGTTTTTGTTACCTGAGTTCTGTTAAAATTGACCAAATATATGATAGCCTAATTTATATCTAGATTTTGGCAGGAATTTTTACCGGTTATATCAAAACATACAGTCGCTATATGAGTTTATAAAAAGAGAAAGTACTATACAACCCAATACAAACTTCTATTCTCATGAAAAGTGCTCCTAACACTATCCATGCCGAACTTGCCAAGGCCAGAGAGGAAATTGAGCAATTACATATTCGCATGCATGAATTCAGTAAATTACCTCTTAAGATTCGACTAGTCAGATTTAGAGAAATTATACATACTAGTGGAAAAATATTCTTTCTGAATCATTTAATTCATGACCTGGAAGAAGAACTTTATAAACAAACGCCTACCACACAAGAACAGTCTCCCGACAATATGTCTGCCGGATAGAATAAAGATTCCCAGCATCCTGATTAGCTACAATTTCTATTTACTTTGATCAGAAAATACATATTTTTCTTACTGTCATCCCATCTTAACTGTACATTTCCCGATCATTTCTACAACTATCAGAATCACCTATTTACTTACCTGATTATTTTAAAAGCTAAAGTAGCATTCTGTGTAGTCAAATATATACTCAGCCAGACAGGTAACATCATCTCCGTACTGCGAGCGTGTCGTATATCTCCCAGATCCATTATATCATTCCAACCAAACTGATGTAATAACTCACTAACTTGTGATTTAGCTTCCAGATCATTACCCGCAACAAGCATTGTTGCATCTCCACCAGATGTATGTGCATTAACCATTACACTACAGGTTACAATATTCAACGTTTTAACAACTTTAGTATCAGGTAAAAGCTCTTGAATGGCTTCTCCCAACGAATAGGTATTACACAATTCAGGAATAAGTATAGGTGGCATTCCTTTACTAAAATCAAGCGGGTTACTCACATCAACCAAAATTTTGCCTGAAAAATGTTTTTTATCACAACTCTTCAGAATGTCCAGGGAGGCCTCACCCTTCGTACAGTTAAAAAGCATTTCGCCAAATGCAACTGTATCATTGAATGTTCCTTGTAAGGCGTTGGTACCATACTTGGTTACCCATTCCCCAGCTTTTTCGTTATCTGACGTCCGTGAACCTAACATAACTATATACCCTAGCTCCAATAACTTTGCACCAATGGTTTGTCCTACTATACCAGTGCCTAATACTCCTATCTTTTTCATCGTATTTGCTTTTTAATCAGTGATAAAATTATAGGAACAAACATACGATTACTACTTTTGCAAGTAAATAACTGTCAATTTTGACAGGTTGAAAAAAATACAATTATGATACTAAAAGGGGTAAATACAGCCTTCCGGCTAGATGAAAAATTATATCACTGCGCCATGGATATTACGATGGATTACATTGGCGGTAAATGGCGAACTGTTATTCTGTGGTATTTAAAAGAAAAGACAATGCGCTTTGCCGAAATAAAGAAGCATATTCCGGACATCACAGAAAAAATGTTGAGTATTCAGCTCAAACAACTAGAAAAAGATGGTCTGATCAAACGGGAAATGTTTGGCACCAAACCACCTGTTAGAGTGGAATACTCATTAACTGACTTTGGCAAAACATTAATACCTGTACTCAATGCAATTGCTAAATGGGGTAGAGATCTGGGCGAAAGCGAAGGAACGCTGGTTGAGCTAGATTAGCATTTGTACAAACTCACCACAGTATTTCCTTTTCTATTCAAAAGGTAGAAATATGGTAAATGTAGCTCCATTACCCAGTTGGCTGGTAGCGATTATAGCCCCGCCATGGTTAGTCACTACCTTTTCACAAATAGCAAGTCCAATACCTGTACCTGCGTATTCTACCCGGCTATGCAATCGTTGAAATATCTGAAAGATACGTTCTGCATATTCTTCTTCAAAGCCGATTCCATTATCAGATACTTTAATCTGATGATAGTAACGGGTATGTTTTATAACTTTAACAGAAGATGGCAGATTCTTAGAATCTATTTGCTGGTAACGAACTTCAACTATAGGAGCAACATCTTTCTTGTGAAACTTGAGTGCATTACTAAGCAAATTCTGAAATAATTGTTCCAACTGGGAGGCATCTCCAAAAACAGTAGGTAAAGGATCTGCCTGAATGATAGCCTTTGTTTCCTCTATACGCAATTCCAGTGCAGTCAGTACAGTACTTAAAACCTGAGTTAAAGAGACCGACTCTGACATATCTTTTTGGGATGACACTCTGGAAAAAGACAATAAGTCTCTGATAAGCACAGACATTCGTCCAGCAGCAGACTGCATACGTTCCAACAACTGTACTCCTTCTCCCAACTGATGAGCGTACTGTTTTTTAAGCAAATCGCCAAATGACTGCACTTTACGCAAAGGTTCCTGAAGATCATGGCTAGCGATGTATGCAAACTTTTCCAGATTATCATTAGACCGTAACAAAAGGGCATTCACTTCAAAAAGATCTTCATTGGCTGTAGCTAGCTCCTCATTGGTTGCAGCCAGCTCTTCATTGGTAACGGCCAATTCTTCTGTACGTTCCTGAACCTGTTGCTCAAGCTTTAGTTGTATCTGACGCTCTGCAGTTATATCGCGCACAGTACCAATCATTTTAACTGGTACACCTAGCTCATCAAAAAAAGTTAGTGCTTTGGCATGTAAAATATATTTTTTTCCATGTACAGGGTTTTGTATTGTATACTCTTCATCAAATACACCTCCTGATTCTATATTCATAGCCCAGTCCACTGCATCTTTGATTCGGTCTATATCATCTGGTGAAATAGAAGCATAAATCTCATTCAGGTCTGCATCTCCTTGTGTCAAATTGAACCATTCCTGAAAACGCTGTGAATAAAAAACATGGTTTGTGACCGGATCGAAACTCCAGGTACCCAGTTGAGCCAGATCTACAGCATTGCGCATGAAGGCTTCTGCTTCCTCTATTTTTTGACGGGCCTGTACCTGACCTGTAACTTCTGTAGCCGTAACAATAATACCATAGATGGCATTATCTGTATTACGCAAAGCTTTATAGATATAGTTGTAATAGCCAGTATAAGGCTGCCCATACCGTATCAATTCTATTCTCTCTTCTGGTTGATAAAATGTCTCTCCAGTATAAAATACCTTTGTAAGATTGTCCAGTAAGGCAGTAGTACGTAGTTCAGGAATAGCATCCATAAGAGGCAGACCCAATATAGGGTTGTCTCTGCCTATCATTTCCATCATATTCTCATTGACTGTCTGGACAATCATTTCCTCTCCTATCAATACCAGCTTAGCGACAGGGGAATTATAAATAATGCTTCGTGCAAATAAATCACTTTCTTCGAGTTGTTTTCTGGTTCTGACCTCTTCTGTAACATCAATGGCAACATCCAATATGGCATATACCTTACCACTAGTGTCAAATAAGGGTTGATAGGTAAAATTAAAATAGTATGTACCCAGTTTTCCATCTACAACCAGATCTGCTTTGGCTTCTCTTGCATGATAGGGTATACCTGTTGTGAAAACATCATCCAGAATTTGTAAAAAAGGTTGTCCTTCCAGTTCAGGCAAAGCATACCTTAAAGGTTTACCCATCACACTATCTCCTTTGCCCCAAAGCTTTATCATAGCCACATTTGACATTTCAATTACGAGATCCCGACCTGTAAACAATGACATAGCTACAGGCGAGTTTTCCACCAGGCTTCGTACTTTGGTTTCACTCTCTTCAAGCTTTTGTCTGGCTAGTACCTGTTCTGTCACATCAATAGCCATGATCATTACTCCACTAACAGAGCTATCTGTATTACGAAGAGGTGTATAAGTAAAATCAAAATAAGCATCTTCCTGTTTCCCTTGACGCTCCAGTTTTGCCAGCACACTACTCCCTATAACTGGTTTCCCTTCATCATACACCTGTTGCAGGAGTTCTATAAATCCCTGCCCTTCTATTTCAGGTAAGGCATCCATCAGCTTTAGCCCTTTAATGGAAGCATCTTTCCGCCAAAACTCAAATATTTTTTCATTACCCACTTCAATAACCATCTCCCGACCACTTAGCAGCCCAATTGCCATTGGCGCCTGCTGTATTATACTGCGAAAACGTTCTTCACTGGCTTCCAATTGCAGTTGAGCTTCCACCTCTACAGTAATATCCTGAGCAATTCCCGAAAAGAAGTACGGTTTCCCTTCTGCATCATATTGATACGTTCCAATAACCCGCACCCAGTGTACAGAGCCATCATCCCAAATAAAGCGGATCTGATACCGAAGCTTTCCTGTTTGCATAGACTCTTCATACGCAATATCCCGTAGCTTACGATCATCCGGATGAATATGCCCAATTAACTCTTCACGACTAAAACTTTTCCCTGAGCCTGTCATAATCCTGGCTAATTCAGACGAATACTCTAGTTCTCCACTATTCATCCGAATCGTGAACCAACCCGCATTGCCACCTTCCAATGCGAGTTCGGCCAATTGCTCAGAAGTAGCAGCCTGTTCTCTGAATTGCACTTGAGCCGTAATATCCTGAGCCACTCCAAAGAAGCGACGAGAGGTACTCTGTTCATCAAAATAAGTCTTTCCTCTGGCATGAATCCATCTCAATTGTCCATCAGATCTCAGAATACGAAAATGTATATCTACTATTGTTTGTCCAAGATCGAAAACTTGCACCATACTTTCCCGGACTTTTATCTGATCTTCAGAATATACATACTGGAAAACAGTTTTATACATAACCTCTTCATATTCAGAGAATCCATACAATTCTCTGCAACGTTTGTCCAGGTATACTTTCTGCTGAAGACTATCCAACTCCCACGTACCTACTCCTGCAAAATCCAACGCCAGCTGTAATCTATCGTTTCCAATTGGAAAAAGCTCATCAAAAGAATGTGTATCCATGTGTTATGATCTCTAAAAACTATTTCAGATCTAATTTTCTCTCAATATATAATTTTCCCAGCTAAAACTATTTTCGTGAAGTATTGCTATAAATAATACTATGCATTTTACATAGATAATACTATTGCTTTAAAAGAATGGGGACAGAATGGGTTACCGGACAATCGATTTATCATGAAAACTTACTTATCTTCAATGTATTAGTATATTATCAGCTTATGTGAAAAGTATTCATTTTTTTATTTTGGCAGAATATAGAATAGGTAACGCTAAAATTCCAACTGAATCAGGCATACACTTTTAGCTAACAAGTTTAAGAAACATATATTTTTAATCATAAATCAGTACATTTTTTTCCTCATGACAGGACACTCACATTCTCATCAGTCAGATTTTAACAAAGTCAGTGCAGCAGGTCTTCTTATAGCACTAGGCATTATTTATGGTGATATTGGAACCTCTCCCTTGTACGTAATGAAAGCCATTGTTGGAGAAGGCCATCAAATACAGGCACCATTGATACTGGGTGGACTTTCCTGCGTTTTCTGGACTATTACATTACAAACAACTGTCAAATATGTAATCCTCACATTACGAGCTGATAACAACGGGGAAGGAGGCATTTTTGCATTATATGCCCTGGTACGCAAACGTGCTACATGGCTGTATATTCCTGCGATTATCGGAGGTAGTACATTACTGGCTGATGGTATCATTACCCCACCAATTTCTGTAGCTTCTGCTATAGAAGGATTACGTATACTTTATCCGTCTATTGATACTATACCTATTATTCTGGCTATTCTATCCGGACTATTTTTGTTACAGGCATTTGGTACTAAAACAGTAGGGCGTTTGTTTGGCCCACTTATGCTTCTCTGGTTTGGAATGCTGGCGGTTCTGGGAATAACTCATTTGATTAAAATGCCTCAGGTACTTTCTGCATTAAATCCCTATTATGCATGGCAACTACTTACTCAGTATCCTGATGGCTTCTGGATTCTGGGGGCTGTCTTTTTGTGTACTACGGGTGCAGAAGCATTGTACTCAGATCTGGGACACTGCGGACGGGGTAATATCCGGGTAAGCTGGGTATTTGTAAAATCCTGTTTATTACTTAACTACTTTGGTCAGGGGGCTTGGCTTCTTAGCCAGGTAAATCAACCTCTCACTCATAATCCTTTTTATGCCTTAATGCCTGAGTGGTTTCTTTTACCAGGTATCTGTATTGCCACACTTGCTGCCATTATAGCTAGTCAGGCATTGATTTCGGGTTCGTTCACACTTATTGGAGAAGCCATGCGTCTTAGCTTCTGGCCACAGTCGCTTGTACGTTATCCAACTGAGGTGCGGGGACAACTTTACATTCCTTCTATAAACTGGCTTCTTTGGACAGGCTGCGTTGTGGTAGTTCTTTATTTCCGTGAGTCTTCCAGCATGGAAGCAGCTTATGGTCTGGCTATTACAGTAACTATGCTGGTTACTACCATCTTATTAAGCTGTTATTTATATAGTCAGAAGTTTCCTATCTGGGTTATTGGTTTGTTTCTACTGGTTTATTTAAGTCTGGAAGGATCGTTTCTGATTGCCAATCTGGACAAGTTTCCGCATGGAGGTTGGGTTAGTGTAGCCATTGGATTAATATTGGCAAGTATTATGTACATCTTTATTCGGGCACACCAAATCAAGAGTCGCTTGCTGGAATTTGTATCTCTACCAGAACAGATTCCAGGTTTACGCGAACTTAGCAATGATATAACTATCCCCAAATACGGAACACATTTGGTCTTTATGACTGCCGCAGGCAGTGAAGATCGTATAGAAAAAAATGCTATCGAATCCATATTCCTGCATGGACCTAAACGGGCAGATATCTATTGGTTTATCCATGTAGAAACCCTTGATGAACCCTATACCAAAGAATATAAAATTAATGTACTTGCTGCGGAAGATGTGATTAAGATAACATTCCGATTAGGATTCCGGGTTGAGCCTACTATTAATCTATTCTTCCGTCAGGTGCTGGAAGATATAGTTCAAAAAAAAGAGGTAGATATTATTTCACGCTATGAATCACTACACAATAAAAAGGTAACAGGTGATTTTACATTCATCATTTTTGAGCCTTTTCTTTCCTACGACAACGACTTACCGTTAATGGAGCAGGTTGTGATGAAAGGATATTTCTTTCTCAAACAATTCACTCTTTCCAAGCAACGCTGGTTCCAGTTGGAAGCTAATCGGGTAACTGTAGAGAAAGTCCCTATGGTGATTCGGCCACTGCCGGAAATGGATCTTGTTCGTGTAGAAGAACCTACACCTGAAAAGATAACAACACATTAAAAATTTTCTAGAATTCTCCTGCCCTGCTAAACTTGAGTCAGTAAGGCAGGAGAATAGAGTTACTATTTCTTCCTTGGCTTCACAACAGGTTCAAACAGAATCTGCTGTCCACATAAGGTATTCAGGCAAGTCACCAGATCGCTGGTATGAAGACTTAATACTGAGTTATAGTCATCTTTTCGATATCCTCCAAAAAGACATAAAACCAGTGGCAAAGGCTTCTGTCTTTTTTGGTCTATTTTCTGAACGAATTCATAAAACAGGCTGGAGCATTCCAACCACTCCTCTGTAGTACATTGCCCTCGGGTATCATCATCTTCATGGCTATCGGCTCCATGACAGAATACTACATAATCAATCCGTTTTTCCAGAATAGCATCCCGTAGCAGACCTAGCTCCCGACGCAGATTACTCATGTATTTCTGGTGGTTATCGCCTGGATTAATATTTCCAATCCCTCTGGGAACAGCCAGACTCAGATCTGAAACAAAACTACGGGAGTCTTCAATACTGTTTCCAAAATGTCCATCCAGATCTATGTATGCTCCTCTTAACCCTAGCTCCCTAAATAGTCTGACAGAGGCAATAACCTGTCCTGAAAACGTACAATACCCTACCCCAGCCTGAGGTATGGCATGGTGAAATCCACTCACCGGACTGAAACAAATCTCATCCGGATGGGTTACTGCATGTCTGATAGCATGATATAAACTTGCATTGGTGTATCGTATACTTTCAGCAAACTGAGGTGACCAATCAAGATTATTGCTTATAGCTAATGGCTTCTTTCCCGCAAAGAAACTATCTACATACTGTTCTGTATGTGCCAGATAGAAATCTTCCTGTGAAAATGGAAGAAAGTCGCCCTGTATGTTAATATAACTGCTAAGCTTATGTCTTTCCAGAAAGTTGAGCAACAGTTTGGGTTTCTGTGGAGAACGGGAAACATTTTTTCCGTTTTTATCCAGAACCATGTGAGGGGTATAAAAAGTATATAGTTGTGCTTTTCGCATAAGTAATCAGTGTAAAATATTCCAAAAGAGAAAACACCACGAAAAAGTGATGAGATAGTAGAATACTTTGCCTGACACAAGCAAAACCTGCATGTCAAATAAGACGACTATGACTGTTAAAAGAAATCAGAATGAGTCCTGCAAAGTATTAGTTGCAGAAGCTGTCGGGAGGGACACGGTGCGAGGTAACCCGCAAAATAATAGTGGTACGAATAGAGTGAGTCATTGTTATGGCTACCAAAACATTTTAGCCCACACAAAAGTATAAAATTTCCCTAGAAAGAAAAAAACAAATTTTTTTTACATAAAAACGCCAGTCTTTTCATAACCTACTTATCAGGTAGAAAAGACTGGCGTCCACTTATTTTTGTCAGCTACCTCTAACAGGTAGTCTAAGCTATTTTTTAGAAGCTTACTGCTTTACCACTTTAAACTGCTCCTTCTTTCCACTCTGATCTGTAATATGTACCAGATATAATCCAGGTGCCAGGAAATTATCTTTAAAGCGAACTGACTCTTCAGCAGATGCTTGTTGTGTAAAGACAACTCTACCATCCATTGCCAGCACCTTTACAGTCGCATTCTGAAAAGAAGGATTTAATTGGATAGATAGCTCTTCAACAAATGGGTTAGGAGATACTATGGACGCTCTGTCCAAATCATCACCTATAGTGGCTCCTGCTACACGGGAAGAAGAACTACCTCCTGTTGTAAAGGTGCTGGTAACGAAACTGCTACTGTAACACACCCACCCACCACGCACACGCACTTCGTATTTGGTATTAGGTTTTAAAGCTTTGGGAACAGTCCACTGATTTGCATTGGATGCTACTGGGGCAGAAATATAATCTTCACCTGCCCAATCAGCGGGATAACGATCAATCTCATAACTGGTGAAAATCCATTGTACACATTCTTTTGTTGAGTAATTTCCTGTTACAATAGTAGGTGTTAACGAAACTCCTGTTGCACCAGCAACCGGACTTATAAATTGAGGGCTAAGAGGACCACGAACAATAACAGGAATAGAATAGGTATTTTGGGATAACACACTTCCTTGTGAATCTGCACAGGTTAGTACCAGTTTTTTCAGCATCACCTGATTACGGGGTAGAGCTGCAGCATCAAAACTGTATGCAACCGCCAAGGGTTGAGTAGCCTGCTGAGTTGTTAATGCAAAAGTAGAAGAGACACTTTGAATAGCCCCCAATTCAAAATTAACAGTAATTTTCCGGGCATTAGGATTATTGGCATTTACACTCAGTTCAAATCCACGTGATAATTCATAGAGATTCAATGTATCTGCCGGGCTTATTAACAGAGGTTTGGTTTGTACAGGCAAAGGTTGAGAAATTGTAAAGATGGTATAATACTTCTGTGCAACCAGTTGACCTGAAGCGGTCACAGTTTTTACCTCAATAAGATATTGTTGTCCTGTGATCAATGCATTAGAAGGAACAGCGAAACTATTTGGTTGTCCGCTAACAACATTTTGATTCGTCTCATAGGCTAACTTACGTGGATCATTCAATAATATCTTCAGGTAGATTTTCTTTGCAGACACATCATTAGCTTGAACCTTAAGTACTACTGGTGCTAATATATTGACAGTGGAACGATCTGCTGGGGATACCAAAACCGGACTTGCTGCATAACTGGATAATGTTAAAAAGAAGCCCCACACAAGAAATAATCTGTAGAAGTAATTCATAAATTTATATTAATAGTTTAAGATATAATTTAACATATCGTTGTTTATTTATGACTTTTAGAACACATAGTAAACATTAAAAGACAATCTCAAAACTTACACAAAACGCTGAATATTAGACAAAAGACAGAATCCAGGTTCTGTAGGCTTCATGGATCAAACCTTAAAAGTATTAGAAAAAAAACACCTTTAGCACTCAGTATCAGCCTTCAACCTTATTCGCAACAACTTACTACAGAAACCTTATCATACAGGAAGTTTACAGGCTAAAAAAAATCAAAAAAAATTATCTATGGAAAATTCGCCAGATTAGTTATAAATCGTTCATCTCTACTTATTTACCAGCAATCTTATAAAAGAAAAGGGATAAAGCAATAAAATTGCGTTATCCCTTACACTACTATTACTACTGAATAGTATTCAGTAGTTTATAAATCCAATTACCTATTCACTTATCAATTAAAGATCTTGGCTAATTGCTCATTTAGCTTTTCGCCTCTTAGATCACGGGCAATAATCTTTCCCTGAGGATCTATCAGAAAATTAGCAGGTATGGCACGGATACCATATTGTACAGCTACTACATTCCGCCAACCTTTCAGATCTGACACTTGTGTCCAGGGTAATCCATCTTTTTCCAGAGCTTTACTCCATCTGTCTTTGTTATCATCCAGAGACACTCCCAGTATATCAAACCCTTTGTCCTTATATTTCAGATATGCCTCCCGCAGATTAGGATTTTCTTGTCGACAAGGTCCACACCAGCTAGCCCAGAACTCAAGTAATACATACCTGCCTTTGTAAGAAGCTAAATTTACTTCTTTACCATTCAGACTGTATTGGGTAAAGTCAATAGCAGCCTGTCCTACCTGAGCACGTTTAAGACTCTCCAGACGTTCAACTACCTCTCTGGCTTTGTGGGTCTGTTTGATTTTATCATCCAGTTTATCATAAATAGCCTGAGCCTCTGTATGATTTGCAGCATTTGCCCAGTTCATCAGTTCATTCAGACTAGTAAAACTTTGGGTATGAGTTACAATGAAGTTCTTTCTGATATCATCTTCCTTATTATACAATATATCAGATTGTGTCATAAGTTCTTTCATCAGAACTGAGTCACCTTTTTCTTTGGCCGCATTTGCTTGCTGATACAGATCTGTCACCTTTTTGCGATTTGCCCATATTTCTTTTTCAAAAGCCTCATAATCTGCCTGTACTGTTGATCCCGCAATACGCAGCTTGTCCAGTGAATCTGCACTTCCGGTTAGTGTCATAATTGTATTCTCTACATAGAATATTTTTTGCAGGCGTACATCCGTAGAGTAAATCATTGCCATTTCAGGTTCCTCTACTCTGCCTTTAAAAGCAAACTTCCCTGCTGTGACAATGGCTGTATCTGCCTTTTCTACACCATTGACCATATATTTCATATACAGTTTCTTTACTTTAAGCCCACGAACATTTCCGTTGATTGTAAAACCTGTTTTTGTGGGAAGCTGGCAGGCGAAGAAAACAATCGCCAGGAATAAAATCGGATAGTATTTCATAAAAGGATGAATATAGATAGATAAAAAATTATGTATCAATTGGAGATAAGCTCTTTTTCAGTTATTTCTCGTAGATATTTTACTTTATCAAAAGCTCTCTGATTGCATTTACCGGAATGGTTTCTTTCACAACCATCTGAACATGCTGATCCTGGTTGTATAGTGACCGTGTAGCCGAGACCACTCCTATTACATTACCTTTGCTATTTAAAACCGGTGCTCCACTAGACCCCTGAGAGAAATCAGCTGTCACACTCATTTTCTCACCCCCATCACGCCAATACATACGTGATACAAGACCCTGACTAAATGAATAATACAGCGAATGTGGATGACTGATTATATTTACTTCTTCACCAGCTAAAGCCTGCTCACCCAATGGTAAGGCTTTCAGCTTCTTTCCCTGAGTATCTAATTTGAATATGGCTACATCATTGGCTTTGCTGGCAGCCAGTACAGATGTAATAGGATATACATTGCCTGCATAATCCATAGCCACCAGTGCTACATCAGACTGCTCGTTTGTGGTTTGTCCTCTGAAGATATGGTAACTGGTCACGCCGATTCCATCTTCTGCAATCACAAATCCAGAGGCAGATCGGATATGGTCATTCGGGCAATGTGAGCACTTATACAAAGTTCCGATTATCAACACACTTTCTTTACCAGACTGATACAATGCAGTTTCTTCCTGGTTTGTGTTATAAGGAGCTATTGTATTGACCCGACATTGGGTATTTGCCAATTGATTTGTCAAATCTGTAAGTGGCACTGTTTTCTTCTCATTTACCAGTGTCCGGGCCTGCTGCTCAAGTACCTGATAAACTTTGTCATCTGAGATTACTCCGTTAGTAAAGGTAAAGCCACTTGTTTGTAACTGGGCAACCGATGGGCTTTGTGCATAGCTTTCCCAAAGTTGATCCAATGTTTTACCAGTTTGCTGGCTCCAAATCTGATCAGAATACGTTTTTGTACGCATGGCTTTGTCCAGTGTCTTCACCAGCCCTGACTTTACATTCGTCTCTAACCAAACAAGGAAACGCGCTGTGATGCGATAACTATTTGTATAATGCTGGCCTGAATCAAAAGCAGGCAGAAACAATTTTCGTCCTTCCGTATCAACACCAAACGTATATCGTACATAATCAGCGATGCCTTCAGTAAGCCATCCCGGACCTGAATCTCCCGGATATGCCTGTACCAGATGCATAACTTCATGTGTAACCACGTCGATATCTTCCGGATGAATACGCAACCAATTAGAACTATATCTTACTTCTCCATTACTGGCTTCTGCTACTCCTGCATAGGCTGTATCTACCAGAAAGCGGACATGTTTAATCGCTTTTGGATTGAAGGTTTTAACTAATACCGGATACACGTCAAAAAAAGCATTGACCATCCGATCCTTCATCTTTGCATCGAGTTCTGGGTCTTGGCTCACAAATGTGAGTGTGTATCCCTGGCGTTTATAGGTTTGGGTTTGTTGTGCACTTCCTTCTGAATAAACCAGACAGACCAGAAATGTCAGCAGATAAGCAAATTGTATTTTCATGTAAACAGGTGTTTTAATAAAGCATAGACAATGTTCGCCTGCACCAACTGGTCCAGTGGAGAAAGCAAGTCATTAGTGAAAAAAGAATATGGACAAGTCTTTATTTCCGGATGGCAATATCTACTGGAGCACCAGGAATCCCACCAACAGTTCTAAGTAGGTTCCCATTTTTGCCAGTACTTACATCCAGGTAGGACAAATTCCCTTCTGTACCGACCACCAGTGTATCCCCATCCGCGATCAGTTTTAACATGGATATAGCTTTTCCCGAGAATTGTGTATCCAGTATTTTTACCTCTTCATTTACAGGATTGTATCGGTAAATCTTATCTCCTGAAGAAAAGAAAATAACCTCTCTGGATGATCCCTCCCACTTTGTATCAGCCGTAATCAGATCGTTTGCTTTGAATACCCTCATGTAATTGGTATAAAAGATCTCAGAGGAATTGGAAAACTTCAGTTCATAAATCTTTCCGGTGGCGTCCTTCCCATAGGCATAACTGGCGCTGTTATTGATATACGTCAGATAGACCAGATCGAGCGGCACATTGGTAGGGTCAAAGCCTTTCCCTACAGGAATAACTGTGTAGTCTGTACCAAAATAGGCTCCGGCACCGTTAAAACGTACAAACTGTTTTTTCTTCAGATTAAAACCCAGGAAGTAATCATTGGTCATGATAAAATAAGGAGACAGTTCATAATCCCCAGAAGAACTGTTGCCATAGGTACCATAAACCGGACTCAGAGGAGAGGTCTGATTAGTACCCATATAAAGTTTTCCATTGATTACACCTACAGTTACTGCTGTTGGATGGACTTTCAGAGATCCTACTTTAACAGAGGGAGGAGTATCAAAAAAGTTATCATTAATATACTTTCCTTTCTGCATAGTATTGGCATCTATAATGACACCTGGCTTCTCGCCTTCCCCTAGAACCCAATAGGAAAAATCCAGACTCTGACGATTAATGTATAATAACTGAAATGGTTTGCCCGGCAGTTGTTCATGATTAACCCCCTCATATAAACGAGGCAAGATGGTATAATCCGGTTTTACAAAAGATAACTGAGTTACTCCTGACTCTACACTCAAGACAGCAGTACCTGAAGTAAATTCAGTTCGGGCTTCAATCTTGAAATCGTAGAAATACTTCATCTCGTTACTGTGATCTGTAACAATGAATAATGCTGTATATGTACCAGGCTTCTCACCAAATATGATCTTCAAGTCCTTCTCATTATAATTAAGTTTCCATGGCTCGTGTGGGACATTGATCTGCCATTGATAACTTAGTTTTTCTGTATTGGCCAGTGTATGTTTTACAACAGGAAAAATCCGCAGAGAATCTCCTATAACGGCCCGAAACAATGAATCCTTTACTCCTTCAACAACAGGTTTTTCGGGCGTTACATAATCATAGTTCCCTATATCTTTGTAACAGGAAGTAGTAACAATGAAAAGAAGAAATAAAATATAGACAAAAGACTTTTTCATATCAAAGGGTTGTATAATGTCAAACCATCAAGGGTGTTGTCTTTTAGAAGTTATAGTTTATAGGAAGAAGCTCAGAGAAACAGTTCCTAGTTCATAGTAACCCGTTGTCCATGCTCATTGACGAAGTAGTACTTCTTATCATCTTTATTAAACTGCAACAGAAACTTCTTTCCAGGATTAGCTGTATGATAAAAATCGTAATTACCATCACTACGTTTTGTAAGTACATAGTTCGTCTGATTAGCTGTCCACGTAAAAGGATCATTCAAAAACTTGCGTAGTTTATCAATCACATATAAGGTATACGGAATTTGCAGTGCATTATCGCCACTATAATCTGAAATAAGATCTACCCTCCCAACAGAAATCAGATACAAGTCATGTTTAACCCGTGAGTACTCTCCTAACTGCCCACTCCACATATCCCACCATATAGGTTTTTCGAGCCTGTTGGAAAACACTACTTTTGCCTGTATCATTTTGGCAAGCCCTACCCCAAAGTCTTCACTGGCAGCCAGCTTAAGAATTATGGATACACTCTTATTCTGCAAGGCAGGATCAGTATTATAAAGAATCAGAGGAAGATAGGCTTTACCCGAATCAGACGGCATGATGTAAGCACTCTGTAATGGTTCATAGTGAGTACCTTGTTGTGCGGTAGTTCCCTGCGCTACTACAGTTACATGAAACTGTCTCTCGCCAGTGGTTCTGATTCCTGATATCCGTACCGGAAGTAGTACCGTATCTCTTTCCATATCAGGTGTATAGGCAAATGTATACACCACACTATCCCGATCCTTTGTTTTTTCATCGTCAAAACCGAAATACACATTATCATGTGAATTATAGCTTTGGACTTCGTCTCTCTTACAAGCTGTATTCAGACACAGAATGATCCATATAAACAGTAGTATATTTTTATTCTTCATGTGCTTCATAATAGTAGATTATTGGCCAAAAGCGATCTCATCATCTGGCAGTGGTAATACAAAAAGAGCATCACTGCCAGTAAATATTTTGCCAGACTGTCCGATAATATTTCGGTTCAGGCGTTTGTATGTATAGAAGACTTGTCCTTCTCCAAAAAATTCTTTTCGCTCTTCCTTGATCAGTTCAGACAGAAAAGTCTCTTTGGATTGTTGACCTTCTATCTTTGTTCCAATTCCTCTATTAAACCGAACTGTATTAAAGTATTCCCATGCTTTGGCAGGATCGGTATCGAATACACATTCGGCAGCGATGTAATACATTTCACTTAGTCTCAGAGCAGGAGCCACCAGCCGATGCAGGTTTCGATCACCATCCCGGTTGTATTTGATTACATGCAGACTATTGGTACGTCCATCACTCTTCTCCTGGAGCCATTGCTTAAACCGGAAGTCTTCTGCCCCTACACCTCCTGTTTCATAGATAATATTCCCTTCATTGGTGCCTGTCATCAGGGTTGAGTTTTCATTTCGAAACCATCTTTCCAAATCTCCACCCCGTTTAGGTATATCCCAGGCAAACAACAACTCTTTGAAGAGAATACGATCTTTTTTCTCGTCATCATCATTCGTAAAATCAGCCTTTTTTGTCCAGGGAAACTTACCAGATTCTATTACCTCACGTGCCTGTAACAATGCATTCGCTTTATCATTCTGATACAGATAAACCCGGGCCAGTGCTCCACAAGCAGCATAGTAGTTCATACGCTGTCTACGGTTTTGCAGAAACAAAGGGCCCGATTCTTCAGTTGACCCATCATCAGGCAGGTCATTAGAATCATAGCTGGCGGTGTATCCAATAATGTATTTTTCTGTTACAATTGGGTCAGAATCTTTTAGTAATTCTTTCGCTGCTAATAAATCAGTTACAATCTTTTCTAGTACTTCCTTGACAGTAGACCGGGGAGTGGCCTGATTGGTAAACTTTGTTACGTAAGGAATTCCGGCAGCCTCCGGTTTAGTGGAAGTAAACATCCGCAACAAATCAAAATGAAGATAGGCTCTTAATGCCAATGCTTCTCCTTTGATTAGTTTATAGTTACTCTCGTCTCTGAATACAGACGTTCGGGTATCGATATTCTCCAGAATCAGGTTGCAATTGGAAATAGCATTATACAAACCTGCCCATAACTTATCTTTCTTCTCAATAAAAGTAGGAGTATTATAATTGTAGAGTGAAGCTTGCAGATATGAATATCCTCCACTACTTATATCGGAGGATATTGTATAATTCTGTGCTAAAACATCCAATAAGCCAAACGTGAGTTCATGACCATAGATATCATCTTTAGAACAACGTATATATACGCCGACCAAAGCCTCCATAAAACCTTCCTCTGATTCAAAAAGTACATCTTTGTCAATCTGTGAATTGGGCTTTACATCCAGATAGGATGAACAGGAAGTCAGTATAAATAATCCAATGAGTATTAGTATATATTTCTTCATCAGTAAGTAGCTTAGAATCTGGTTTGAATAGAGAAAGAAACCGTACGGGCAAAAGGGAAGTCTATTCCACGTTCCATTTTTACAGCTGACCATCTCCAGATATCATTTGTAGTAACCATAAAACGCAGGCTTTGCATATGCAATCGCTTAGCCAGAGAACGAGGCGTTTCATAGGTAAGGTTTACAGAACGCAACTCTACTACATTATCCTTTTGGATAAATCTGGAGCTGGCACGGGTTGAGTTCCAGTCAGTAATGTCCTTGAACAATGCATGATCACCTGGTTGCTTCCAGCGGCTTGTCAGAACCCGTTTGTCTACATTGTAGCGGGGATCCGCATTTTCGATACGATCTACCAATGTTTGATTGTACAGATCACCACCAAATTTGGTATAGAAATTAACAGTCAGAAAGAAGTTCTTTATGGAAAGTGTACCTCCAAAAAATCCCTCTGCATCGGGGGAGGTATCACCTACCCGAACGATATCTTTTACACTATAGATATAGGTAAGCGTACCGTCTTTCTTTACAAATATTTCTTTTCCATTTTCCGGGTCTATCCCTAGTGATTGAACTGCGTAGATTGAGTTTATAGATTCTCCTTCTTTATAGCGTAGCAAAGGGGTGCCCTGGTAGTCAGGTTTTTCCTGTTGCTTATCTATTTCATCGTTATACTTTTTCAGAGACTCTGAAATCTTTTTGATGGTATTGGTATTGTGTGTCATATTAACAAACAGACTCAGATCCCAGTTTTTCTTCTTCACCAATGTTGACCGTAAGTTCAGTTCCCATCCTTTGTTCTCCATAAAGCCCAGATTGGCTTTGTAGGAACTAAAGCCTGCTGATGGTGGCACAACAATATCAGCCAACAGATCCTGTGTCAGTTTGTAGTAATAGCGTGGAGAAATATAAATCATGCCCTTCAGCAACTGTAACTCCATCCCTAAATCATAGTTGCGCGTACGCTGCCATTTAAGCGATTCATTACCATAAGCTTTATACACCGCACCTGCTCCAGAAGAATACCAGTCACTATAGTATTCATAGGTTGTTCTTGCCAGAAACGGTTCAAAGGACACTTCACCTGTTAATCCGGTACTAGCCCGAAGTTTCAATTGGTTGATAATGGGTGACCCAATTAAAAATCCTTCTTTATGGAGATTCCAGCCAATTCCCGCTGCCCAGAATGGTGCAAACTTATTCTTTGTACCAAACTTGGAAGAACCATCCAGACGAGCATTTAAATCCAAAAGATATTTATCTGATAGCGAATAGTTTACAGCAGCAAATGAACCAAGCAATCGTTCGGTAGACTGATAACCTGTTGGTCTATACTTATCATCATCAGAATAGCGGTTTGCCAGTCCCACATTATCAAACTTATCATTGGCAAATCCCATCACTGTAAAATCTTTGTAATCATTGCTGTAATCTCTGAGATTGGTACCAAGCGAAGCATTCACAAAATGATTGGAAACAGCCTTGTTAAAGGACAATACCATATTTCCATCCAGTGTAGTCTCGTCTTTACCTCCATAGGTGTATCGGCCTCTCTTCTTCAGATCATCCCCCTTATAGGAATAGAACTCATTACTGAGAGGAGATTTGAAAATATCAGAAGCAGTACGTTGCTTGGCTATACTCAACTGTCCACGCAGATTGATTCCCGAGGCAATATTCCAGTTCACAGCAAACGAATTGATAATTTGCGTATACGCTGACTTATCAAAGCTGCTCAATGAGGCATCATAGGCAGGATTAAGAACAGACTTCACAACAAGTCCCTGATCTCCATCATTATTAACAATGCCCGAAGTGTTCCAGCTATCCACCTCCCGAATGAGATTTCCATTTGCATCCTTCTTGGCATAGTAAGGATTCATCCGTATGTAATCTTCAAATTTCCCATAAGGAGACTCATTTGCCACTACATTGGTAACGGAGAGGTTGTTTGTGAAGAAAAACTTATTATCAATATTATAAGCCAGATTTACATCTGCCCCAAAGCGATTTCTTCCAGAGCCTTTCATTACCCCTTTCAGTGTCTGATAACGGGCTGTCAGGTTATATTGCAGTACATTGGAACCACCTTCCAGCGATAAGGAATTATTGTGTTCTACAGCTGTTTTGACTGGTTCTGACAGCCAATAGGTATTTACCCCGCTCTCAACAGTATATTTCTTCTGATAGTACAGTTTAGCAGCTTCATCATCTGTCATCTGATAGGCTTGTTTACTTGTATACAACCCTGCCAACCGTTCATATTCCAGCTTGTCTCTTGCATCCAGGACATTGTATACTGTTAAATCAGGACCAGTTACAGACATATCGTAGTTGTAACTAAACCGTAGTTGTCCTTCCTTTGGTTTTTTGGTAGTAATAACAACAACCCCATTGGCAGCCCGTGAACCATAGACAGCTGTAGCCGCCGCATCTTTCAGCAAGGTTATGGATTCAACCCGGTTCCAGTCCAGATCATAAATAGTCTGGATACCTACCTGAAATCCATTCAGAATGAAAGTAGGCAGATTTGGATTTGTGGCCAGACTTCTTCGGCTCATGCTATTGTCGTCGGACTGTGTACCCGACGAGGAAGAGGGTAAACCAGATGCTCCTCTGACAGTAATGTCAGGCAGTTTGTTGGGATTAGAACCGAATGTATTATCCTGAGTAATCCGAAAAGAAGGATCGAAAGTTTGTAAACTCTGCAGAAAGTTCAGTGGATTTACTTTTTTGAGATCATCGCCACTTATTGTGATGGCAGTACCTGTGAAGCTTTCTTTCCGGATTTCCTGATAACCTGTCACTACTACCTCATTCAGTGATTTAACATTGGTTACCAATGCCACATTGATTGTAGTCTGGTTGTTGATGAGAACTTCACTGGAAGTAAAGCCTATGAATGAAAATACAAGTGCCCCCTTACTATGTTCTTCAGGAATGCTTAGCCGATAGTTACCTTCTCCATCTGTGGTTGTACCAATGGTAGTACCTTTTATTAAAACACTTACACCAGGCAAGGCATCTTTCTTATCATCGGTAACTTTTCCGGAAACCACAATAGGTGCTGCTTTTTGCCCGATCAGTGCACTTTCTTTTTGCTCAATTACGCTTATAATTTGTGCTTTTATAGCCGGTTCAGGATTTTTGGACAGTAATATTCTATCCTTTACCAGTTTAAACTGAATATCCAGTTCAGATAATAATTCTTTTAGAAAGATATCCAGTTTCTCATTGTTAGCCTGTACAGATACCTTCTGATCAACATTGATTGTATTTGGACTATACACAAACCGAACTCTTGTCTGCGCCTGAATCTGTTTTAAAACATCGCGTAGCTCGGCATTCTTTACCGACAAAGAAACAGATTGGTCCAGTGTTTGACCCAGTACAGTATTAGCAAATGTAGTACATGTAAATACTGTAACCAGTAAAGTTTGGGCAATAGCAATCCTCATTGTGGTTTGCAGAAAACCTACAATTCGTTTTTTCTTCATACATTTGAAAGGTTTGTTCGGATAAAATAGGTTGCGGACAAAATCCTACCCTGGCGGGTAGTAACCAGCTGCCAATGCCCCCACATTGTCAGCTGGTTTTTCAATCGCTGCGTACTCTCTCTTTTATTTTTACCTGAATGAGTATCTATTCTTCATAGGCAATGGTTTTAGTGTATTGATGAGTAATAAAATCTTTTCTACTGGTTCTTACCGGCAATTGCCCCCATAGAGTACAATATTTAATTCTTTGACTTCATAACTGGCACCTACTGACTGGCATATCATATCCAGACTTTCATACAGATCCAGATCACTCAGATCACCTGTAAATGTGCATCGGTATACACCTTTGTTTATTGTATGAATAGGAATAGCATATGTTTTTTCCAGTTGGTCAAACACTTGTAATAAGGTATTCTCGTTAAAGATCAGATTGGCTGCAGCAGCTTCTTTATTTATCACAACAGGATCTTCTACAATACTCACTGTCAAATCTTTGTCTTCATTAGTATAGGTAACCCGCTGATTAGGTGTCAGCACAACCTCTTCTTTTTCAGAAAGAAATTTCGGAAGTAGTCCTTTTTCAGCTTTGGCAACACGTACCTTCCCTGTTACCACTACTACTTCACTTTCTGTATTTTTTTCCTGTTCCCGCACCCAGAAACTTGTCCCAACTACATGTACAAGTAATTGCTGGCTATGTACATAAAATGGTCGTTTGGTATCTTTGGTTACATTGAAAAATGCTTGTCCTTTCAGATATACATCTCTTCTATCTTTATCAAAAGTTCGGGAATACATAAGGCTGGCTCCTGATTCCAGTAATACATTACTTCCATCTGCTAGTGCTACCCTTAGTGGTTTTCCTGTTGTATTCACTGTTTGTACCTTATCAGACTGAGCAACAGATCCATACTGAGAAGTTCTATTTGTATAGAACAAAAGTGCACCTGTTACCAATATCAATGCAATTACAGAAGCGGCTACCCATTGCAATCGCCGAAAGGGGTTGTAATCAGGCTTGGAAATAGGTATAACTGGCGTCTTAGGCTGATTGATTCTTTCCTTTACATCTTTCCACAATTTGTCGTCCATAGCATCCAGTGTATCATTGGTGATACCTGGCAGATCCTCCTTATCCAATATCCCATACCACTGTTCTACTACACCCTTTTCTTCTTCAGTAGCGTCTCCTTTCAGATATCGTTTCAGTAATTGATGAAAGACTTTATGATTCACAGCTATGGATGTTAAAATGTGCTTATGTATCTATGTCAACAAAGTCCCCTCCTATCCCTAAACAGATTATCATTTTTTTTCACTTTCTTTAAGAAACAAACTTAACTTACTGATTACCAATGCAAACCGAAATGAATATTTTTAATCAGCGAAGGAATAGTTAGAAGTGTCGAGAAAATACTTTCAGAGAAGATATGTTATAAATAGAGTTATTATCTTTTATTGGCATTAGATTAAGAGAGTTTTTGTTTACTTCTGGCCTATTTCATTGTCGTTCTGGCAGAGTATTTCCTTTCTGTCCTTCCGAAAATCAATCTACCTTTTGTATCTTTCTGAAAGACCCTCTTCCTCTTTGTCCTCCTGAAAGGAACTCGTGGCAAAACCGGCGGCCTTTGGATTGGAAATAATTCTTTTCTCAAAACCCAAGCATGACTCTATTTGTCACAAGTTTCTTTCAGAAGGACAAAAAAGAAATAAGAAACAGACTCTCTTACCTTGACAGCTCGGAACGGATGTTCTAACTAGTAGATTCCTTGTAAAAATTAAAAAAGCTATAGGAGAAGGAAAGATAGATTATCCTGGTAGATACAGTTGCATTGCCGGGAATTGCTTTTTTATATACCCCCGTCCTCATACGAAGATGAAGTCACAAGTCATCCTCCTAAAGGTAACCAGCAATTTGTGTATCTCTAACCACAACAATCTATCGGAATAAGAATAATAATACAAACAGAATATAATCCTTCAAATGGACACGGATCTGTTTTAGTGACTGTGTAATATGATACTCTACTGCTTTCTCTGATATGTTTAGCAGAGATGCGATCTCTTTTACAGAAAAATGCTCTACCCTACTTAGTTTAAATACCTCTCTGCTTTTGGGAGGTAGCAAAGCCATACCTTTTTCAATTGCCTGCGAAAGATCTGCAAGCATTACTAATTCTTCAGTGGTATGAGAAATAGAATCGTTATTGCCATGCTTGTAACTGACATACTTCTCATGCACCATTTGCGATTTATAATAATTAATAATCGTAAACTTTAGTGCCCCAAATAAATACGAAGGTAGTTGTCGGATAGTATTTTCGCTCCGCTTTTCCCATACATCTACAAATAAATTCTGTGTAAACTCTTCTGCTAGTTCTTTATCATGCAGTTTTTTATAAGCTACCAGAAACACACTTCTCCAGTGACGTTTGTAGACTTCGCGAAAGGCATCCTGATCGTCTTGCAACTTCATCAGTTCCAATAACTCACTATCAGACAAATGAGAATAGTTCAAACTTGGCATCCCGCAAGATAGTTTGGATAGTTTATTGAGAAATGTAATTTCAGTATATCAGGGAGTCAGCTCAGAAACCTGTCAGGTATACCCAACAAGCATATATCCAATCTTTTATGACATGTTTTGCGCGTTGCCTTGTACATTCGTATCGTAGCTTAATCAGTAGCTAAACAAGAGTAAAGACCTATTGGACAACAATTCTACGAAATGCTATTGAAAAAAGAAAGCCATTTGTATAAAATCGATATAAAATTTTACCAACAAACGTATTATCCCAATATTCATTATTGCTTTTACAATAAACACAAAATTAATTTCGCTATTTCTATAAACAGAATCACATATCTATACTGTATTAGTACAATTCTCTATTTTATATATAGACAATAGTAAAATGTTACTTATTTGTATTTTTCCATGCCTTTACATTACCTCTACGCCTCTGTATACAAGGCAATAGATAGAATAAAACATACACTTTCCGCTTATTCAAGTAAAATTTCCTGGTTAATACTATATAAAAATTCATTCAGGTTCTGCTGGTATTTCGAAAACACAAATAACAAATCAGACAGTCTTCGGCTACATCTGTTTACCTCATCTTATTTAATCCACTAACAGTAAAGCGCTTAGCAATAAGTATTTACTCCGAATATCAATTCAGTTGACTATTGCACATTCCAGTACTCTTTTGAATTCTTCTTTTGCTCATTCTGTTTTTTAACCTATCTCACAATCAGATCATGTCACGTTTCCTGCCTGTCTGTTATCTGTGTATTCTTGTATGCTTTACACAATGTGGTATCAAAAGTGCTATTGGAGATATATTGGGTACCGCCAATAATATCACTACCCAAGTGACATCTGTCATTGATAATGCCATTGGTGATTTATCCAGTGAATCTGCCAACTGGCGGGAAATCCTGCAAAAGGCGATTAACGATTTACCCAAAGATGTGCAATCTACCATTCGTACTGAGATGACCGATTTACTTAATCGTGCGGTTGCCGCATCTGGTGCTGAGATACGTTGTGATGCAGATTTTTTTCGCAACCGATTGATACAAGGGTTACAAAATATCAAGGCACAATTTCTGGGCAATCAGCCTCCATCACTGGAGCCTCAGCTCTGTACAGTGGTTCCTTTGGCTATTGATATGGAGCTGGACCCTTCACGAAGAAATAAGATTGAGTTTTACGGATACGATTTTGACAAAGCAAAGATCAAAGTTCTGCTCGAAAATGGAGGAGCTCTTACAGATATTTCGTCTTTTATGGATCAGCCTACTCATTACCATATGACGTTAAATCTGGGTGGTAATGGTGTCAATCTTACCGGAGCCAGTACACGGATTATCCTACAATGGAACGACCGAAATATTTCTTCCATAGGAATTCTACAAAAAACAACTCCTATCTGTGAAGTCAAGACTTCTCCCAATATTTCGATATCTCCAATCTCTTTTATGCCTCCACGTGTAGGTTCGGGAGATAAAGAATTTGACGGAAACGGTCCGGATATATATTGTACTGTAAAGCTGCTGAACCTGGGTAACCATGTAGATGCTGTTATCTATATGTCGGCCAAAGAAACAGAAGACGACTGGACAGAAGCTCGTGGCACTCAGCAATCAACTATTTATCAGGCAGATCCCGGCTGGCAAATAACAGAAATTGTAGGACCTGTAGAAAGCAGTTACTCCTATCGAGATAACGACCATGAACTGGATAAATTTGCCGGTACTGGGCCTGTTCAAACGTATACATTTATGGGTGATGGCAAAGGAGATGATGTCGGTAGCAATACAAATGTAACCGTCAAACTAAATACTCTGCGAGTCACACTAAAGCAGACAGGCAATTGTGTAACAGATGTAGCCATAAAAAATGCACTGAAGTTCAAGTTGCTTGCACCAAACCGGCTTAATCGTATCCGACAAATCAACCCACGATTGATTACGCCTACACAATAGAGCGAGCATATATGAGTGCTTTGCTTAAATTAAAAAACTATCAGAACCCTCATATCATTGAAGAGCCATCAAATTTCTGATAGCTTCAAAGAGATTAACAAGATTACACTCTCTTCACTTTCAATGACCGAAACATGTCTGAAACCATAAATAATATCCCAGAGGGACATATGTCAAGAATCATATTAAGTTGCCATACTATAAGTAGTGTATAGAATCATGTGATTTGTTTGTCAATTTTAAAGCTCCTGTTCCAACACAACTGACTGGGTAAGAGTTTTGTTATTCTTCATCCAGTCTAATAATAAGCTATAAAAGAGTTGTATACATAATCCCATCCAAGACGTAAATACAAATTGTAATCCATTTTGGCCATCACTTACATAACAGAGCGTTTTAGCATTACTAAATAACCACCCAATAGAACACTGCAAAAATATATACTCTAAAAGATTATAAAGCCAGATCTTTCCCTCACTAAACTTCTGAGATTGGCTATCTTTTAAAACAAAACAGGTAAAAATAAACGGAGTAATTATGGATCCACTTGCCATTAAAATGAATAGTAGTTTCCATGCTACCTCACAGCCCTGGGTAAAAGATTGCAATAACGTTTGCAAACCAAGAATACCGGTCATTGAAAAACCGGAAATGAAAAATCCAGCAACTGAAAACTTTAATGTGGGAATAGTGAACTGATATTTCATTTTATAATCACATTATTTGTCAATAATGAAAACAACTTGATTTATTACAACAAACATTTACACCTAAATAATACGGACAATCCAAATAATAAATATCCATTATAGCTAACTATTCTACAACTGGATACATTTATCCATACTCCCATATCCATCAATACACAACGCTATTCGACTAATCTTTTCTTTTCCATAGGTACTTAAATTCCAATTAAGAGTCTCACTAGAACTCTTTGTATACTGAAGTTTATCTGAATAGACATTAATTATTATTTTATCACTATAAATTAAAAGAAGATGACTTAAATGTCCAGGAGGTTCATCTGTCAAAACATAATATCTATATTCTTTAATTGTCGGACTTGCAATAAATGATTTGACTGTCTTTCCTTTAAAAACTTTCATATTAACTTTTAGTAGCTTTTTCAATAAGTTTTTTTCTTTGTTACTCAGCCCCGAAGTATCTATTGTCTGAATAGATTTTTGGGATTGAAGTTCAAACGAAGGCAATTTCTCGCTACCATTTACAAATCCACAATAGATAGTCAGAAATAAGACAGGGAGTATTATAAATGCTCTGGTAATACTCATAGTAGGTTAAAGGCTTGCGTTGTTTATAATAATTTAGTCTACTACTAAGAGAAGCTTTAGTTGCTTACTATTAATTTATCTTTTGATTTGCTCCGCTTACAAATAAGAGGAAGCAAACTGCTCCTTTGTTAGTTCATATAATACATGACGACAAAGCATACTATCCTTATCAACTTTCGGATGGTCAAAATCTTTGATGCAAGACATTCCAAGTCGTTGCATCACCTTCTCTGACCTGGTATTTAGTTTGGCGGTAAATGATACAATCTTATCCAGATTCAACGTTTCAAAACCAAATTTCAAACAAGCATTAGCAGCTTCTGTGGCTATTCCTTTTCCCCAGAATTCTTTTCGTAATCTCCAGCCAATCTCTACACAAGGAGTAAAGTCGCTTTCAAATGACGGGATCATCAAACCCGTAAAACCAATGAATTCTGTTGAGGCTTTGTCTTCGAGTGCAAACAATCCAAAGTGGTGTTTGCCAAAATGAGTTATGATTCTTTCTACAAAAGATAAGGTCTCTTCTTGTGACAGTGTTTTGGGAAAGTATTTCATTACGTCAGTATCCTGATTCATTTCCACAAATGGGTTGATATCCTTCTCCGTCCATTTTCTCAGAATTAGTCTATCTGTAACCAGTGAGTCCAAAATCATGATATAGTGTGTAAATAGTATCTTAATTTCATACAAATACCGATCTATGTGATCTGTTCTGTAAAAATACTAGTATGTATTGCCTGCACAAAATCATACACTTTCAACAACCTATCTTCAGATTAAATTGTTATCTTGTGAAACCCAGCCAGATGTCCCATGAGTCAGAGCCCGATTGATTTGATTATGATCAAATCTGTGAAACAGATCTTAAAAGATCCAGAGATTCATTCTCTTTTTTGCGATTACATGCGGAATGTACTGGCGTATAAACAGATTTTTATTCTACCCTCTGAAATAAAACAGATAACCGAATGGGAGTTGATTCGGGAACGGCTGGAAATAAGCCGTCAGCGACTGGACCTCACACTTCAGTTACATACGGAATTTTGCTCAATTTGTAAGTTTATTATGCAGTTGGGACGCTTACCGGTGTCAGAAATTGACCGAATTCTTGATATTGTAGACATACGAAGGCGTTACAGACCCTAACCTCTGATAGTCCTCACGCTGGTTTTTAAAGGATACCATCTGTACATTTCAAGTTGATCTGCTTCATTTTTTACCTAATAAAATTCCGTTCAACAAAAAAGTGTATACTTTCTGAGTTTGGCTCAGGAATTTCTGTAATTTACCACCATCTCTGCCATATGTATAGATAATCATACATTTTTGCAGGTCACTAAGTGGCTCTGGTATGTATCAAGGCTAAGATATGGTAACATCTCTGCAAGCATTCCAAATATGTAATAACAATCATTAGTCGCGGTATACTCACATCAATCCAACAGGATTTATTTACTATCACTAACAATATGCAACACCTATGAAAGGCCAAAAGAAAAAAAACGAGCAAACCCCGTCTAATTACTCGCGTGAACGCAATGCAGATTCACAATACGCAAAAATCAGGCGGCTAATTAACAAAGAAAAAGACAAAACCCCTCTGGATCAGGAAGACCTACCCGAAGATACAACTGATAGTGATGACAGTGATAACTAATACGGAAAACTCAGAAATTACTGTCTAATGGTGGTAGGAACATTTTCTATGTGAGCATTTACATAAAGCAAAATGTTCCTATAACCATTAATTAAAGCTGTATGGTTCTGTAATAACAAGTCATACGATTTTTTTAATCTTCTCCTTCTGCATTATTTTTCATTTTCATCAGTAAGGCATAGGCATTTTTAGTTACCAGTTTTGTGGCGGTGGTAATTCCTGGAGCATCTATCTGTTCAAGATCACCATTGGTATTACCTGGCACAACACGTTTCATATAAAATGTATTCTGCTCTTTTTCCTCAAATACATAAAAACTATTTTGCCAGCGTACCACAGCATCTTCATGTACAGTCAGAGCGGTTTTATTGTTAACCGCTACTTCTGCATTCATAAACATACCGGGCAAAAGAGTAGCATCAAACTGCTTAAAGTGGCAATGTATAGTAGCCATTCTATCCTGGTCCAGATGTTTACTAATCAGTAAAATTTCAGCTTCGTATTTTTTATCCGGATTCTCATTGTTGTAGGCTATCACTTTTTGTCCTACAGACAAATGATTGATGTCTTTCTCAAATACATTTAGTGCCAGGTGTATATCTTCAGGGTTAACCAGTTCAAAGAGAACATCTGTTGGAGAAGTATATTTTCCAATGTTCACATTGACCTTTGTTACAAAACCATTTATAGGTGATAGAATATTTACGGTTCTGGAAATGTTATCGGCGGTAAGCCGGCTAGGATTGAGTCCAATCAGTTCCAGCTTTTCAGCCAGAGCCCGTGTATTGATACGCTGGCTTTCCAATTCAGCTTTACTTTGCTGCAATACTTTATCACTACTTGCCTTACTGGCATTGAGCTCCTGCTGACGTGCATATTCAGTGCTTGCTAACTGGAATTTTTCCTTAGCAGATAAATAATCTTGTTGCAGTTGAATAAACTGCATATCTTCCAATACACCCAGTACCTGTCCTTTTCGTACATGCATTCCGGGTAGAAGATCTGTCTTTCTCAAATAGCCACCCAAGGGAAAACTTACACTTACTGCGCTTTGTGGAGGGACATCAATAGTACCTTGTAGCTGAAGTATACCATTTACCAGAGTGGTTTTGGGTGTACCTACTTCAATACCTGCATTTTTAATCTGTTCAGTGGTCAGTTTTACTATATTGGTATCAGCAGGTGCTTGTTCAGAAGCTGTTTCTTTTGCGTTCTCCTGATTCTGACAAGCGGCTATTGTCAAAACAGCAAGAAAGAAAATTATATATTTTTTCATAGTCTGTCTGTGTTTTATAAGTTCAGTAATTTTTGGGCCTGGATAACCGATTGATTATAGCTATTGAGCATATCCAGATACTCATTTTTAATTCCAATGGCCTGATCCACCAGAATTACCCATTGCAGGTAATCAATCTCCCCTCCGATAAACTGTGTGTCAGCGGTAGTAATGATAGTAGTAGCATTTTCTAGTGCCTGTTGCTGATAATATTCCAGACTGTTAGCATACTTCTGCACCTGTTCATAGGCAGTTTGCCATTCTGTCTGTAGTTGCGATAACCTGTAATTGCTTCGTTTCTGTGCCATCTCCCATTCTACTTTTGCAGCATTTATTTTAGCAGATTGCGCTCCAAAAAACAGAGGTATGCCAATACCTGCGCTGACATAGCTAAATCGTCTGTTTGTCGGGAAATAGGTATCTTGTCCATTCACAATCTGATAACCAGCTATACTCTGGTTATTATAACCGACAATAAAATCAGGCAGAAGTCTGGATTTTTCCATCCGCCATCTCCACTTAGCAGCTTCTGTCTGGTGTTGTGTAAGAGATACCTGAGGCAGTTGTTCCAGAGTAACCGATTGATTGAAAGCAAAAGAAATGCGAATACTGTCTGTTTCAGGGAGATACTGAGTATTGTCACCAAGCAACAGATTAAACTGGCGCATTGCGATAGTGATATCTGAAGAGATCATCCGCAACTGATTAGCAATCTGCTGACGATGAGATTGAGCAGTTGTTTTCTCCAAAATGTTGGTCTCACCCGTCTTGAATCGCAGACTGGCTTTGGACTCAAACAACAGATAAATGCTGTCAGCATAGTGCAACAGCTTTTGTTTTTCATGCAGCCAAACCAGTTCGTAAAATAGCTGTCGTACATTGGCTTTTAGGTCAAGTTCTATTAATCTGGTCTCCGCCTGTGCTGCCAGATAATTTTCACGTAATGATTTCTTTTGATTACTGTATACAGACGGAAAACTGATCGACTGGCTAATGCCAAACCGGGTATCATTCTGTATACTATTCATCTGCCCATAATCCGCAGATAGCTGTGTTTTGGCGAGTTCGAAAGAACTTCTTTGGCGTATGCTTTCAGCTTTTTCATTCAGCCGGGCACCCTGTGCCTGAAGATTATGCTCTAGTGCCAATGATACAGCCTGATTCAGACCTATTGGAGTGATTGAGTTATTCTGCCCATTAACAGCTATAATACTAAAAAACAATAGTATAGTCGCTGCTACTGTCTGGCTAGGCTTTGCTTTGGATTTGCCTTCAAACATCAGATACAAGGCAGGTAGTACAAATAAGGTCAGCAAAGTAGCAGTGATCAAACCACCTATCACCACGGTAGCCAACGGACGTTGTACCTCTGCTCCTGCTCCATTACTCAGTGCCATAGGCAAAAAACCCAGAGAAGCCACAGCCGCTGTCATAAGAACTGGTCTCAAACGGTTGCGCGTTCCCTGCATCACCAACTGTAAAGTGTCCAATATCCTGTCTTCTTTTTTGAGGCGATTAAACTCTGAGATCAATACGATACCATTTAATACAGCCACCCCAAACAAGGCAATAAAGCCCACCCCTGCTGAGATACTGAAAGGCATACCCCGCAACGCCAGTGCAAACACGCCACCTATAGCAGATAACGGTATGGCTGTATAAATTAAAGCTCCTTCTTTTACAGAAGAAAAAGCAAAGTAAAGCATCACAAAAATAAGCAGCAGGGCCACTGGCACCGCAATGCTCAAACGTTGTTTGGCTTGTTGCAGGTTCTCAAATGCGCCACCATACGTAATAGTATAACCGGGTTCCAGTTTCACTTTCTGATTTATTTTCCGCTGGAGTTCTTCGACAATAGATTGCACATCACGTCCTCTTACATTGAAGCCAACGGTAATTCGACGTTTGGCATTCTCTCGCTGAATCTGATTAGGTCCTTCTATTTCATCAATGGCGGCTACCTGATATAGTGGAATCTGATTTCCATGGGTAGTAGCAATCATCAGGTTTCTCACATCTGCAATATTCTTCCGGCCCTCACTACCTACACGTACTACCAGATCAAACCGTTTTTCACCTTCATAGATTTGTCCGGCAGCAGCTCCGGCAAAAGCAGCATTGACAGTACGGTTTATCTCTTCAATATTTAATCCATATTTGGCAATCTCTGCCCGGTTGTATCGAATAACCACCTGCGGCATACCTGTCACCTTTTCAACATACCAGTCTGCTGTTCCAGCTACCGTTTTGCTGATAGTACCAATCTGTTCTGCATAACGGGCTAGTGTGTTAAGGTCTTCGCCAAATACTTTACAAACTACATCCTGCTTAGCCCCTGTCATCAGTTCATTGAAACGCATCTGAACCGGAAACTGAAATCCTTGTGTCACCCCAGGAATAGCATTCTGTACTGCTTCAGACATTTTGGAAGCCAGTTCAGGAAAGCTGCTGGCACTTGTCCATTCAGATTTATCTTTCAGCACAATGATCATATCTCCTCCTTCGATAGGCATAGGATCAGTAGGGATTTCAGCACTCCCCACACGTGATACAATCTTTTCTATTTCCGGAAACTTTTTTTCCAGCACCTCTCCTATTTGCTGAAAACTCTTGATAGTAGTAGACAGATTGGTTCCTACCAGAAGACGTGTTTCCACTGCAAAATCACCTTCTTCCAGTTGGGGAATAAACTCTCCTCCCATGTTGGAAAAGACAACTACAGCCAATGCAAATAATCCAAATGCAGACAAAACTAATGTCTTCCGAAATCGTAGTGCTTTACCCAACAACCGTTGATACAGGTTTTCAATTTTGTCCATCACTCTATCCGAAATTGTTGGCTTATGAGATAGCTTTTTGCTGATGAAAAGTGAGCTAATCATGGGTACATAGGTAAGCGAAAGAATAAAAGCTCCCATAATAGCAAAAGCTACTGTCTGTGCCATGGGTTTAAACATCTTTCCTTCAATTCCTTCTAATGAAAGAATAGGGAGATACACTATCAGAATAATAATCTGTCCAAATACGGCAGCATTCATCATTCGCGAAGCGGAACCTGCTACCTCCTGATTAAGTTCCTCCTGAGAAAGTGTATTGACATGCTGGTATCTTTTTGAGAAATGCAGGTGATGCAGAATAGCCTCTACGATGATTACAGCGCCATCGACAATCAACCCAAAATCCAGTGCACCCAGACTCATCAGGTTGCCACTCACACCAAATGTATTCATCATGATAATGGCAAAGAGCATAGCCAGTGGAATCACCGAAGCTACAATCAATCCTGCCCGCAGATTACCCAGGAAGATTACCAGCACAAAAATCACAATCAACGCCCCTTCCATTAAATTATGTTCTACTGTGCCAATGGCGTTATTTACCATTTTGGTACGATCCAGAAAAGGCTCAATCACAAGTCCAGCAGGTAGTGTCTTCTGGATTTCCTCAATACGTTGTTTTACATTCTGGATTACCTCAGAGGAATTCTCTCCTTTCAGCATCATCACAATAGCACCCACTACTTCACCATTGGGATAAAAAGTTAAGGCACCATAGCGGGTAGCAGCCCCTAAACGTATAGCTGCTACATTTTTTATAAGTACAGGTGTCCCATCGGTTGTGTTTTTAACAACAATATTCTCAATATCAGCAATACTTCCGGCAAGTCCCTCACTGCGGATATACATAACTGCAGGTCCTTTTTCTATATAGGCGCCACCTGTATTCTGGTTATTCGTCTTCAGGGCATTGAATACATCAGAAATAGTCAATCCAAGTGATTTTAACTGATAGGGATTGATAGCTACCTCATATTGTTTTAGTTCACCTCCAAACGTTGAGACATCCGCAACCCCTTTTGTTCCCAGTAACTGCCGACGTACAATCCAATCCTGAATCGTACGCAGATCAGCCAATGAATACTTGTCTTCATATCCATTCTTTGGACGAAGTACATATTGATAGATCTCACCCAGGCCAGTAGACACAGGTGCTAGTTCGGGCTTGCGGGCGTTTTCATTGATCTCTATTTGTTGCAGGCGTTCTGTGACCTGCTGACGTGCCCAGTAAATATCTGCATCGTCCTCAAAGACCACACTAATCAGCGACAAGCCAAAACGGGACAAACTGCGACTTTCTTTCAGATGTGGGATATTACTGATGGCTTGTTCAATAGGAAATGTAATCAGTCGCTCTACATCTTGTGCTCCCAATGCAGGAGCCGTAGTAATAATCTGCACCTGATTATTGGTAATATCAGGTACGGCATCTATAGGCAATCGGCTCACTTCATATACACCATAGACAATCCAGAGTGCAATGAATAAGCCAACAATCAGTTTATTCTTAACTGAGAATTGAATGATCTTATCAAGCATGGTTTGATGAATAGTAAATTGCAGAAAAGCGTGTATAGCTATGCGACCTCTGCTCTCAGCTGAATGCTACAGAACAAATAGCCTACATAACCCAACACACGAAAATGGTTGGAGACAGAATGATTAAAGACTGAGAACAACAAAGCTGTAATCACAGTCAGTAGCCACTATCCTGAATACCAGAAAAGTACCTCTATCAAAGAGTACTAAAACTGCAATTTACGCACATGGAGGCCTGAATGGGGCAGGTAGGCTGGGATCTGGATGAAACTGGGACTTGTATGCAGGTTCATCTTTGGGGAGAATTTGTATAAATGTCTGATTATACGATATACGCACAGGAGGCATAAACAAGACCTGTTGCGAATGGGTATTGATCTTTTTAAAAGGCAATTGCATATCCCGATCATTGTCCTGATCATTCATATCTTCTCCCCAATAGTGCATAGACAGAAAATCAAACAAACTGATGTTTTGATCCCGTTGTTTATGCTCTTCATAATGCTGGAAGAAGACAGGAAGTTTCAGAAACTGATCTAATAACGAACTATCCGTTATCATTAAAAGGATCAATATGTGAAGACATAATTTTCTCACAAATGCAAAAATAACTTTTAATTCAGCTTAGGCAAATATTTATATACAAACTTCCTCTTTGGCTCCTATTGCCCATATTAACAAATATATAACTCAAAATAATTAAAACTCACACATATTTACACCCACACTCTTTACAGAATCAGATTTACAAAAAAGTAAAACAGTATGAGTAACTACTATCTTATATTCTCACAATGGCTAATTATATTAATTCTAAACAAATGGCTGACAATCAATATATATATTTTTATCTAAAAAAATCCTACGTAGATATTACATCTGTAAGGACTTATCGAAATCTCAGGTTACTCTCCATTATAGGAACCTATTAATAGTAACAGATCACCTTTCGTATGAATCCATTTCTGCATCACTTATTGTATTTTCTTAAACCAAAAGAAAAATACCAGGAACGTTCCCTGCGTGCAGTAATTGTTTATCAGTTTCTGGTTATATGTATGGGTGTTTTTTTTCTGGCAGCGAGTGTTGATTATATTCTAGGTATATACTGGTTGGGAGTGCTGAGTACAGGCTGGGTTTGCTTATTCCTCGGACTTTTGTATATGCACTATAAGGGATTCTATCATTGGATTACATCTATTGCCATTATAGCCATCAATTTCCTTATTTTTATTCATGATGCCTTTTATGGTGTTTTGGCAGGTGTTTCTTACTTCTTCTTTCCCCTTCTGTTTGCTGTATTCTCAACAATCACATTTAAAAACAAAAACTTCTTTTATTTCCATCTGCTTCTCACCATTATCTGCTGGTTTACAACAGAGATAACAGAACACTCTTTGCTTTTATATACTGGATTCTCAGTAGATATACTTCACAAAGTACATATATTCTGTATGGTGCTGGCGCTAATCGCTACATTGTGTTTTGTCTATTTCATTTTTGCCCAAATACGCCACAATGCAGTGATACAGGAACGGGAACGTCTGAAAAAAGTGGTAGACAACAATAACCAATATATTATTCTTGTTGATACCAATAGAAAAATAGAACTTTTCAATAAAAGGTTTTATGACTTTTATAGAGAAGAATACCAGACAACACTGGAAGTAGGAAAAGACTACATTTCCTATATCCATCCATATAATCTGGTGGGGTTTGAAGAAGGATTTAGAAATGCGATGACAGGAACTATTTTTCAGAAGGATATTCTCTTTCAGAAAAGTACGGAAACCACGTGGATGACTGCTCACTTTGTACCTATCTGTAACAAAGACAATGAGGTAGTCAGTGTAGCCATCTCGTTACTGGATATATCAGAAAGAAAGAACTTTGAAAGAAGTTTGCAGGAAACCAACAACAAACTACAACAGGCAAATCAGGAATTAGATCAGTTTATTTACAGATCTTCTCATGATATGAGAACACCCATTGCCTCTACTATGGGATTACTGGATCTGTTGGAGGAGGAAGCAGATGAAACCGAACAACAGGCATATATTGCTCTTATTCATAAAAACACCTACAAACTGGATCAGTTGCTGATTGACATTGCTCAGTATGTAAAAATAAAGCATCAAAAGATTGCATCTACCTCTATCCATTTTCGGGGACTCGTTCAGACTATTGTGACTGATATCAAGCAAAAAACAAAAGATGACTCTATTCACTTTCAGTTAGATATCAGGCAGAAAGATACATTTTATAGTGATGAGGAGCGTATACGGTCAATAATTACCCATCTGGTATCGAATGCTGTTGCTTACCGGAATACATCCATTCAGTCTCAGATATCCCTTACTGTTGATGTTTCGGATAAGGTTAAAATCTTTATCAAGGATAATGGGATTGGGATTGAAGAAGAGTACCAGCACAAAATTTTTGATATGTTCTTTAAGGCATCCATACAATCTACCGGCTCTGGTTTGGGGCTCTATACAGTAAAAGAAGCTGTACGAACACTTGGTGGGTTTATTCATATGCAATCTGTAGCAGGTGCGGGTACATCCTTTATGGTTGAAATTCCCAACCAGGAGGTTTCCAGACAACCCAGAAAGAAGGTAAAAAAGTCTCCCCAACCTGTATCGACTCTCTCTTATAATCTGTAGCTCTATCAGAGCTCACTCTATTAACTCTTCTTATTCTCACAAATGCAGTATCTATTTATTAACTGCGTTTATAGTGAAAAATATCAAGAGAATGTGATGCAACTATTCTGACACAACATGTGTCTTGAGAACATTACATAATACTCATAATAAGGTCTTTGCATCTTGTTGCTTTTCATTGCCCCTACAAAACTGAGCAGCTTCAGAACTTTATAGATCATTTGGAAGAGAAGATATCTTTTGTCGTTTTTCTATTTTTTAAAACAGAGGACAATACTCTCCGAACAAAATCACATGAGAGAGTCTACTTTTTACTATGGCAAAAATCTACTGTTTTCTATCCCTGCTATTTTCTTTTACCCACTGCTTTGCTCAAAAAGAATCTTCTTTCTGGCTTAGTCAATATTATGGATTGAACTTTGGGCAGTTTCCTCCTACTACTGTGCTACCTGCTCCAGGAAGCTTTTATCATGTAAATCGAGCTTCTGTGGCGGATGCATCTGGTAACTTGCTTTTTTCTACAGATGGGATGAGTTATTTTGATAAGACCGGACAGGTAATGCCTAACGGACAAGGCATTTCTGTAACCTGGGGAACTACGTATCTGCCTGTTATTATTGCTCCAGTACCAGGTAGTACTACTCAATATTATAGTTTTATGGTTCGGCAACCATTAAGTACTACACAGGCAGATTTTGACACCAAGCTACGGTATTCTCTCATCGATATGAGCCTTAATAATGGCAAAGGAGATGTAGTGCAAAAAGATATAGTGATTGCTGATAAACAACATGATGGTTTTACACTGATCAAAACACCTGATGATCCCAACTATTGGCTTATATCTCAAAGTATATTTGCTGATTCACTACTTGCTTTTAGGGTAACTCAACAAGGTATTGCAAAAACACCCGTTAGAACAGCAGAATTTCGTGGCGTTGGCAATGCAAACTTTGGGGGAATCTTATTAAGAGCTTCTCCTGATGGACGTTTTTTAACTCTTTCAGTAGCAGCTTTGCAAACAGGTACAGAAAACCAGAATATGTTAAAAATATTACGTTTCGATAACAAAACAGGGATATTCACCCCATTTCGACAGATTACACATTCAGGTGTCTCCAATCCGAATGCAAATCCATCCATCCAGACTTTTTTACAAAGTACAACAGAGTTTTCTGCAGACAGTCGGTTTTTGTATGTTGTGGAGGATAGTGTATATCAATATACGACCAGTCAGAACCTTCTTGAAATTACCAGTAACAAAACGCTTGTCTGTTATGATCTGGCAGCTTCTAATGCTACTTTTTTTGATCAGTCACGCCAGATTCTATTCAAATTTGCAGAAATGCCGTATTCTGTTTTAGCTTTTATGCAACTCACTCCACAACGAAAGATCGTCATATCAGATGTCACCAATATTGATTACGGAGTAGCGAAAGCATTTTCTGTCATACAAAATCCTGGCGCCTGTACAATAGCCCAAAAAGCATTTGTTTATCAAACAATTCCAGCAGGAAATAGCCTTGCAACTACACTTCCTGTATTTCCATCCTGGTATTTTTATGAACCTCCTGCTAAAAACGATTTTGCAGGACCTAATGCATCGGTATGTAATCACCAATCTGTAAAGCTAGGCACTACCCCTCGCCCTAATTATACATATAATTGGCAACCTGCCGGATTGGTAAGCAATGCCAATACGGCCAATCCAACCTATCAACCCTCTATTCCAACTACCAGTGCGAACGATACCGTTCAGTTTTATGCAAAGATGACTGATCCGACTGGCTGTGTTTACTATGACTCAGTACAGGTGATTGTCAAAGGAGTGAATACGTGGAAGATACAGGGGAGCCGATCTGTATGTCCGGGTGTGAAAGGAGTATCCTACTGGATTGAAGATAAATGGAAAGGAAAACAGATTACCTGGCAGGTACAAGGTGGCACGATTGTATCCGGACAAAATACAGATACCATACATGTGGACTGGAATACATCCAATCTGCAGGCCTCTGTTTCGGCTATCTCTATCAATACAAACGGATGTCTGGATAATATAAATCCGTTTCCGGTTAAGGTATTCAAGTATCTGGAAACCGAACAACCCAAAGGGCGTGATACGTTATTATGTAGCCAATGGATTGAAACGTATCATATCCTACCTACCAATGGCTCAGTTTATGACTGGCAGGTGATTAATGGACAGGTCATTGCCGGACAAGGATCGGCTCAGGTTACCATTCGCTGGAATTCAACAATGCAGACAGGAAAGGTCTGGATCAATGAAAGTGTGAATACAGCTTTGGAGATTTGCTTTGGACGTTCAGATACTCTGACAGTCATCAATCCGAAAACAGTTGGCAATGAAAATGTTCACTTGTACAATGTGAGTGGCGTGCTGAACCAACCTGATAGGCTGAAACTGCAATATGTAATTCAAAAACAGCCCTTTTATCTCCCTGAAGTGCTGATACAGACTAGAATTCTGGGGCAACTCAATTGGCAAGATGCAGGCAGAACTACTGTCCATGACCAAACAACATTCATTACTAATCAACCACTGGATAGCCTGGTTTCAGAATACCGACTGGTGGCATTTACTATCTGTGGAGACTCTGCTATATCCGAAATACACCGCAACATTCTGTTACAGGGAACAGGAATGGAAACAGACAAGAAAATAGTTCTTACCTGGAATCCGTATACAACCTGGTCAGGAGGAACCGCATCCTATGAGCTTTTCAGGAAACTGGATGAGGACTCTGACTTCCTATCTTTCAAAACATCTACTCTACCTCAGGCAACTCTACCCGGTACAACAGAAGGGTTCCAGTATTGTTTTTATGTGGCAGGTCAATCTACTAATGGAGTCTATCAGTCCTTATCCAATCAGTTATGCCTCACGTTTGAAAATCCACTGTTTATACCGAATGTCATCACTCCGGATGGTGATGGAAAAAATGACACCTGGCATCCTGAGCCGTTAAATCTCTATTCTGCTAACCAGGTACGTATTGTGAATCAGTGGGGTATCAAAGTTTTTGAAGCCAGAGACTATCAGGGTGACTGGGGCGCGGCCAATTTGCCATCTGGGGTATATTACTATGAGTTTATAGCTACTGAACGGAAGCAGGCTTTTAAAGGCTTTTTACAGGTATTTAAGTAAATTCTATCATCTACCTACCAAAAAGTTGTATCCTACTCCTTTAATAGTGATTATCTGAACAGAGGTGTCTTCTTTCAGGTAATCACGCAACTTCGTAATATATACATCCAGATTACGGGAATTGAAAAAAGAATCATCGTCCCATACCCGCAATAGAATATCTTTGCGGTTAACGGTAAAATTCTGATTTTCGGCCAGGATAGACAACAGTTCAGTTTCTCTATATGAAAGCTTCCTCAGCTTGTCGCCCAGCTTCAATTCGTATCGTTGTGGGTTAAACTCGTATCGGCCAATAGAGATAGTTTGAGAGGAAACCTGGCTTTTCCGGTAGGTTATCTGCAATAGATTTTGCATGCGAACAATCAACTCTTCCATACTGAATGGCTTTTTGATGTAATCGTTTCCTCCTGCCTGAAAGCCTTTCAGTAAGTCTTCTGTCTGTGTTTTAGCTGTCAGGAAGAGAATAGGGATCTGTGCATTCTTCTGGCGGATAGAGGTCGCCACTTCATAGCCATCTTTGTTTGGCAACATAATATCCAGCACACAAATATCAGGTTTGTATTCTTCAAACAAACCAGATACCAGTTGACCATCTGCCACCATACAGACATCAAACGACCGGCTTTCGAGGCTTTCTTTTACGATTTTACCCAGAAACGGCTCGTCTTCTACATATAACACCTTAGTTTTCTGCATATACTTTGGGTAGATAAATGGTAAAACAACTGCCTTTGTTGGGTTCGCTTTGTACTTTTATTTGTCCGTTGTGCTTTTCAATGACCTGATTCACATAATTTAGTCCCAGGCCGTACCCCTTGGCATTGTGTACATCACCTGTAGGAACACGAAAGAACTTTTCGAAGATCTTATGCTGAAATTCTGTTGCAATTCCGATACCATCATCCTGTACAGATACTTCAATCTTATCCCATAACTCCCGTAAAAGAATGGTAATAGAGGGCTGTTTAGCAGTATACTTTAATGCATTGTCGATCAGATTGTATACTACGTTAACCAAGTGAACGGTATCACCTCTCACTGAAAATTTGTTTCCTTCTCTGGTAAATACAACCTCTGCACCCAGCTTTTCATACTGCAACTGCATAGATTGTTGTACCTGTTCAATCAGTTTTTCCATATCTATGGTATCCCACTGAATATCAACTCCACTGTTTTCAAATACAGCCGTCTTCAATATCTTATCTACCATGATATTGAGTCGATTCAATTCCTGACGGGATATTTCCAGGTATTCTTTGGTTTGAGTAGGGTCTTGTAATACGTTAAAGTTTCTCAATGCCTCGATGGCAATACCTACTGTGGTAATAGGTGTTTTGAGTTCATGTGTAATATTACTGATGAAGTCATTTTTCAGCTGATTGAGGCGTTTCTGTCGTTGGAAGTTGCGGTAAATCAGAAAGAACGAGAAAGAGGTAATCAGTGTCAGAAAAACAGAAAATATCAGTTGAGGTAGACTATGGCGAAACAGATACATTCTGTATTCAGGAAAATAAGCCATGTAATTTGTTCGGCTTGGGAATCCTACAAATAATTCTGTTTGTATACCTCTGGCTTTGGTTGAAGGTATACCAGCAGGCAATCGGAGTACCTGAAAAGGTAAGTCAATATTGGCCTTAATCAGTGACTGCTGATAGGGTTTCGCAATAGCACCAACCGGAATAGAATCTATATCTAGTTTAACCAAAAAATTATAATTCCCATTTTTCTTTCGTAGTGCACCAATATTCTCTGCTATACTTCCCAATACTTTCTCTGAAGAGTCCAAACGCTGATCAGAACTGATAAAAATCTTTACCTGGGTCTTATCGGGTAATGTATCCATCACAGAACTGACGCCTCTCATACGATGATTTTGAATCAATACCCTTTCCGATCTGTGTTCAAATTCCAAAGAAGGCTGTCCTGCTGGTACCAGAGACGGGCTGACACGGTGAACAAGCGTATCTGCTTTAATGAGCTTCATATTTTTTCGAACCACAGAATCCTGAAGATCCATCATGGTAGTGCGAAAAAGAGTATTCGCGTCCTTGTACAGGATTTCGTATTGCTCGTTATAGACTTTCTGCAGCCAGATAACCTGAAACAGGAGCAACAGCACAAGACTACTGCTCATCAGCAAGATGGAAAGATATGACCGTTTGGAATGTTTCATACTATGACAAATGTACATGCTAATCATCAATATAAGGATTTCCTTTAACCTTAATTAACATTGTTTTCAGGTTCGTTAACCATACTTGTACTACAAGCAGAATAGCTTTGTCCAAACAAAACAAGTCCACTATGAAAAAGCTATTTCTTCTGATTACTCTTGGGATCACTCTAACCAGCTTTGGGCAGAACCAGGAGGGTGTTATTACCTATGCCGTCACTGTTAAAATCATGCTTCCTCCAGGACAGGCACCTGCCAATATGCCACCACCACCTGTATTTAAAAATCAGCTTCTGTTTACAGGTCAGGAATCACTTTACAAAACCCTTGAAGAAGATAATGAAGAGGAAGAAGAAAACAATGGAGGCATGAGAATCAAGATTAATCGCCCTCTAGTAGAAATATATACCAATCAAAAAAGCCATCAGAAGATTACTCAACGCGAATTTCTGGGCAAACAATATCTTATCTCAGATACTCTTAAGAACATACCCTGGCAACTAAGCGATCAGACCAAACAAATCCAGGGTATCACCTGCAAAAAAGCTACCTATTACAATGCTGAACGTAAACGTAACCTTACAGCCTGGTATGCGGAAAACATTTATCTGTCATCAGGTCCGGATGGATATTCAGGCTTACCCGGTCTGATTCTGGAACTGGATTCCAACAATGGTGAAATGCTTGCTACTGCAACTAAAATAGAATTACGAAAACTCACAAAAGATGAACTCGTGAAAGCACCTGTCAAAGGAAAGCCAATCACCGAAAATGAATTCCGGAAGATGCAGGATGACCGTATGCGGGAAATGGAACAACAGGGGGGCAATGTCCGTATCTTCCGGAATTAACAAACCTGTTACATCTGAATTAATACAAAGCAGCGTAATTCGCTGCTTTTTTGTTTGTAAGCCTATAGTATACCCATACTATTTTATAGGTAAAAAATCAGCATTGTGCATAGTTGTAGTCAAACCCACTGATTGAGTATACTTTCGTTCAGGCAGATTAATACATATAAATCTATACATGAATGGATCAAAAGCTTATCCATTACGTTATCTTGATAAGAAATAGTTTACTGTGAACTCACTCCAAGATTGCTGGTGGACAGATTTCATTACAAAAAAGTTTTTGCATAGAACAAACCGTAAGATTATTATTTTAGCGAAATTCCACCTTTTGAAGGTTTGTATTAATCAAAGAAAAACCTTGTACTACAGCCAGTAAAAACTGTATTTTACATACTATTTTTTAGCTCTTTTTAGTGCATACAATGAACTAAAAAATAAGCTAAAAAAACGGTATTTTCAGCTCACTTCTGGTTCATTTTTGGCTTACTTAGCCTCTCGCAAGAAGTTACACAACAAGCTATTAATCAATAAAATACTCAACGTTTTTTAGCTTATTTTTTAGTTCGTTTTTAGTGCACTCACTATTTTTTCGTTTTTTGGTTCACAGTTTCTCTCTCCTATAGGAGAGAGAAACTGTGAACCAAAAAAGTATCAGAGTAAACTATAAACAGGTAGGTATCTGTGATTTTATTTTGCTGTTACTTTTATATCAATAGATAGGTTTATATACTTGATAGCCACAATGGTAAAAGTTGATGATGCTTTATTATACTGTTTATAGGCTACTGATTCATTAAATCAGAAATTTATATTTTTTTCTGTAATACCTATCCTATTTCTAACCTTACAATCTATATACCATTTTATGAGACACCTCTCAATGTTCTTTAGCATTTGCAATAACAACATGAGTCATCCCGAATATTGAGGAAAAGAATAGCCTTTAGAAAAAGAGAAGCAAAGGAGTTACAAAGAGAGTTGCAATACCTTAAATCGCGAGTGGTGGTGTAGGTGTGTAGGAAATCTTTTCTCCGCGAGGTTGACCTTTGGCCTGCGGGGGGAAGGATCGGAGAAAAGTGTCCTTTTTTGGTTACTTTTTTGGGCAAGCAAAAAAAGTAACAGGTGGTAGGAAGAGTGATGTAAGAGACTATAAACCAATTTGGGAAAAGGTAAGCAAAAAATGAAGAGGTCAGTGGAAGAGTGATGAAAGTGACAATAAGCCAGCTAAAGAGATTGCTTAAAAATTAACCAACGCCTATACTCTTTTCAAAAGAATAGACGCTGGTAAAAATCACATCCCAAATTCGGGATGACTCATGTTATTTTCCTGTCATCTATCCCCTCCGTATCCGCATCATACCGCGCCCTCCGGCTGTAGGGTTGAAGGCCTTGTTTAAAGAGTACGTAAAGCTTAGCATAAAATATCTACCTAGCGAACTAATGCGTTCCTGTTCCAGATAGTTAACCGAAGATCGTTGATTTACGCCCAATGAACGATCCAGCAGGTTTATACAGGAGATTTTTAGTTCACCCCGTTTGTTCTTCAAAAATAATCGGGAAAGTGATACATTCCATACAGGGACCTGCTGATTAAAGGCATTGGTTAAACTATGATATATATAATAGTTCAATGTTGTATTCAGCTGAAAGTTCTTTAACAAGGTCGCATTAGCCTCAGCAGTGTAGGTTTCATTCAGGAAAGCCTGATTTTGGTCTTTGTTAAATTCATACTTAGTCTGCTGGTAGCTCACATTGGCACCCAGAGAAAGATCAAAGATTTCTTTAAAACGGTAGTCATAAAAAATATTCCCACCCTGTGTATACTGTTCTACTCCACTTTGCTGGTCATTCAACACATTCACGCCTTTGTTGTATGTCATGGAAGTACCGAGATTGATCCTGCTATTGATGGGTTTAATTCTAAAGCCAAAAGAAGCATCAGCCATTGCACTTAGGTACTCCTTTGTGTTCACAGGCATCACTGTTCTTACCAGATTTGCATCAATGCTCTGGGCATAGACAATCTTATTGGTTGTATAAACAATATTTGCCATTGAGAAAAAGCTGGAAAAGTTAGCCGGGTTAAAGGCTATATAGTTTGCCCGCCAGCGATGCGAATACTCCGGACGTAATCTCGGATTACCCATAGAAATATTAAGCGGATCAGAATTATCAATGACAGGTTGTAACTGAGTAAGAGAAGGTTCCTGTACATCGGTTTCATACCCAAAAGAAAGATGACGACTTGTCGAAAAATCATAATTCAGACGGGCTACTGGTAACAGATTCTGGAATGTACGATTAATGGAAGTATCTCTGGAAAGCAACTGTCCATTGAGTACAGACTGTTGTCCGTTAAGTCCGATAGCGAAGCTGTATTTCTTCTGGTTTACCCGGAAGTTCATCCCGATACGATTGTACGTAAAATCACTTTTAAAATGATTACTCAGTAAAGTATTCAGTGCTTCGTTCTCATTTTCAATATCATATACCTTACGATTGACAGCATTTTGCTTTTTCTGATAGGTATAATTGACTTCCAGGTATTTGCGTCGGGCAATAGGTTCTGTATAGGAGAAGTTCACACCATAATTGGTTGTCTGGCTGGTCTGGTCATTAGTTTGATGGATAGAAAACAGCTGTGTAGTATCCCCATAGAATGTATTCTGCGCCTGCAAATCACCTGTACTATTGCTTCCGGTATGTAACAGGTTCAGATTGCCGGAGATAGTTCTTCCTTTCTTACGAAAGCGATGGCGCAATAACAGATTGGTATTCAGATTCAATGCATCTCCATTCCGATAGTTGATACGGTTGCTTTCATTTTGCAGTGAATCCGATTCCTTAAAAGTCTGACTCTGGCTGTTTACACGACTGGTAGTCTGATTATAGCTTGCATAGGATGTCCATTTCAGCGAGTTTACAGAATCAAACTTGTGTTCAAGAGTCAGGTTCAGGCGGTGGTTGGTATTGTCATTATTCTGGTTGTTTTTCTGCAAGGATGTAAAGGTTGAACCCGGATAAAAATTCTGGCGGGTAAGGCTCTGTTCGAAGGTGTGATTGAGCAGATTAAAGAAATAGCTTCCATTGAGTTCTGTCTTTTTAGAAGGTTGATTGTTGAAATTAATCCCACTGGCCCAGTTTTTCATAACCCCATAGACATTATTTCCAAACGAAAGAGGTACTCCATCCGTATTGTCAGAGTTTACCTCAATCCGTACTGTCCCTCCCGATGCCATTCGCTGAGCAGCTCCTGTAAAGTTGAGATAATCGTCCATGGAGAAGCCTTGCTGGTTTGTATTGTTCCCCATTCCCAGAAACGAAAACTGAGCCTTCTTATCAAAATAATTATAGTTGGCCTTAGTTTCAAATCTCTGAGTAGTACCACCTCCAGCCATAAAGGTCCCAAAGTTGAGTTTTTTGTCCTTGTCTTTCAGTTCCAGGTTAATAGTCTTCTCCCGTTGTCCATCATCAATACCCGAAAAACTTGCCTGATCGGATTTCTTATCATATACCTGCACTTTGTCTATAGCATCAGCTGGCAGGTTACGGGTAGCAATTTTAGGATCACGCCCAAAAAACTCCTTCCCATTGACAGTGACCCGTTTCACTGTCTCACCCTGAGCTTTGACAGTTCCATCACTTTGCACTTCTATACCGGGCATTTTTTTAATCATGTCTTCCACTGTGCCATTGGGTTTGGTCTTAAACGACCCTGCATTGTACTCAATAGTATCTTTTTTGATAGTCACAGGTGTTCTCTCTCCTTTTATGGTCACTTCATCCAGTTCATTACTGACAGGTCGCATCCGGATTGACCCCAGATCCATGTCACTCGTACCATCCACTGCGATTTGCCGGATATAAGGCTTCAGACCAATAAATGTCACTTTGAAAAGATAACTTCCGGCAGGTACACTTTTCAGTTCAAAACTCCCATTTTCTTCACTTCGTGTAAAGGATACCAGGGAAGAGTCTGTAGGCTGCATCAACATAATAGTGGCAAATTCGAGTGATTTGCCTGTGGTGTCTGAGATATTTCCTTTGACGGTGATTTTCTGAGCAAGAGCAGCCTGTGCCATCCAGCAAAGTATACCCATACAAATAAGTTGTTTCATAGTTTGAAAGCGTTTTGTGTGCTTTCAAAAGTAGGATACTGGTTACAAGAGATAGGTTAATGGATATGGAAATAATGTTAATCAAGGTTAATGAAATGAATAGTAACGTTTTTGGTAAAAGAGCACACAATATAATGGCTGATCTTACCAGATATCTTTATGTGTCCAACAAATTCAAAATGCTTCAATTAACTCATTATATGGCCTTTAACAAGCACTATTTTTTCCACCGATTCCTGAAATAGAGGAGTATATTGCTGGCGTTCCGGATCTTGGCGATAGTTATCAAAGTCAGTATCGGAAGCAAAAGATACTAGATGTATTTCATAAGGTACATCCTCTTTAGGTTGTATGTAAGCCGTTTGCTCAGGCCTGATACGATAATGCAACATGCCATTATATTTAGGGAGTATTGGTAAAACAGCAGCTTCATACTCAAGAAATACATTTTCTTTCCCACCCTTAACAAAAAGTAGCAGAGTTATATATAGACGTTCGGATGTATTTGGTTCCATTTCTATGAGATAGAAGTATCAAAGAATTTATTTTTCTCAAGATAAAACAAAAGTACCTTATCGTATGGTCATGTAACCATATGATAAGGTACTTCTATTCAAAGTGCATATAATTACTTCGCTACTTTAGCAAATGGAGTCTTATTATAGACAGCTTTACTCAGTTTCACTTTGCCTGTTTTATCGGTTCTGCTGATAGTGCTGCCAGATTTGGTAAAAGGCCCATACACATAGAAGTATCCTACATCAGCAGTTGTAAATGATTCGGAGAAGGCAGTTGTATTGCTAAAGTCAAAACCATTTACAATACAGGTATAGGTTACAGATCTTGATCCTGACTCATATATAGGCGCCAGATAATACTCACCATCGGCTGCGGAAGAAGGAAGTTTTACACTTTCAAAACCAGTTGTATATTCACTTAAATCATATACGTCATATGAATCAATGCTATTGTTTGCAATAACGACATTATTTAAAATCGCAAAGTCCAGATTTACAAGAGTGCCGGCATCCCATAGTAAATCTGCCTGGAATGAATCATCTGGGGCACTATTATTATCCTGAATAGTAATTGTACTGGTAAGAGAGGCAGATGCACTTCCCAGTGTACCTGAAGAACTTACTGATATAAGTGTCAATTCAATTGTTTTATCATCCTCAATGGCTTCATCATCTATTATTTGCAAACTAATTGTTGCTGAGGTACTACCTTTGGCAATAGTCAATGTGGAATCTGTGGTCGTATTTAAAATGTAATCTCCATTTTTTACAGCAGTACCACCAATAGAAAAAGCTAGGGTCAAATCTTGTGTAGCGGCTGAGCCCAAAGATAGGGTTACAGATATGGTTCCTGCACTTTCGTCAACAGTTTTAGTTGTTTCTGAGAACTGCACGCTAGTTAGAGTAGAATCCGACTTGGAACAAGCCAAAGACATAAATAGTACTCCTCCGAATAGAAGTACTCTGGAAAATAAGTTCATAAGAAGTTAGCTTTAAAAGGTGTACGTATATAGGTTACTCACTTCAAATGAACGAAAATTATGAAGGATCAAGGGGTGGAATAGACCAAACCGGGAATTTCAGCTATTAAAAAGAGGGGTTTTGCTACAAGTGCTTATTCTATAAATATATGTAACAACAAAGGTTATACGAATGGGTTTTATTTTTTCATGGAAATATATCTTCGGATTGCATACATATTAATACAGGCTTACAATTATTTGCAAGCCTGTATTAAATTACTATATACTGGTTACGTTATTAGTTAATCTCAACCTTCATTCCGTCTTCCAGACAAAGTAACTGCAAGGAGGCTTTTTGTGTCAGCATACTTTCGCCCAGATGTGTTAATACAATTTTATGGGCATTTAATCGTGGTAACTGTGGTACCAATTGATGGTAACTAATGTGTGCAGGGCCTTCTTTATCGAAATAATTACATTCACAGATAAATAAATCAGCATTATCTGATACAGGCAACAAAGCATCTGTCCATTCCGTGTCTCCTGAAAAACTAACTACCTTATTATCCCATTGCAAACGTACAGCATGAGGCAATGAGTCTGGAGAGTGTATCACAGGTGTAGCAATTAAGGTAAAGTGTTCTGTTACAATATCCCCTCCAAATTCTTTGTATATGATGAAAAAAGTAGAGGCGATCTGCTGGAAAATGCCCGAATAAAGACACTCTGTTAGCTGAGCAATACGTTGTTTGCCTCCCGGCGGACTAATAATAGTCAAGGGTTTGGTACGTTTATTAACCAGAGCATCCAGGAGGATAAAAGGCACTCCGCCAAAATGATCTCCATGAAAATGTGTCAGAATAATATAATCAATTTCGGTTGAAAGCACTCCCTCCCGGCGCATGCCTACCAGAGAGGTTGCTCCACAATCCAGCAACACCTGTACATGGTTGTGTTGCAAATGAAAACACGTATTTAGTTGTCCCCCACTGGCAAAAGCATCTCCACATCCCAATACAGTCAGAATCATAGATATAAGGTTAGTTTTATGGATACTACAAAAGTAGCCAATACCTGCTTTTTTCCTACCTTTGTATCTGGAGAACAACAGTATTTCGTTTATCATGAGTTATGTGTGGAAAATCCAGACACAACTCATGTGGTACATCAGCATTCTCTCTCAAACTATTAACCAGTTATGCGCTATAAACATCTTTTCTTTGACCTGGATGATACATTGTGGGATTCTAAGCGCAACTCTACGGAAGCATTGCATGAGATCTTTATTCAGCATGCCTTGCAATCGGCCTTAGGAATTACAGAAGATGCATTCATTGAACAATTTCATCAGGTAAATTATGCACTCTGGGATCAGTACAGTGCCGGAGAAATAAATCAGCAACAACTTCGGCAAAGACGCTTTCCGCTAGTATTTGAAGGACTTGGTATTACTCAGTTGCCTGATACAGAAGCTATGCAAACAGATTATCTGGCTATTTGTCCCCGCAAGCCACATCTTATGCCGTATACAAAAGATCTACTGAATCATCTGAAAGGCAGATATGAATTGCATATCATCACCAACGGTTTCATGGATGTTCAATCGATAAAGATGGAATGTTCTGGCATTTCTCATTATTTTGAAGAAGTAGTAACCGCCGAACGGGCAGGCTGCCAAAAGCCTAATCGTCAGATCTTTGACTTTGCCCGTCAGTTGGTGAATGCCAATGATCCCGATTGCCTGATGATTGGAGATAATTTACTGGCGGATGTAGGAGGAGCCAAAAATGCAGAGATGGACCATGTATTTTATAATCATGGCCGGGTGTCACATCAATATTCCCCAACCTATGAAGTACACTGCCATCAGGATCTGATGCAACTATTGTAAAACGAAAGAGCAGCCTGAATATGATCTCTAGGCTGCTCTTTTCAATGCTATAGAAGTTGATTACTTTACACGTGACATATATTCACGTGTCCGAGTGTCAACTTTGATTTTATCACCAATGTTTACAAACAAAGGCACAGATACGATAGCACCTGTTTCAATGGTAGCAGGCTTCAGTGTTTTGGTAGCTGTATCCCCTTGAATACCTGGTTCGGTATAGGTTACTTCTACTTCAATGCTGGTCGGTAATTCTACAGATACAGGTGTATCAGCATCCATACTGATTTTTACCACCATACTCTCTTTTAATAAATCTGCATTGTCACCTACGGTAGCTTCAGGAACGTAAATCTGATCGTATGTTTCGTTATCCATAAATACCAGATTTTCACCATCACGATATAGATATTGATAATCACGGGTTTCTACACGAACAATTTCGCACTCCTCACTTGGGCGGAAACGGTTTTCAACTAGTTTTCCAGTACGCACATTCCGCATTTTTACCTGATAAAAAGCCCGCAGGTTGCCCGGTGTACGGTGTTCATATTCTACCACCTGCACTAACTCATTATTATAACGGATAAATGTACCTCTGGAAATATCAGATATTTGTGCCATATAATAGGTTTTGAATAGATAATAACTTTTGCCGCAAAGGTAAGAAAAAAACGATAGACAAAAGATTCCTGACAGAATACGTTGTTTGCAAAGGAATTGTTGCCAGACAGCAGACGCATAATTCTTACTTTTCGCCTAATATCCGGAAGCGTTTGAATGTCATCCGACGTTTGGTCTGGTATTTCTCCAATGCATGTTTTTGAATGTGAGCAACCGCTTCTTCTACAGAATCTGTAAACAGCATCAGGTTTAGATCAGCAGCATCAATCATATGGGAAGCCAGCATAGTTTCCATCATCTGGTGTACAGGTTGCCAGTAATCCTTTCCCATCACCACAACAGGAAAATCCAGAATTTTTCGGGTCTGAATCAACGTCAAGGCTTCAAAAAACTCATCCATAGTACCAATACCTCCCGGCATAATTACAAATGCCTGAGAATATTTAAACATTAACACCTTACGTACAAAGAAATATCTACACTCAAACCATCGGTCCAGGTACGGATTGGGTTGTTGCTCTTTAGGTAAAATGATATTACAGCCAATAGAAAAACCACCTACATCTTTAGCACCCCGGTTTGCTGCCTGCATAATACCGGGTCCACCACCTGTCATTATGGTAAATCCCAGCTTGCTGACCTCAGCTCCCATCCGACGTGCCAGAGCATAATAAGGTGATCCCTCAGCTACACGTGCCGAACCAAAAACAGCCACACAAGGCCCAACAAAATGCAGGACTCGAAAACCCCGGATAAATTCCAGCAGAACTTTAAATGAGAAGATCAACTCTTCCCATCGGGAACGGGGACCTTCCAGAAATATTTTTTCTTCTTTTACAGGAGTAGGATTACTAACAGGCGGCTTGCTTGTAGCTTCAGACATAATTCAGGTTATATTTTTAAGACAGTAGTTGAGATTTTCCAGACAGGTATTATCGCCTTACAGATCCACTCACATACTTTCGGGATGCAAGCTTACAGATTCCTCTCTTATAAGTAAAATAAAAGTATAGGCAGATATACTGATTTCTATCAGTGTTTTTTTCAACTTCAATAATACTGTACCTTTGCAGTATGGATTATTTCAAAAAACTACAGGAACTCCTTTCCATCGAACGCGAAGAAGATAAACTTCAATATCAAAGACTTACCGAACAGTCATCTGTCACCGAACGCAGAGCTAACGGACTCACATGGTATCCCATTGCCATTAAAGGAACTGAAATCAGCAGAGGTGACTATATAATGGTAGAAGTAGAACGCCCCACCAATCAGGATATCTCACATCAGTTTCGGACAGGTATCCCAGCTGCCTTATTCAGTAATCATGATCAAAAAAATGACCGGGCAGAAGGGACCATTTCCTATGTAGGCAACAATCGTCTGAAAATTACTTTACGTACTGATGAACTACCTGAATGGTCAAAAGATGGTAAGTTGGGAGTAGATGTACTCTTTGATGATAACAGCTATGATGAAATGCAGGCAGCTCTAAAACAAGCTACAACGCTAGCTGAAACAAAAGATGGTACTCTGGTTCAAATTCTGACAGGTAGTAAAAAACCTACCTTTAAAGCAGAGCCTATTCCTTTCAATCATCCCCGTCTTAACGTATCCCAGAATACAGCTGTTGAGAAGATACTTACAGCAAACGATCTGGCCATTGTACATGGTCCTCCCGGAACTGGAAAGACCACCACATTGGTACAGGCAATTAAAGCCCTGATCAAACAAGAAGGCAATAAAATACTGGTATGTGCACCCAGCAATGCAGCTGTAGATCTGCTAAGTGACAAGCTTTCACAGGAAGGTCTGAATGTAGTACGTATCGGTAATCCGGCACGGGTTAGTGAGAGACTTATGTCACTAACATTGGATCATAAAATGGCTGAACATGACCTGATGAAAGAAGCTAAAAAGCTCAAAAAACAGGCTCAGGAATATAAAAACATGGCTCATAAATACAAACGCAACTTTGGTCGTGAAGAGCGGGAGCAACGAAAGCTATTATTTGATGAAGCCCATAAGATCCTGAAAGAGATTGGCAAAACAGAACAATATATCATTGAAGATATCACTAATAAGGCTCAGGTTATCACAGCTACCCTGGTAGGAGCTAATCATTATACAATTGCTGATATGAAGTTTCATACAGCTATTATCGATGAAGCCGGACAAGCACTGGAACCTGCCTGCTGGATACCTATTCTGAAAGCCCAGAAGGTTATTCTGGCAGGAGATCATTGTCAGCTGCCTCCTACCATTAAATCAATTGAAGCAGCTCAACGTGGATTCAATCATACTCTTCTCGAAAAATGTGTGGCCCTGCATCCGGAAGCTGTAAGTCTGCTTACAGAACAATACCGTATGCATGAACACATTATGGGATATTCTTCCCGTGTGTTTTATCAGAACAGACTACAGGCTCATAGTTCAGTAGCCAATCATCTGTTGCATACCACAGACAAGCCAGTAGCTTTTATTGATACAGCAGGATGCGGATTTGATGAGAAACTTGATGGTACCAGCACAACCAACCCGGAAGAAGCCTCTCTGTTGATCAAACACCTGACCCAACTTGTTACGGAGCTCCAGAGTCATTATACACTCGATACATTTCCATCTATTGCCATTATTTCTCCCTATAAGCAGCAAGTCAATATCATTAAAGATTTACTGGATCATTCTCCTGACCTGGAACCCTATATGCCCCGTATTGCAGTCAATACAGTGGATAGTTTTCAGGGACAGGAACGAGACATTGTGTACATCAGTATGACTCGTAGTAATGAAAAGGGAGAAATCGGCTTCTTATCAGATATTCGCCGGATGAACGTAGCCATGACACGAGCACGTAAAAAACTGATTGTGATTGGCGATAGTGCTACACTGGCTCAGTTTCCGTTTTATGGTGACTTTATTTCCTATGCTGAAGGCATTGATGCCTATCAAAGTGCATGGGAATTTGTATAAATCCACATAAATTCAGGAATTCAAAAATCAGTCAATTCCTATCTATTTGGTAAAAGTGGGCAGTAACCTGTTCACTTTTATTTTTTTCCAACACTAACAAAACAATATAAAACACTGTCATTCAAGACAAATACATTCATATCATGTTCCGCACATTTTTCCGGGTACTAAAGTTTTTCCTGTTTCCCCTATCCCTATTATCACTATTCCGATGTGGGTCTGGCTACAAAGAGAAAGATGGAAAGGTGACATACAATGGCAAAGAGATTGATACTTCAACCATGCATGGCTTTGTGGTATTGAATGATGCATTTGCCAAAGACTCTGTTCAGGGATATTTCAGAGAAAGAGAAATCTCTGACAGTGACGGTCCTACATTTCAGGCATTAGATGAAAATTATGCCAAAGACAAGAAAAATGTTTTTTATTGCACCAAAACACGTGATAGTCAAACATACTTCACAACCAGTTCTATTTATATTCAACGTCTCTCATCAGCAGACCCAGTCAGTTTTGCTGTTCTGGAATATGGGTATGCTAAAGACAAGAAACGAGCTTATTATGAAGGCAAACCCTTTGATATAACAGATCCAGATTCTTTCTCTGCACTAAACAGCAATTTCTCCAAAGATCGCATACATGCCTATTATCGTTGTAATCCGGTTGCAAAAAGTAATGGAGAAAGCTTTGAAGTTCTTGATTATGATTTTGCCAAAGACAAAAATCATATTTATTACTATGGTGTACATGATGAAGGAGAGTATGACATACACATACTGGATTGTGATATGGCATCTTTTACCCGAATTGAACAATGGTATTCCAAAGATAAAATCTCTGCTTTTTACAAAACAGAACGTATTATAGGTTCTGATCCCGGTAGCTTTCAGAAACTAAACAGTGAATTTTCCAAAGACAAGTCTACAGTTTATTACCAGACAAAACCCATCAAGGGAGCAGATGCTTCAACGTTTCATTTGCTGGATGATTATTATGCCAAAGATACTACAGCTATATTCTGGACAAATATACTACTTCAAGGAGCAGATCCCTCCCATTTTCAGATTTTAGAACTCGGATATGCAACAGATGGAAAGAAAGTATTTTATAATGGTAAGATTATCAAAGGGGTGGATGCAGCCAGCTTTAAAGCCTATCCACACGGTGTAGGAGACGCAGATGCCGAAGACAAACACAATAAGTTCTATGAAGGTCAGATTGTGAAACCTGAATAAATTATTTATTTAAAGCTCTCAATGCCATACTTCACTTCACAAAAAGGCAACCAACTTTGGATATTTATTTTTTCATCTTTTGATAATGGATTATCCCACAAACCCAATACCTGTAACTTATCCAGCTGACCTATCTCAGAAGGTAGTCGAGCTAGTTGGTTCCCTGCCAGATAAAGTTTGTTTAATTGCATTAATGTCCCGATTTGTGATGGGATTGACTGTAATTGAGTATGACTCATATTGAGATAAGTGAGTTTCTTCAAAATACCAATCTTGTCTGGAAGCTTTTTCAGTGGATTGGTATCGAGAATCAGGACTATTAACTTCTGCAACCGTATAAGTGATTCGGGAAACTCCTGTAATAGGTTCTCTCCAACATCCAGTTGCGTAAGCTTCTTGAGATCTTTTATCTCTACTGGTAGCTGAGCCAACTGATTTGCACGGACAGATAAATGAGACAACGCCTCTAGTTTCCCGATCTCAATAGGTAGTTCTGTCAGTTGGTTTACATCCAGAAGCAGTTGTTTAAGTTTGATCAGATTTCCTATTTGTGGTGGTACTAACTGGAGGTGATTCTCCCTTACATCCAATAGGGTGAGCTGAGTAAGCAAGCCTATTTCGGCAGGCAATACAGTTAGATGATTGTTATCAACTTTTAACTCTGTCAACTTGGTCAGATTGCCAATCTCGTTGGGTATTTTATGAATAGAATTGTCTGACAACAGGAGCTTTTTCACATTAGTCAGATATTTAATCTGACTGGGTATAACTTTCAGATTTTTACCAGACAAATCTATAACTTCAACAGAATGTATTTTCAGCAGCTTGTGTTTAAATGTCAGGCGTGTATGTTTGGATAACCAGTTAAAAAGAATATCCATATCCTCTGCCACATCCTTCAGATCAACATGCAGCGATTCTGCGATCTGAATTCCTAACTCAATACTGTCCAAATGTCCGGACAGCAAAAATTCCATTATTTTTTCTTTATCACTTTTTAGATGTTTCATAACAAGCAATATACTTTGCCCAAAATTAGACATTATTATTTACGGATATTGGTCGGATAACAATCTCCATTTTCTTGTTCCGGTTTGCATTACCAGAACAACTGGTATGTCTGGAAGAACCAACAAGTTGTCCAACAGATTCCACAAAATAAAATAACCAAGCTACTGCTAAATCCTTCTATCACTAATCTCTGACAGCTGTACTATTCTAATAAAAGCATCAATAGTCTGTCTTATTTCTTTCACTCTTTAGATGAAAAACACAATTAATTCACTGAATAGCAAAAAGTTACAAATACACAGGCATATTAGTTTCTTTATGTTGATATAGCTATATAAGTGATTATCTGTTTAGATAGAGATTTTAGATGGCTAGTATAACTATGTTACAATTAAATAAATACCATTATGAGCATATTTGCATGGATTATTCTGGGGCTCATAGCTGGCGCGTTAGCAAAGCTTATTATGCCCGGAAACCAATCAAATAATTGGTTGTTGACGATTGTATTAGGTGTCGCGGGTGCTATACTTGGCGGATTTGTAAGTACACTACTGGGATGGGGCGGTATTAATGGATTTACATTACAAAGCATATTCCTTTCTATCTGTGGTTCATTGCTACTTCTTTGGATAGCTTCTTCAGGCTCCACGCATAGAAGGTATCATCACCGAAGGTATCGTCGTTATAGATACTAATAGGATTCAATTACACAAAAGCAGACTCATGGGTCTGCTTTTTTTATTACTTTACCATCATTTTTACGAAATACATAACTGTATGATACTTCGAAACATCCCTTCTACAGGTGAAACATTGCCTATAATTGGATTAGGCACCTGGTCTACTTTTGATGTGACACGTCCTGCAGAGCATACACCATTAGAACAAGTCTTACAAGCAGTGGTTCAAACAACAAAAGGGGCTCTTATTGATAGCTCACCTATGTATGGACGAGCAGAAGAGGTAGTAGGCAATCTGACTCAGTCTTCAAAATTGAATGAAGACTTCTTTTATGCAACCAAGGTATGGACTACAGGCAAGGAGGAAGGTATACAACAAATGGAGAGTTCATTAAAAAAGATGCAGCGTAAGCAAATGGATCTGATGCAAATTCACAATCTGACTGATTGGAAAACTCACCTGACCACTTTGAGAGATTGGAAAGAACAGGGAAAAATCCGCTATCTGGGCATTACACATTATACCGATTCCATGCATTCAGAACTGGAGAAAGTTATAATGACTGAAAAAATAGATTTTGTTCAGTTCAATTATTCCATTACTTCGCGAAATGCAGAGAAAAGATTGTTAGCTGCAGCAGCCGATAAAGGAGTGGCCACATTAATAAATCGCCCACTCGGGGAAGGTGCTTTGTTTACAATGGTACGAGGTAAAGCGCTTCCAGAATGGGCTAAAGACTATGATATTCATTCCTGGACACAATTTTTCTTAAAATTTATAGCTTCTCATCCTGCTGTAACCTGTATCATTCCTGCTACACGAAAACCTGCCCATGCAGCAGATAATATGCAGGCAGGTCAGGGAAAGTTACCAGATCAAACTATACGTGAAAAGATGGTAACATTTATTGAATCACTTTAACCACTTTTACTTCATGAAATTATTCTGTAAACCTATTTGGCTCTCTTTTCTGATAAGTGGTATTCTGTCACTTACAGCCTTAGGACAAACAACCGTTTTAAAGAATGTGACTGTTATAGATGGTACAGGTAATAAACCACATACCAATCAAAATGTGGAAATAAAAGCAGATAAAATTGTATCCATTACAAATGCCAGAGGTGCAACCCCCAAAGGTGCAACAATTATTGATATGACAGGCAAGAGTATTATGCCTATGATTATCAACTCTCATGGGCACCTTGGAAATCTGAAGGGAACCACAACCAAGCGCGAGAACTTTACCCATGAAAATATAGAGCGACAACTGGTTCAGTATGAAAAGTATGGTGTTAGTGCCATCTTATCACTGGGATCAGATCATGCAGCGATCTGGAGTTTACGAGATTCTTCACGCAATGGATTGTTGAAAGGTGCCACTATTTATACAGCAGGGTATGGGTTTGGTGTAGCCAATGGTGCACCTCCTGTAGATTATGGTATGGATGACGTACTCCGTCCCCAATCAGCAGATGAAGTTCCTGCCATAATGCAAAAGCTGGCATCCTTAAAACCAGATATAATAAAAATATGGGTAGATGATCTGGGTGGACGTTCTACCAAAATGGAACCTGCTATCTATGAAGCCATTATTCGGGAAGCACATAAACACAACATCCGGGTGGCAGCTCACCTCTACTATCTCGAAGATGCAAAGAAACTCGTAGCAGCCGGACTTGATGTTATAGCACATAGTATTCGGGATAAAGAAGTAGATGATGCACTATTGACAGAGATGAAAAAGAAAGGCATAATCTACATCCCCACCCTTTCACTAGATGAGTTTGCATTTAGCTATGGAGGCCAACCAGAATGGATAAATGATCCATTCTTTAAAAATGCACTTGAGCCTGGTGTCTATGAAATGATTACCAGCAAAGAATATCAGGATAAAACCGCAAATGCTCCTAACTACCAGAAAAATATTGCCGCATTCAAAACAGCTCTTATCAATGTCAAAAAAATATATAATGCAGGAATTATGATTGCATTAGGTACAGATTCCGGAGCCAACCCTATCCGACCGCAGGGATTTTCCGAACATTTTGAAATGGGTTTGCTGGTTCAGGCAGGTTTAACTCCTCTACAAGCTATTACCATAGCGACTCAGAATTCAGCTACTTTTCTAAAAGTAAATACACAAATGGGTACGTTAGCTCAAGGAAAAAAAGCGAATTTCATCGTACTGGATAAAGATCCTTCCGGAAATATCAAAAATACTCAATCTATTCAAAGTGTCTGGCGGAATGGCAAGAAGGTACAGGACTTTCAATAAGCACTCTTACCAATTGCTCTGTTTACTTAGGATCAAGAAAGGATATTGAGTCCTTATGTCTTACTTATAAATAACTACTGCTGGTTAAAATGCGTAAATTTAAAACACATTTTAACCAGCAGTAGTTATTTATTCCGACTCAGCAGCCCAAATCAGTCATTCGCACATTATTTTTTCAGAAGTACACCAAAAAATCGGAGATTTGAGAATCAGAACATACACATCCTATGCAAGGTATTCAGAGAGAGAGGACAGTGGTATGTTAACATTGCTCATATATTGAAAACCAGAGATACCGTGGTTTCAGTCAAATTTCTGGCCAACTTATGCTTCATCGTCTAACTATACAGCAAAAAGGGCAACTGGCACTGACAGTTCTGTTGCTGTATTATCCTATATTTCTCTATTTACTAGTACCATTGCTTGGTCAAACCTGGCAATCAATCCGTCCGCTATTGCCATTTCTTATTACAGAAGGAATAGCCATATTTCTGGTTTATTTTTTCTGGATCAGCGTTTCCGAATGGATTCTCGAACACCTGTTTAAAACCTTTGGACAAGATTTTTTGTCGGGATTTAACATACCCGCACTGGTGATTACTGTATTCATCTGCCTTTTGCAATCCATTGCATTTATAGCTGTATACCGCAGTTGTGTAGGGGGAATTGACAAACTATTACGCTGGTGGTTTACATATAATTCGTTTATTCCTTTCCCTCTTCAGGGTTCAGAAGAAACCTCTCTGTTTTTTAAGCGATCCAGCAATGGATTTTTCCTGATGCTGATGCTGGCGGGTTTTTATCTGATTGCCAACCGAAAAACTACCCTTCAGATGGAAGAGATCTCGCTTAAAGCAGAGCGACTGGAAAAAGAAAACGTTCAGTCCCAGTTTGAAGCACTTAAAAATCAGGTCAATCCACATTTCTTATTCAATAGCTTGAGTATTCTCTCCTCACTGGTATATGTCAGTGCCGATCTTTCCGAAAAGTTTATTGATCAGCTTTCTAAAGCCTATCGCTATATCCTGGAACAAAAAGACAAAGAACAGGTCCTGCTAAAAACAGAAATCGACTTCATCGAATCTTATGTCTTTCTGTTAAAAATCCGCTTTGAAGAAAAATTCAAAGTCACTTTTGCTGTTCCACCTGCTTACCTGACACATTATGCCATTGCTCCACTAACGCTGCAGTTATTGGTAGAAAATGCAGTCAAGCACAATCAGATGTCAGAGGAGACTCCACTTCAGGTCTATATAGAGGTTGATCAGAATGATTTGGTAGTAAGAAACAATCTCCGTCCCCGTCCCCTTACAGAAACTTCCACTGGAGTAGGCCTGCAAAACATCATCAACCGTTACGAATTGCTAAGTGAACGCAAAGTATGGGTAGGTGAATCAGAGAGCAATTTCATTGTCCGAATTCCACTTTTAATTCCTGAATAATATGTCGTTTCTGTAAGGTATCCATTTTACACACCTTATAATTTATGTAGTATATCAGCTAATAAAATTGCTTTCTGGCAATCAATACCCTCTCATTATCTGTACATTTCCAGAAGATATATACCTATAGTTACAATCCAATTTTAGAAGGCAGGTTGCCTGGTGGATCTAATTAGTATAAAACCTATCTACAGAAATTACTACTCTCATTGTTGTATAAGTATTCGGTCTGCAAAAAAAGGCATTTAGCTAGCCTAAATCGGGACTCAGCAAGATTCATTTAATCCTCCCCTCCCTCATCAGTACCTTTGTTCTGTCAGAAATAAAGATTTTATACCATCAGAAAACACACTCTTTTCCTGATAAAATCTGGCAATAGTACAGTTTTCTATGCCAATCAAACTGACACAAACAGTTCCTTCTATCAATCCATTACAAAACAATATGCTATTCAGTGTAAACAACGATAATAAAATACGAAATATACTTTTAAGTGTAATTTCAGGAAGCATTCTTTTATCTGCCTGTTCCGGAGAGCAGAAGAGTCAACAGGGAGCCAGTAATCAGGTATCTGCCTATCCGGTCCTAAAACTGGTACCCCAAACCGCCCAGTTACATACTGACTTTCCAGCTACCATCAAGGGTACGGAAGACATTGAGATCCGCCCCAAAATAGATGGGTATATTGAGAAAATCTATATTGACGAAGGAGCTACTGTACAGAGATCTCAGTTGCTCTTTACGATTAGTAATCCACAATATGCACAGGATGTACACAATGCAGAGGCAGCCGTGCTCAGTGCAGAAGCCCAGGTAAATACAGCCCAACTTCAGTATGACAAAACCAAACCTCTTGTACAACGGGAAATTGTGAGTCCACTTCAGCTGGAAACTGCGGAAAATACACTAAAAACCCAGAAAGCCCTATTGGCTCAGGCTAAAGCTACATTAGCAACAGCCAGAACCAATCAGGGATATACCCGTGTGGTAAGTCCGGTAAGTGGTGTAGTAGGCACTATTCCGTACAAAATAGGAAGCTATGTAAACAGCTCTACCAGTCAGCCGCTTACAATGGTTGCCAACATTTCAAAAGTCTATGCCTATTTCTCCATCAATGAGAAATGGGAGTTGTCATTTTTTCGCAATACCCCCGGAGAGACATTTGAGCAAAAACTCAAAAATATGCCTGTGGTGTCGCTGATTCTGTCAGATGGAACTACCTATCCACAAAGTGGGAGAATTGAAACTGTCAGTGGCTTGATCAACACAGAAACCGGATCGGCCAATGTACGTGCAGGTTTTGAAAACCCTACACGCATGTTACGCAGTGGCAGCAGTGCTACTATCCGCATTCCAACTGTACTGGAAAATGCAATTATGATTCCACAGAAAGCTACTTATGAAATTCAGGGAAAACGGTTTGTGTATGTGTTACAGCCAGACCAGACAGTGAAAAGTGTAGAGATTCATGTAAACTCATTAACAACGGCTGATGCCTACGTGGTAGAGGAAGGTCTGAAAGTAGGTGATACCATTGTATCTGATGGAGTAGCAACCCTTACCGATGGCACCAAAATACAACCACAGCTATCCTCTCAATCCGCTGTATCATCCAACAAGTAAGCTACAGCAGATTTTTTGCATACGATCAGCCATATAAAACTGTGAAAAGAAAAATATGTTAAAACGATTCATAGAAAGACCTGTATTATCCACAGTCATATCCGTCATTATTGTCATACTGGGAATACTGGGTCTGATAACGTTACCGGTGTCTCAATATCCGGAAATCGCCCCTCCTACTGTACAGGTATCAACCAGCTATCAGGGAGCCAATGCAGATGTGGTCATGAACAGCGTTATTATCCCGCTGGAAGAACAAATCAATGGGGTGGAGAATATGACCTATATGACGTCTACTGCCTCCAACGACGGAAGTGCCACTATTACTATTAATTTTAAGCTAGGCACCAATCCGGATATGGCAGCTGTAAACGTACAAAACCGGGTGGCACGTGCTAGCAGTTTGTTGCCAGCCGAAGTAACCAAAGCCGGTGTCATTACAGCCAAACGTCAGAGCAGTAATGTACTGATCTTTGGTTTAAAGAGTGACAACCCTGCTTATGACAATACGTTTTTGCAAAACTATGCCAACATCAATATTATCCCTCAAATCAAGCGGATCAATGGTGTAGGCGATGCCAGTGCATTTGGTAGCAGAGACTACGCCATGCGTATCTGGCTCAAACCGGATGTAATGGCTAGTTATGGCCTTGTCCCTAACGATATTAACTCTGCACTGGCAGAACAAAACGTAGAAGCAGCTCCTGGTCAGTTTGGTGAACTGGGAAAACAAGCATTCCAGTATACACTCAAATACAAAGGACGGCTCAAAAGTATCTCCGAGTTTGAGAATATCATTGTCCGATCCTCTTCTGGCGGTCAGGTTTTACGACTGAAAGACGTTGCTAAAATTGAACTCGGAGCACAGAGCTATTCCAGTTATAATAACATTGATGGTCAACCCGGTGTAGGGATTGCCATTAACCAGACAGCGGGCTCCAATGCACAGGAAGTAATTGAAGAGTCATTAAAAGTACTGGATGCAGCATCCAAAACCTTTCCGAAAGGAATCACTTATGTGCAAATGGTCAATGTAAACGACTTTCTGGATGCCTCTATTGAGAAAGTTATTCATACATTGATCGAGGCCTTTGTACTGGTATTTCTGGTCGTGTTTATCTTCCTGCAAGACTGGCGCTCTACCTTGATTCCTGCGATTTCTGTGCCTGTTGCCATTGTGGGTACCTTCTTCTTCCTGAGTCTGTTTGGCTTTACGATAAACCTGCTCACACTGTTTGCCCTGGTGCTGGCGATTGGTATTGTAGTGGATGATGCCATTGTGGTAGTGGAGGCTGTACACGCCAAACTGGATCAGGGATATTCTTCTGCTAAACGAGCCAGTATCGATGCAATGAGTGAAATTTCTGGTGCCATTATATCAATTACACTGGTCATGTCGGCAGTGTTTATTCCGGTGAGTTTTATCAGTGGTTCAGCCGGGGTATTTTACAAACAGTTTGGTCTTACACTAGCAATATCCATTGTCCTGTCTGCTATTAACGCATTAACGCTCAGTCCGGCCCTTTGTGCTATGTTTCTGAAACCTCATGCAAAGGATGGTCATGGCAAAACCAATTTCCTGGATCGATTCTATAAGGCGTTCAATACATCCTTTAATGCTCTTACAGGAAAGTACCGCAAATCAGTTGTATTCCTTGGTAAAAGAAAGTGGATACCCATAGGCACCATTGCAGTCTTTGCGGGTGTGTTTATCTATCTGATGAATACAACACCGAAAGGATTTGTGCCGAATGAAGACATGGGTGTTATTATGTCCGATATCAGCTTACCACCTTCTGCCTCTATGGAACGAACGGAGGAAGTATTGAGAAAGGTAGAGAAAATAGCCCAGTCCATGCCAGAAGTAGAACATGTGCTGAAAGTGACAGGTCGGGGCATGATCAGTGGAACAGGTAGTAACTATGGTATGGTGATTATGCGGTTGAAAAACTGGGATCAGCGTAAAGACAAGGGACAGGCTGTACAGGCACTGGTAGGACAGCTTTTTGGGAAAACATCGGGTATTAAGGAAGCCAGAATTATCTTCTTTGCTCCTCCCACTATACAGGGTTTTGGTACCACCAACGGATTTGAGTTTCAGTTGCAGGATAAAACAGGGGGTGATGTAGCTAATCTGTATAAAGTAGGTCAGAACTTCATTGCTGCATTAACCAAAAGATCAGAGATTCAATATGCCAGCACCTCTTTTAACCCCAATTTCCCACAATACAACATTGATGTGAATGTAGCAAAGGCAAAAGATGCAGGCCTTACAGTAGCTGATATTCTGAATACCATGCAGGGATATTATGGTGGGGTATATTCATCCAATTTTAACCAGTTTGGGAAACAATACCGGGTTATGTACCAGGCTGAACCTGCTTATCGTGACAATATGGAGAGTCTGAATAATATCCAGGTACGGAACTCCAATGGAACCATGGCTCCTATCAGTGAGTTTGTAACGCTGACTAAAGTATACGGACCTCAGGCAATCAACCGGTTCAACCTGTTTACATCACTTACTATCAATGGCTCACCGAATGCAGGATACAGTTCAGGGGATGCGATTCAGGCTATAGAGGAAGTAGCAGCCCAAACACTACCTGCCGGCTATGGCTATGAGTTCTCAGGTATGACGCGTGAAGAGATGTCAGCCGGAAGCCAGACCGTATATATATTCTTGCTCTGTCTGATCTTCGTGTACTTCCTGCTCAGTGCCCAATACGAAAGTTATATACTGCCCTTTGCGGTACTCTTATCCTTACCTATTGGTCTGGCAGGTACGTTCATCTTTGCGACCATCTTTGATGTGAGCAATAACATCTATGTTCAGATTACACTGATTATGTTGATTGGCTTGCTGGCTAAGAATGCCATTCTGATTGTAGAGTTTGCACTCGAACGCCGACGTCAGGGCAAAGGGTTGATTGAAGCGGCAGCCGAAGGTGCTTTCGCTCGGTTCCGCCCTATTCTGATGACTTCGTTTGCCTTTATTCTGGGTCTTGTGCCTCTGATGCTGGCAACCGGAGCAGGTGCAACCGGAAACAAGTCTATCGGTACAGGAGCTGTGGGAGGTATGCTGACAGGTACACTGCTGGGGGTATTTGTGATCCCTGTGCTATTTATCATCTTCCAGGCATTGCAGGAAAAGATCAGTGGAGCCCCGCAACCTGAACTATTCCTGGAAGATACTACCGAGCCTCACTAGTCTGACAAGTAACCGAGACAATCAGACCCATGAAACAAAACAGAAAAATCATGATAAAACATAGTATATATACCCTGCTGGCTGCCCTGTTATGGTTAGGGGTGGCTTCCTGCAGGATCACCAAAGAATACAAGACACCTGATCTGGAAGTAAATGCAGACAGCCTTTTTCGGAAAACAGATGCAGATTCCACCTATCAGAGTGCAGCGTCAGATACCACCTCTATGGCTGATATTGCCTGGACTTCTCTTTTTACAGATCCCAATCTGCAACATTTAATCAAAGAAGGACTGGACAAGAACCTGGATTTAAAAACAGCCATACAGGTTATTCAGGAGTCGGAAGCGAGTTTTTTGCAAAGTAAGTCAGCTTTGTTGCCCACATTGCAGGCAGATATAAATGCTACCAAAGCCAAACAGTCCAAAGCAGCATTGAACTTCCCTTCCAGTGTAAACATCAACCTGAATACTACTACCTACAAGGCACAGCTTTCTACCAGTTGGGAGGCGGATATATGGGGTAAATTGAGCAGTGCCAAACGGGCATCCTATGCTACGTTACTTCAAAGCGAAGCAGCCAAACGGGCAGTTCAGACACAGCTTATTGCCAACATTGCCCTAAACTATTATAGTCTGCTGGCTTTGGACAAGCAGCTGGCTATTACAAAGCAAACGCTGGAAAAACGGATTGAAGATGTGGATGCCATGAAAGCCCTGAAAGAATCAGCAACGGTTACAGGTGCAGCTGTAGTACAGAGTGAAGCCAACCGCTATGCAGCAGAGGTGTCGATTCCAGATATCAAACAAAGCATACGGGAAACCGAGAATGCATTAAGTATCCTGCTGGCAAGAGCACCCGGACATATCGAACGGTCTACGCTGGATGCACAGCAGGTACAGGTGGATCTGAAAACAGGTATTGCCACTCAATTGTTGAAAAACCGTCCGGATGTGCAACAAGCCGAATACACATTCAGAGCCTCGTTTGAAAACACCAATGTAGCAAGAGGTTATTTCTATCCATCGTTTACCATTACCGGTAGTGGTGGTCTGTCGACGTTAAAGCTGGAAAATTTCTTTGTTAGTTCGGTATTCTACAGCCTGGTAGGTGGACTTACCCAACCTATTTTTGCCCGGAATCAGAACAAGGCCCGCTTACGCATAGCTAAAGCTCAGCAGTTGGAGGCAATGTACAGCTTCCAGCAGTCTTTACTGGTAGCAGGTCAGGAAGTTTCCAATGCCCTGTATTCATACCAGGCGGCGGCTGACAAGAAAATCTCCCGTGCCAAACAACTGGAAGCACTCGAAAAGTCGGTAGAATTTACAAGAGCCTTGTTACAATACAGTTCCGAAACAAACTATACAGATGTACTTACGTCTGAGCAAAGTCTGTTAGCCGCTCAGTTGAGTGGCATCAATGACAACCTTCAGCAGTTGCAGGCGGTAGTAAATCTATACCGTGCCTTGGGTGGAGGATTGAAGTAAAATACAAAAGCTAGTCTTAGCTTATACAGATACGTTGTTGTGGAAAACAGCGAAGGGGCTATAAACGAATAGCGAAAACCAGAAAACGTTACAAGCACTGCCTGTAGCGTTTTTTATTATCTTTTTATTTATAGAATTTACCAATAACCTCTGTACCCCTGTGGGGTTAAGTGAACGGGATGTATTCTCATCAATCCAATTCTTCATAAATTTCTCCAAATGAACTGGGTTGTATCCTTTAAATGTCAAATAGTACTTGTAGATTTTGCTCCTGCATAACTAAAAGACTCAGGTTTAAGTTGAATTCTGTCCGTTGTATACAAATTAATTTTCTGTAAGCTACTGACTAAATGAATGGTATCTACGTATTTATTTACTGCCATTCGGAAATACATATCTACCCGAATTGTATGTAAATTCTCACTTCTTTTGCGGTTAGGTATCCAAACTTTAGCCTCAGTAAACAATTTCAAAGAATCTGTATTTACAAGATAAACTACTGTATCTCTTGTCAAACTGCCTTTATCATAATATTGAGTAGGTTCAAAATCATTAATAACCAGATAATCAACAAAAGGCCAGTATCTACAAGATTCTAAAAGTAGAGCTATAGTTAATAGTAGAAGTATATTTTTCATATATATTATTCTGTAAACCTGTAACCAAAAGTATCATAATTCAAAGTTGAATGGTTCCATTCCTTGCCTCGAAACTGCCACAAAACCATTTCTATGAAGTAAACTCAACTAGCTTTTAGCATTTTTTACACGCCCTTACATTCAGTATATTGTAATAATTTTTCAAATTACAGCTGTAAACCAACCAATTACATCAAAACAAATAAAATACATCTACATTTAAGAACGTTAAAGGTCAAAAACCCACAAACAATATACCAACCCTCGTATATAGTAGGCCTTCTAAAAATTCTACAGACAATAAATACACTAAATCGTAAATAAAATCATACATCTGTAAGTGTCTGTTCATTGTTCAAAATCATACCCCAAAACCCTCCTGTATCTTCGCATCCATAAACGTCTCCAAACTCTTTTAAAAAGAGGACAAGACAATAATCAATTTTACCAGTAACTCTATACACCAAACAGTTAATTATGAGAAAAATCTATCTTGTTCTTGCTTTTCTGGCAGTTAGTACTGCCTTGCTAGCTCAGCAGAAAAAGAGTACGGCAAGTGCCAAAAAAGCTCCTGCAAGTTCAGCGAAGAGTACAGCTAAAAAATCATCAGCATCCGCCAGTTATTCGTCGCATCCATCTTGGGGAATAGGTTTACGTCTGGGTACGCTTACCGGGCTTACAGTGAAGAAGTATTTTACAAAGTCTGCCTTGGAATTCAATCTGGGAACAATGTATAACTATGGATACAATTATGACAATCGCTTTAATAAAAACAATTACAAGTACATAGGATATGGCTCTTATAGAGCTTTAGGACTTCAGGCTCACTACATGGGGCAAAAGGCTATCAAAGGTGCTTCAGGATTGGATTGGTACTATGGTGGAGGGGTACAGTTCCGCTTTGACCGCACAACTTATACCTACGATTTCAAATCCTATTACGGACCTGGCAAAAATGACTATGTATGGGTGCGTACTACTGATCGCCCAGTATTCGTAGACTTTGGTCTGGATGGTATTATAGGTTTGGAGTACAAGTTTAAAAAGGCTCCATTGTCTGTTTTTGCAGATGCCAATCTATACATTGAACTATCTCACGATCCGGGTTGGGTAAATATGCAGGGAGGTCTTGGTATTCGTTATAATTTCTAATCTAGGTTATACATACTGTTATAAACTAAGAGTTATCCTGAAGGTAGGATAACTCTTAGTTTTCTTATTTACCACGTCATACGCTGAGATTCTTCTACCTCAGAGATATGTTCCATTTTACCACGCCAGTATTCGTTGTACAAGCGACGAATATCATCCTGTGTATCTCCGATGAACGGGCCATGCGAAACAATAGGATCACCCTGAGGAAGACCTGCATACAATACAAAACGAGCTCCCTGCTCTATTGACTCAAAAATCAGTTCACTGTCTGAATCTGCATCTTCTCTGTCAAACCAGCCTACCTGATTTTTGTGCAAAGTCTGTCCATCTGCCCCTACTTTCACACTTCCTTCCAGTACATAGATAAATGCATTATAAGCCACAGGTATATGCTGTACAGTTCTGGCATTGGGTTGCATATGTATATCGGCAACTATCAAAGGAACATAGTTTTTAACAGGAGATGTTACTCCAGCCAGTGATCCGCTATATACTTTGAGCAGCACTCCTTCTTCTATCGCTACCGGAACATGTGCAGCAGGTAGATCCTGTACACGAGGTGTAGTCCACCGATCTTTTTTAGGCAGTATTAGCCATAGTTGCAAAAGCCTCAGCTGTGTCTCTGTATCAATGGTCTCAGTATGGATAACACCGCTTCCGGCTGTCATCATCTGAAAGTCTCCACCTTTCATTTTATGGGCAGTATCTCCGATCTCTCCTTCCAATAACAAAGAAACCGTTTCAAAACCTGCATGCGGATGTGGACCACCAGCAGGTTCTCCATCTTTCTTGTCCAGCATATCATCCATCAAAATTACAAATGGATCTGATTGTATAAAGTTACCGTCAATAACGGCCCTTGCAGTATGGCCTTTTCCTAAAAAGCCTTGATGAGGAGCAGGAGTTTGTATGGTTACTAATTTTCGGCTAGTTGTCATAGTAATATAATTTATGTTGTTACCTGTTTTGTTATTTTTTACTATACAAAGTTACCTAACTTTACTATACCTTTGTAAGTACTATACCAGAGTATAGAGCTATACTCTGGTATAGTACCAACCACAACACACTGATATTACATGGACAATCTTCATTTGGATCATTCAGAATGCAAGGCGATTCTACGACCTGTACGGGATGCACTGGATATATTGAATGGAAAATGGAAGCTCCCCATTATTGTAGCACTAACGTTTGGAGAAAAACGGTTTGGAGAGATCGCCAAAGAAGTCAATGGGATTACAGATCGGATGTTATCTAAAGAACTCCGCGACCTGGAGTTAAACGGACTGGTAACCCGAATTGTACATGATACATATCCGGTTAAGGTGACTTATTCCTTAACACCTCATAGTCAGTCGCTCAATGAAGTGATTGAAGCCTTACGAAAATGGGGAGAGATTCATCGTAAAAATATTTTGCAAAATGCCTGATAGGTGTTGGTTCTGTCTCATCACTATTTATAAGGAAAAATATCTTTTGAGTGCTGTCTTACCTTTTTTGTACTCTTGAAAGAAATGTTCTTCTCAAAGAAACTCACCTTTTTGTCCTTCTGAAAGAATCTTTTGGCAAATAGAGCCATGCCTGGCTTCTGAGAGAAAGAATTATCTCCAGTCCGAAAAGCCGCCGGTCTTGCCACGAGTTCCTTTCAGGAGGACAGCAAGGGGGGCTTCGCAACTACAAAAAGTCCAACATACCTAACACTGCTACTTGATACTCAAGTAATCACAACACTTTTTGTAGCTCTAGCATAGCTTTTTTATAGTTATAGGCAAAGTGAACTAAACTCAGTTCAACGAAGAAAATGACCATTATTCGAATATTTCTGAAAAGTGATCGGAAGTATGGTCAGCACCGAAAGTGATTCGATTTCTGTTCACTTTTTATCTTTACCAACAAACAAATCTAAACTTTTTTTGAAACTACGTTGAACAGATTTCCAGTCATACTGAAAAAGTATCTGAAGTGTGGTTATCTGAGACACATGCTTGGTTTATAAGATGATTTCATCTCTGTTATTCAGGACCTCTTTTTTACATAACGATTCAATTTCAGTGTTGCTGTTGTACCTTTGCCTGGTTCACTATCAAAGGTCAGTACTCCTCCATTTCGGCGAACAAAATCCTGACAGATAATCAATCCCAGCCCTGTTCCTTTCTCTTTTAGTGTACCCAATGTAGAAACTGGATCAACAGACAAATCCTGTGATGACATAATCTTAGCTAGCATATGATGATCCATTCCTATACCTGTATCACAAATCGTAATGTCAGCAGTAGTCTCATCAGCCATTACCTTTATGATAACCTCTCCTTCCGGATGAGTAAACTTAATTGCGTTTGAGAGTAAATTTCGCAGGATAAAGTCAACCATATTATAATCGGCCCATAGTTTAATTGAGTCTTCTATCACTAACCGGAATCGGATCTTTTTTACTTCAAGAGACTGCATTACCAGTTCATGGTTCTTATTCAGTACCTCTGACAGATCTACTTTACCAGGCACATACCGGATGTGGTCTATTTGCATCAAAGCCCAACTCAACAGATTATCCAGTAAGTTAATCATCTGATTGATGGATGTAATACTACGGCGCTTCATCAACTGCAGTTCTTCAACCGAAAATAAAGTATAATCTTCCTCATACAATTGCATGAAGTTTTGCAAAGACACTAGTGGTCCTCTCAAATCATGAGAGATGATAGCAAAGAAACGATCTTTCACAGCATTCAACTGCCTCAACTGGAGTTCGGAAACGGTCAACCGCTGATTGTATTGGTGTAATTCTCCATTTTGCTGTGTCAGTAATTCGCTGCTTGCCTGCACCTCTTCCAAATGAAGTTGTATCTGACTTAGCATCTGATTAATGTGATCTGTCAGTGTACCTACTTCATCTTTTGAACGTACTGGCAGTGGAGAAGAAATTGATTCAAACCGGCTTGCTGCAATCTGATCTACTTGTTGCGTAAGCAGATTGACAGGTCGGGTAATGGAATATGAAAAAAGAAAACTCAAAATTATGCACAATACAAATGCTCCTCCCATGATGAGCAGGAAAGAAATAGTCAACTCATGGCGAATTCTTTTGGCCTCCAGCTCCGCTTTTATAATTAGCGTATCCAGATCTTTCTCCAGCTGTTGAGTCATCATCAGAATCTTGCCCCGCTTCCCAAGCAATGGAGTTAATCCCAGTTCTGCATCTATCTGAGTTAGGTTGCGAAATGATTCGCCATAATGCTTCAGCAACTCTACAACCTGTGCATCTTTTGAGTATTGACTCTGCAGAGACTGCAAAATACAGAAAAAATGAAATGCATATAGAGTATCTTTCCGGATAATATAATCTTTCTCATACCGTCTGAGTGTCAAAAGCTGAACCTTATTTATAGAAGTCCGTTCTAATGCATGGGCATAGTCACGCATCTTTCCTTCCTGCCCATAATCTTTGAAACCACGTTTAAGACATAGGTTTACTGTAGCATTGAAAAGCTTTGCATATTCATTCCACGAATGATTCAGTACGGCTAATGAGGTGTTAATAGCTAGTCGGTATGCATCTTCTGATTGCGTCAGCGAGACCGTTCGATTTGTAAGAGATGTGACAAGCTGATTATATTCTGTTAGTGAACTACATTGTTCAGATCTATAAAAAGCAGTATCAGTAAGATCGTAGGCATAGAAGTGTTTTTCCTGTCGTGTAGCTTGTAGAAACAAGCTACGTAAAGCATTCAACTCATTAATAGTCAAAGCCATTTGCTCTCGTTTCTGATAGAATGAAAAGCTTAACCATATAATCAGAAATAATAGGGTGACAAAGGCGAGATAGCTTACAAGGATTTTAGATCTAAGTGAAGTAAATGCAAAAGACATGGATACAAAAAATGCAAGTGGGTGTTGCAAGCAAAAGTATCCATTTATTTATAGGTAAAATCTAAAAATTACAAAAACAACGCCAGACGTAAGATTAGCCCTACTTCTACCTCCATTTCTTACTATTACTACACTCACCCACACAAATGAATGATTAATAAAGGGTTAAGTAAAAGAAAAATACTAATACCCACTATTTATACAAGTCTTTTATAAAAGAAAGACAATCAGTAGAAAAATACAATTAGCTATCTAACCCCAATTATACTTAGCAACTTTCTTAACACAAACAAAACAGTTTGTTAGTATTGAGATAATACAAAAAGTAATATGCACTTTGGATCATTTCAGCATTTTCCTTCTATTGGTATGTAAGATTTGTGAATATCTCTGTATTTTACGTCCTCTTTATTGGCACAAGCTTATTGTATTTATCACTGAATTTACCTATATCAGATATTAGTCTTACTGGTCACATCAAATGTATTGGCTGTCTGACTGAAATTTTTATTTAATACTATCCACAAATTGAAGAAAGCTATTTTTGTCTACTAAAAAGTTCAGAAGGTACTACTTCTGTTGGTTAGAATGCCTGTCCGAATCATTGCCTTTACCCTTTTAATTTGACTTGCTTCCAGTGACAAACCCTCCCGTTCCTTACATATAATCAATGTTAAGTTTTCTTTAACAAAAAGGAAATTCGCTATTATACTTATTACTAAATACATATCGCGCATTTATAAAGTCCTATTTCCTCCACTTTTTTGCCAGATACATCAATCTTACACATGTTTTTACCCTATTATCAGGATTTACATTTCCTGTTATCACAGTATTCAGGTATATGTAAGAAATATCAATTATTTAAAGCTGTACAGAAGGCAAGGATTCTTCAACGTATTCAGTAGCTGAACCTTCAACTTTCTGAGCTATTTATACATCTCTATGTTTTCAGTAAGATATGCATACTTTGTTTACATGATATCAGTCTAAATGGCTAATACTTGCCGGAAAATTACGTTTAAAACCACTTTTTTTACATCCGTCACTTTCTTACACCTAAGATCTGATATGTTTTCGCTTTATAAGATTAGATACAAGCTGCTGCTTACCTTTTTCGCTTTAGTCATAGCATCCTCTTTTATTGGAGGAATATCCATTTATTATTCCAAACAACTTTCCCAGTATCAGAAAATAAATAATCAAATTGATCACCTGCGCGTTTTACTCCTAGAGGCGAGAAAGTTTGAAAAAGACTTTCTTATCTATGATCCTGTCAATAGCACTTTTATGAAAACAGGGCAAAGTGCGAATCTGACAGGACATAAACAGGCACTGGACTCTATTCGGATTTTGCTCCAGGATATAGCACAGAACAGTCATATGTCCTCTATGGGTATTGCAGCCAGCATTATGCAGATTGAAGAACAGGAAAAGCAATACCAGAACTACTTCTATCAACTGGCAGAGAAAACACGGCAGAGAGGATTTAAAGATACAGGCTTGGAAGGTGATATGCGTAAAGTGGCACATGATCTGGAAAATACATCTTCCATCAATCAGACTCAGCTACTTACCCTACGGCGACACGAAAAGGACTTCTTTATACGAAAAGATGTCGCTTATGCTACCAAATTGCATCTCACTGCCGATCTGGTGTTACAAAGTCATTTGGACCCTGCCTCTGTAACTGCCTTGAAAAAGTATGTACAAATCTTTGATCAGATTGTAGCCCTTGAAACAGAAATTGGTTTGAAACCAGATAAAGGCATAAAGGGCAGTTTGAAAACCAGTGCAGATGCCATTGAACCACAAATTGCCTCTATCCAGCAACAGGTATACCAGCAAATCGAGAATCAGACATCAGCTTCCGAAGGCATTATATGGACAGTAGTAGGTATGTTGCTTATAGGTTCGGTTGCACTGGGATTTTACTTCTCAGATTCCATTTCCAGACCTATCATTTTATTGGATCAGATTGCCCAGTCTGTCGTTACAGGACTGAAAGATCAGGATAAAGAGCTGGAACAAATACAGTCCCCGGATGAGTTAGGCAGCCTGGCTAAAAACTTTAAGCAGATGTTGTTAACCTTAAAAGGCAGCTTCCAGGAAGTTTCAGCACAAAACCAGAAGCTTGTGGAAGCCTCCCAGGAAGAAAAGCTACGTCAATGGAGTGCAGAAGGTGTGGCTCATTTCAGTAATCTGCTGGGACAATCGTATCCAACGATGGAAGCATTGTGTATAGAAGCGACTTCACAGATTGTAAAATACCTGAAAGCAAATCAGGCAGGTCTGTTTCTGCTTAATGACAGCATCTCAGATCAGCCTTACCTGGAATTAGTTGCTTCTTATGCCTATAACCGCCGGAAATATCAGCATAAGCAAATACAACCAGGAGAAGGATTGGTAGGACAAGCGTTTCTGGAACGAGACATGATCTATATGACAGATGTTCCCAAAGATTATGTCACGATTACCTCCGGATTAGGTGAAGCCCTGCCTCGCTGTATTCTGATTATGCCTATTCAACTCAATGAAACTATTGTAGGGATACTGGAACTGGCAACTTTCCAACCTTTCCAGCCTCATGAACTGGACTTTTTGAAAAAGATAGGAGAGCGAATGGCAACAACCTTTTCAGCACTGAGCAATACAGAAAAGACCCGATTATTACTGAAGCAGTCGCAATTGCTGACAGAAGAACTACGTGCTCAGGAAGAAGAAATGCGTCAGAATATGGAAGAGATGCTTTCTACTCAAGAATATTATCAACGCATGGAAACCAGTTTGAAACAAAAAGAAGAAAAACTCGAAAAACAGATACAACTTCTTCAAAACGAGAAAACGGAAATCAGTACTTCTGAAAACTATTTTAAGAACGCCTATCAACAGAAAGAAAAAGAACTGGACGAACTGGTCAAAGAAATGGCAGATCTTAAACTTGAATTGGAAAGTCAGAAATTCAAAGCATTGCCATTCAAAAAAACACAGCATCAACTATAAAACATCCACTCTGCCGTACAGACTGGTTTAGTAACCATGCCTGTACGACAGAGTGGGTTCGTATCTTAAAGCTATTAAGCTGATAGTATCCTATCAACGCACCCACCACTACTAATGTCATCTTTATTTTCTTGTAACAAGAGATATCAGATACTATTGGGTAAACGAAAAATAAAAAGTAGTTCCTTCATTCACTTTGCTTTCGGCCCATATGCGACCACCATGACGCTGAATAATACGCTGCACAATAGCCATACCAACACCTGTTCCTTCAAACTCTGAGGCTTTGTGAAAGCGTTGGAATACACCGAACAACTTATCCATATATTTCATATCAAAACCTACTCCATTATCGCGAATAAAGTAAACAGACTCATTTCCCTCTTTAAACCAGCCAATATGAATCTGAGCCACATCTCTCTTGGAAGAGAATTTAACAGCATTTTCAATCAGATTCTGCCATACCTGCCGCATCAGAGATATATCACCGCGCATAGGAGGCAGTTCCTCCAACTGAAGATGAATACGATTCCGTTGAGTTTCTGTAGTCAGTGACAGAAATACATCTCTTACCATCTCGTTGAGGGCAATAGGAAATAATTCCATTTGAGAACGATTAAGCCGGGCAAATGCCAGCAGATCATCAATCAGTTGTCCCATGCGCCGGGATTCATCATTAATAATTTTGCAAAACCGTTTGCCTTCTGCATCCAGAATAGGAGCATAGTCTTCAGACAGGATAGCAGAATACCCATTAATAGCCCGTAATGGAGCCCGCAAGTCATGTGCTACCGTGTAGTTAAATGAATCCAGCTCTTTATTGGCTGCAACCAACTGAGCAGTTCTTTCTTCTACTCGTTTCTCAAGCTCCTGATTTAGCTGAGAAATCTGACGCTGAGCCTCTTTAATGTCTGTCACATCTATAGATACCAGCATGGCCAGTGTCACCTTATCCGTTTCATCTTTGATAGGCACATACCGGGTTATGATGTCTGTCCCAGCACTGCGGTTTTCAGTAGTAAAAATTTCCCCCTCAAAAACTCGTTTCAGATTAGTACTCAGTGTATTAGCAACATCTTTATCCAATAAATCCTTTGCTTTCCTTCCAATCAATAACTCTCTGTTATAGCCAAATACATTTAATAAGTCGCCTTCCACGAGCAGATAGCGGCCTTCCTGATCGAAAAGGCAAATAATAGACCCAGGAATGGTAGACGCAATAGTTTTATAAATTTTCTCACTCTGAACGAGTTTTTTTTCTGATTCTTTACGTTCAGTGACATCACGCAGCGTAAATAGTACCCCATTCACTCCCTGAATATGTTCCAGGTTCATTGCAATTCCCTCCATCCATCGCCATGTACCATCTTGGTGTCGCTTACGAAACAAAAGTTCTATAGTATCTCCCGGATAGTTCAATTCATTCCAGCGTAATGGCTGATCAGCCGGATGGACAAGATATTCTGGAGATAACTTCATATACTCTTCTGGAGTATACCCTAACACATGTTTTATACTTCGACTAACGAAGGATATATTGTTACGAGTAGACACAATAAATACATCATTACTATTTTCGATCAAAGCTCTGAACTGCTCTTCGCTAGCTTTTACTCTTTCTTCTGCAATTTTCTTTGCAGATACATCTCTCAGATTGATTACCAAACCACGCACAGCCTCATCTGTAAGCAAATTGGTAACATTACCATCCATAAAATGATAAGTACCTTTTTTATCGATCACCCGAATACTAATCTCTGATGAAGCACCTGGTATCTTAGCTATTTGCTGAATCAATTTTTGTACATGGGGTTGATCTTCCGGATGCAGGAGATTAAAACGAGGTGTGCGCCTGCCCTTTGTATTCCATTCGAATATGCGCTGCCAAGATGGACTCCGATATGTAATTTCCTGATTAGCATTTAGTACGGCAATAAAATCGCTACTATATTCAATCATACTCCGAAATCGACGTTCATTCAGATGCAGCTCCCGGTTTAGTTCAAGAATGGCCTGTGCATTGTGTGTTTTCTCTGTAATATCCCAAATAGAAACAAAATAAACAGTATTCCCATACAAATCGCAAAAGGAGCCTCCTCCATAAGAAAATATTCTCACCCACTCCTTTTTCAAATGACGTATCTGTATCTCCTCATTTTTAACCTTTTCGTTACGCAGCAAACGTGACATTGGCCACTCGCTAACTGGAATAACATCCCCATTTAAATAAGATAGTTCATAGATAGAGGTAAATTCCTGTATAGTATTTTTGCATTCCTCCATTGTCTCAAACCCATGCATTTGCAAAGCAACCGGATTCCAGTGCAGCAAGTTGCCATGCTCATCTGATATCACCAGCCCTTCTGAAAGATTTTCAATGATTTGCTTCAGATTATTCTCACTTTGCAGTAAGGCTTCTTCGACTCTTTTCTGCTCAGTAATGTCTTCTATTACAGAAATAAAATACAATGGATCTCCTGTCTCACCCCGTTGAAGAGCCACAGTTAAACGAACCCAGACAATGGAGTTGTTTTTGTGAAAATATCGTTTTTGCATTGTATAACCCTCTATTTCTCCATCCAATGTCTGTTGCAGCAAACGCAAATCTGTATGTATATCTTCCGGGTGAGTTATATCCTGAAAACTTTTTTGTAGCAGTTCGCTCCTGCTATAACCTAAGATGTCCAGCAACTTTTGATTGATATCCAGCCATTTGCCATTCAAAGCAACACGAGCGATTCCAATGGCAGCATTTTCAAAAACGGAACGATACAAATGTGCACTTTCAGTTAACTCTACCTCTGCCTTTTTCCGGTTGGTTATATCTGTCAATACTCCATACCATGTGACACCTCCGTCCGGATCTTTTTTAGGCATAGACCAACCTTCTACCCATATCTCACCTTTTTGCGGATTGATCACACGAAACTCATCATGCCATCTGGCCATATGCAGCTTTGAAAGCGAAATCTTCTCCAGAATCCGGGCACGATCCTCCTTATGCCATCGTTCTTCGGCCAATGAACCATTATTAGCCAGAACATCCGCAGTAAGATCATAAATATCTTCTATACCAGGACTTGCATAAGGAAAGCAAATCGAACCGTCTGGTTTCTCTCTAAAGGCAAGCACTACTCCTGGCACAGTACCTACTAATGTTTCAAAGCGGTCTCTTTCTTCACGTAACACTTCTTCTACTTTTTTTCTTTCTATAGCCATAGCCAATACATTGGCTATAGTTTGTACAAAGTGAAGATCATCTTCATCAAAATTGTAATGATGTTTACTATATAAGCTCAATACTCCAAAAGAATCTGAATTACTGGCTATTACAACACTTATTCCACTTGTAATGTGTTGCTCTTTCAGAGAAGGAGAAATAGTGAAACGGCTTTCAGCATTCCAGTCATTTGCGACCACCGTAGTACCAGAAAGAAATGCACACATAGCTTGAGAGACAAACTTGTCCGCTTCGGCTAGTTCATCGGCAGATTGCCATGTCTTAGGCCAGCCTGCTCCTGCACGAAATATCAACTTATTCCTACTGGCATCCCACTCCTGTATCTGAGCAAATTCCATACTTAGCAGATGAGAGGCAAGAAATGTAGAATGATCAAACAAAGTTCCGGTATCCATACCCTGCAAAGCCAGTTGGGTTAACTCAGTAACGGCAGACTGTTGCTGTAGCCGGATCTTAAGCTGAGCTTCGGTATCTTTTCTTTTTACAATACGGACAAAAGCAACCAGATTTCCATCCTGCAGTTTTCGGGAGTTAATCTCCACAGGAATAAACCGTCCATCCTTATGACGGATATGCCTTTTAGTAGATACAACACCTCCTGTCTCTAACTCTTCTTTGTGCAGAGGTTCCTTTTGCAACTCTTCCGGAGCTAGTATATCCATTACAGACATAGTCCGTAATTCTTCAAGTGTATACCCAAACATCTGACAACCAACCGGATTTGCATGGATATAATGAAAATTTGGATCGCTGACAAATATTCCATCTGCTGCCTGTTCAAAAATAGCATTTGCTATTTCTACGGATACTGGAGAAACAAGAGGTGCTCTCATTGTAAGGGATAGTATTGTGAAAATCTATTACTCACTTTGTATAAACCTTATGCATAAAATACTATTACTCCCTGATTGTTGACACAACTGCTCACAATAGAGTAGTTTTATTCTATCTCTTAAGACCTTGTTTCAGGTAATATCGGTCATAACAAGCCATTAGATATATAGGAAATTACCACAAGGAGCAGGTCTATCTGCAGAATGATCAAAAAAGGATTAAAGTAAGTGGTAACAGAAAAAATCTATTCATATCCAAACGTCTTTCTGTGGGTCTATTCATCAGAAGATTTCTTCACTAATAAAGCATACTCATTCCTGGAAATCGTACTGAGTCTGCTTTATGATACCTGATCTACTTATTAAAGTATGTATCAATAGCTATATCTGAAGGATAGCAAGAATAAGACAGGTATTTCTAATTCGTAAATACATTGATACACAAATATATAATAAATAAAACAAAGTAGTTACCTGATAGTAAGATGATATTAATCATCTTGTTGTGTTATTGACTAAATAGTAACATGAATATGTATCATATAGGAAAGGGAGCAATGATTAGGCTGAAAATTGGCAGATTTTTACACCAATCACCCGACAGTTATTTACGACCTTTACAAAATGATTGATCTGAAATTATGAATGATATACAATTATTACCACTCACATTACAAATGGCTCCGACACTGGCTGCTATTGCAAATGATAAAGATATCTGGCTTCAGGTGCGTGACCGACTCCCACATCCGTATCATTTACAGGATGCAGAAAGCTTCATCTCTATGGTCATCCGTCAGGAACAACCACTGATACGAGGGATCTTTTCTGAACAGGAATTATGTGGAATAATTAGTATTACACCACTGCATGATATTCACAGAGTTTCTGCAGAAATCGGGTATTTCTTAGGTAAATCATGGTGGGGGAAAGGAATTGCAACAACTGCTGTCAGCCAGATTACACAAATGGCATTTGCTACGTTTCCCATTGAACGCATCTTTGCAGGAGTTTTCTCCCGAAATAGATCTTCTATGCGTGTGTTGGAGAAAAATGGTTTTATTCAGGAAGGCATAGCCTGCCGTTCTGTAATCAAAGAAAACATACTGCTTGACGAACATATTTATGCTCTCTATAGACAAATCTAATTAGTGAAATATGAGCCAATCCCAGAAAGAACCTACTCAGCCAGATGCTGTTGCCTTACAAAAGATACTTCATAAACTGGGCTATCCGGATTTATTGGAAAAATTAGGTGAGAATATCTCAGGATCAGAGCTAAATACATTGTTGCTAACCCTTATGGCTCAACGTGCAGCTCAATCATCACCTCCTATGTTGCTACAACAATACCAGCATAGTCGTTTTGCCATGCCTTCACAGTTGCCTCTTGTTGCCTTTAGTGAGTTTGAACTTAGCCTGCAGAAAATTATTCATGCATTTGGATTTCAGGATATCATACTTTCTCCGGTAGCTCCATTGGGAAGTTGTTCAGTAGTAGGAACAGTACATCAAAACAAAATACTTTCAGCGATAAGAGGTATGGAAGTAATGGCAGATATAACCAATGCAATGGCGCTGGAAATTTGTCGTCGCAAACAAACAAGAGAATGGGTACCTGCCACTGATAAGGACACATTGCGGCTGTTTACCACACATCGGCATTTGCGAACACCTCCAATCCAAAATGCAAAATTCAGTCCACATTTTGCCATCCTGGGTTGTGTAGTATCAGGACGAGATCAGGGTGATTGTCAATTTGAGACATTTGTAATCCTAGAACAATTGAAATTATACAAAGCCCTGCTTGCAGATCATCTGCATTTATCAATAAAGGTAAAACTATATTTGCGTGAAGGGTACTCTGCGTTATCTTTACTACAGGAACGAATAGCAAAGGTATTAGAAGAATTGAATACATCTGTACCTGTTGAATGGCTGAAACCTGACACAGAGAATGCCTATTATCAGGGAATACAGTTTAAGATCATGGTAGTAACAAATGACCAAACATGGGAAGTAGCTGATGGAGGATTTGTAGACTGGTCACAAAAATTATTGCAAAACAAAAAAGAACGTATGTTGATTAGTGGGTTGGGAACAGAATTGCTTTATAAAATTCTGTTTTCTACTGAATAAGGTATGTAAATCAAAGATCAAATGAAAGGTCGTATTGTACTGGAAACTGAGAAGCAGGAATTTATCCGGATTGCCTGGCCCTCACCTGCCTTGCGTAAACTTATTGCTTATTATTTTGAGGTTAAAAGTCCAATAAATCAGACAACATCTACTCATCTATACTCTATACCCAGCTTACATGGCCTATTTTGTTTTTCACTCAACAATTCAACCTGGATCAGCACAGAACAACAATATCAAAAAGAGACTATCCTGAAAGGCACCCAATTACTTGGAGCGTTTACCTATCCTTTGTGTTCTGTTTTTCCATATCAGAAACACGCATTTTACATTAAGCTACAACCTGGAGTATTGGAAAAGCTTACAGGGTTCCTACCAGGAGAACTACTTAATGCACAAAGTACACCAGAAAATGTATGGAAAAATGAATTGACAGAACAGATAGGCAATACATCAACTTTTGAGCAACGGATAGCTTGTGCAGAAACTTATTTCAAGAACCATCAGTATTTTAGTTTTTCGTATGCATTTAATCTAATCCAGACAGCACTCTCATTATTTTCACACTACCCTACCCAAAGTATTGAAACAATAGCAGATAACTTATCTGTAAGCTATCGGACCCTTCATCGTCACTTTGATCATGAATTAGCACTTTCACCTAAATATTGTCAAAAACTCATACGATTTAGACAAGGCATATCTTTATATCGTACCAAAGGAAGTCAATGCGATTATAGTCATCTTGGGTACACAGATTTTTCTCATTTCTGTAGAGAAGCCCGACAAATAGCATTGAGAGCACCATCTGAGATTTGAGACATAAGGAAATAAGCTACCACCAATAACTTTTAAACGAGGCAATGTCACTATCTCACAAACAATATTTTGCTTACAGCTTCTTGATAAAGATACCATAAAAACACCAGCCTGATCCAACAGTTAGGTGCTGTAAGGATCAGGCTGGCAATTTGTAGTGAAGAGGAGCGTTGGCAATAATGTCTAAGCAATTTCAAAGCATTCTGGCGGAGAGAACTCAGATAAAAAATATAAAAAAGATATTAAAAAGTGCAAGATTACTATAGAAACAATAGACTAGTATTTAAATTACCCATTGTCCACTGTCTGATTGCAGCATATACACCTAAATTTCCTGTAAGCAAAGAATTATCTTCATTGCTTTGCTCACGTATATACCGCTGCCAAAGCTCTCCTAACCAGAAACTTCCTTCTTTAAAAAATCGCTCCTGCTGTGTAAGTGAATGTAAGTGTCGATAAAATAACACTAATCCGGCTATGCCATCAGTTAAACCCATACACAGAGAATCGGATTGCTTTTGCATATGCATCCGTTGACTGAGTATAAATCCAGCCAACCGATCAGCCCATTTTATTAACTCTCTTCTTTTCTGGAGCTGTCCTACCTCATACAAAACCAATATTTGTATCAGATCGCCAGCAGACCAGCTTAGTGTATCAGAAGTCACCCATTCTGAGTCACTTACTTGGACAGGAAAAAGAGCATTCTGATTCTGCATGGTATTTATATCCAGCTGATGAGCATACAGATAATATATATACTGGTCAATTATCTTCATCAACGTACCCTGATGCTGTGTCAAAGCGGGTGAAGCTTGTGACTTCATCAGTAAACGTACCAGAAGTAATATATATCCAGCATACCCACTTTCAAGAGTTAGGTCAGTAACCGGCTCACTCCCAATGGGTAACCAATGACGGCATAACTGGGAAAGCAAACGATGCTGCATTTCCTTTATATGTGGTGTCGATGTTTGGTTACTCAGAAAATAGTGCAAAATAGCCGTACTTCCCTGGCAATATCCAAGCTTCTGCTCCTGAATTCGTTGCATTACCTCCTGGTAAAGCTGTAGCTCAAAATCCAGTAACGTTTTTCGAATAGTTTCTTTTTTGTGTAACTGGTATTGATACAATGTCTGGCATCCTGTCAGAAGAGGAATCAACTGTGATGCGGGTCTCCAGTCTTCCGTATGAATAATATCCTGCAACAGATCAAGTTCGAGTTCCTGTTGCCAGATATGCCATAACCAGGTATCTGCCGTCGATAAATCTGAGTCAGGAATCAGGCTCAGACTTGTCAATTCTGAAGCCATTCTCTCTACTAATGGTGCTTGCATATTCATCAGTGTTTTTTGTGTAAGTTGAATAGATATTCCATTATTAAAGCGATTCCTAAAATACCTATCCCATTTACGCTAAGGACATCCATTACAGGTGGCTCTTCCCTGTATCATAGATATAAATTTCTTATATTCCCGTTGTCAATACAGTACCAATAGTTTGGTTGCTGAAAGGCTGGTTTTCGCCAGTCAGTGCAGGGATACTTGTCAAACGAGCTACTTTTTTAACACGGATTGAAGTCAAAGCAGAAGTGGTTGTATTTGTTTTCATAAAATTTTGTTTGTTTGTAACGTGATAAAACATGTTGCTTGTGCTATTTATTGAATGAAAGTTGCAGGTTTTCTTTCAATCCGGAAAATCAATTATACCAAGCTGCCTTTTTCCTATATCAGTACCTGAAAAGCCCTATATGAAACAACTACAACACTGGTTCCAGCAACACTGGAAAACAGTCTTGATTCATGCCAGTGTATGGATACTATATCTTCTGGTCAATAATTTTTTATTATTCATAAATCAGTTGCGACAAATAGAACTGGGGCAGATGTTTTACACCTATGCTTTGGTTGCTGTTCTGTTTTATGTAAATGTTTATTTTGTTATAATTCCCTGTATGCATAAACGCAAGTATATAAAACTGATGTTTTATACTGTACTGCTGATATGTGCGTATGTTATGATTCGGTACGTTCTCTTTACGTATGTATTTCCAATGCTTCATATTATTGATGCATATCGAAAAAACTATGTAATGATGGAGCAATTTTTACCAGACTCTATCTGGATAGCTTGCCAATACATATTGTTTAGCTATGGCTATTGGTTTGCCTTGCGTTCTGTTCAACTGGAACAACACAAACGCAAAATTGAGCAGGAATTTGCCACACTGGAGCGGGAAAGAGCACAGGCAGAACTTGCCTTTCTCCGATCACAGTTAAACCCTCACTTTCTCTATAATACACTTAATTTCTTTTTTTCTGATGCACTTCAGGTATCTCCCAGACTAGCTGATTCCATCATGGCCTTATCTACCATGCTACGAAATGTAACCGAAATAGGCAAGCAGTCACTGGTCCCTATCGGACAGGAACTTGATTATATTCGGAACTATATCAAAATACAATGTTATCGGTTTGGCGACCAGCTTCAGGTGCATCTTGACATTGAAGGCGAAGAATACGAAGATCAACACATGATTCCACCCTTATTGTTTATCTCTCTTGTCGAAAATATTTTCAAGTATGGTGATGTATATGACAACTCTCAACCTGTCCATATCCGTATATGTCTATCGGAGACTGAGATCTCCTTTTATTCCGGAAATCCTAAAAAGGCAACACCCAATTATACACAGGGAGGGTTGGGATTGAAAAACATTGAGAATCAATTGAGAATCATATATAAGAGTGATTTTAGCTTTGAAGTAACCGAAGAAAACAATATATTCTATGTAAATTTAAATCTTCCACTACTTGGTAATTAGCGAAACAGCCCTTATACTGTGTTGCAGTTTGAACGCCTTGGTAGATATTTTCAGTATAACAGTCTTTGTGCTATTTCTAAACCTTACTTAATTAAAATAACAGTACGATGATCAATTGTCTGATTTTAGATGATGAGCAGGCCGCAATTAATGTACTGACCAAGTATATCGAGGAAACTCCCTATCTCAAACTAGTAGATGGTACTACCTCTGTTTCCAAAGCTATTGAGATGTTGAGCCAGCAATCTATTGACCTGATTTTTCTGGATATCCAGATGCCTTTATTGAATGGACTCCAGTTTATTGACTTATATGGTCATCAGGTCAAAGTAATACTGACAACTGCCTATAGTGAATATGCACTGGAAGGATATGATCGTAATGTCATTGATTATTTACTCAAACCTATCCCCTTTAACCGTTTCCTCAAAGCTGCAGAAAAAGCGTTAAATTATTTTAACCGGAATAATGCAGTACTGACAACACAGGCGTCTCAGCCAGATATGGATTTTATTCTGGTTAAAACAGAACATAAAGGCAAACTGCGAAAGATTAATTTCAACGAGATTGTTTATGTAGAGGGGTTGAAAAACTATGTTTCTATCTATACTACTCAACACGAACGGATTGTAACGTATAGTGGCATCAGTGATCTGGAAGAGCGATTACCATCTCATTTGTTTGCACGTGTACATCGATCCTATATTGTTACTATACGCATGATTACAGCTATTGATGGCAATGAAGTTTTGCTGAAAGATGCACCACGTATTCCCATATCAGGAAAATTTAAAGATGATCTTTTATTAAAACTCCAGAAAGCGATACTCCAAAACAAATCAGAATAGAGTATCCATAACTATTTATAACCCATTATCATTTTTACCATCACCTGTAGCTACTGATTCTCCCGGATAGATTACCGGGTACTATGCGTCTCAGGCAAATTTTTATTTCAGTATGACCGAAAGTTTAACCAATCATGGTTTCCTGATTTTTCGATCTCCCCTACTACCTTACCATACCCTAACTCAACTAACAACCGAAAAGATTCGGGCTATTTATTTGAATCCGGTTTTACAAACGGCTTTATTCATTGCATCACCAGAAATGTATATTCAATGCTGTGCATGGCTGAATGATGAAGTAAAAAGTGAAAAAGACAGGAAAAAAATTGAGTTAACGCTAACAAAATATTTGCTCCGTGCTTCCTATCGTTGTACTCCTTTTGGGTTGTTTGCAGGGTTATCACTGGTGCATATGGATCACCATACAAGCATAGAATACACTCCGGCAACAGAATGGCATAGACATACCCGACTTGACATGGATTTTATACATGTCCTGTCTCTGCATATTGCTACCCTGCCAGCTATACAAGATGTAATTACCTACTATCCAAATAATACTATCTATCAGATTGGCGAAAAAATACGATATGTAATCTACGAGATCCACCAAAATATGCGGGATCATCACCTGGTGGATGTAGATGCATCTCTTTATCTGATACAATTACTGGATTATGCAAGGAAAGGAGCTACCCGTCAGCAACTAATCTTTATCTTACAAAATCAGGGAATAGAAAAGGTACCTTCAGCTGACTTTGTCGACCAAATGATAGAGAATCAATTACTGATAAGCGAACTAGAGACTACTATTACAGGAGAAGCTTATACAAGTCGTCTGGTCAGGATATTACAAAAATACAGTGAGGGACAACCCATAGCTGCTACTCTGGAAAAGCTATTGCTTAGCATAAAACAAACTGACAAACAAGATTTTCATACACTAATAGAAAGTTACAAAAACCTCTCTATTCATATAGCCCAGTTTGGATTGCCATTTGATACAACAAAACTCTTTCAGGTAGATGTCTATAAATCCTCTATTACTAACACACTCAATACTCTTGTAGCAGAACAACTACAAAAGGCAATTTATCTATTAAGTACCATACAGTCTGTAAATGAGCCTGTTCATCTTGTTAAATTTAGAGAAGCATTCAGAGATCGTTATGAGAATCAGTCAATACCATTATTACAGGCTCTGGATATTGAAACAGGTATAGGCTATCCTATTCGTGAAATCGGGGCACATGATTTTGTACCTCTTCTGGAAAATATTATGTTGCCTGCTACTACGACAGCCACACAATCCATTGAGTGGTCTCCCTGGCAGCAATTTCTATTCGATAATTACACCAACGCACTTCGTCATCACCAAGAAGTAATTTACCTCAGTGAAAAAGATCTGAAACCGTTTATGCAAGAGTACTCTCCTGCATTGCCAGCCTCTCTCTATTCAATAGGATACCTCCTGGCTCAATCTGCCAATGCTATCGATCAGGGAGACTTTACCATCTATCACCAAGCAACAACGGGTCCTTCGGCTGCAAATCTGTTAGGTCGATTCTGTTATATGAGTGATGAACTGACACAACATGTTAGACAAATTACACAGGAGGAGGAGAAACTCCATCCAGAAGCTGTTTTTGCAGAGATAGTCCATCTGAATCAGGCTCGGGTAGGTAATATTGCTGTTCGCCCACATCTTCGCAACTACGAAATTCCTATAGTAACACCTACAGGTACAGACAGTGAACATACAATTTTACTGGAAGACCTGGATATTTTTCTTCGCAATAACAGACTTGTTTTATATTCAAGAAGGTTGCAAAAAGAAGTCATTCCTCGTTTGAGTACAGCTCATCTATATTCAGCCAATACTATTTCAGCGTATCATTTCCTGTGTGACCTTCAGTTACAACAGCTACAGCGAGGGATAAGCTGGGATTGGGGAGTTGTAAAACATGCAGATTATCTGCCACGTGTACAATATGACAAAGTAATACTTAGTAAAGCCCAGTGGCGTCTGAACAAATCGGTTTTGGATCAAATTAAAATCCTCTCCGGTTATGCGCTCAAAGAATACATTCAACAACTTCGAGAATCAAAACATATTCCTCAACACATTACTATTAAACAGGCTGATGCACTTTTGCCACTTGATCTGCAAAATGATCTATGTCTGGAACTTTTGCAACAACATATAACTCAGATAGAGACTCCCCTTTTAGTGGAAGAGAACTTGCTTACACAAGACAATGTATGGGTAGAAGGTCCGGATGGAAAGTTTACACATGAATTTATTTTACCAATTCAGTATCCTGTATCAGTAAATTCAATCCCAAATACACCTCCAGCAACTACCATCACACGAAGTTTTCCTCCTGGTTCCGAATGGACATATGTCAAGATATATTGTGGAATCAATACAGCCGATGAACTATTGCTTACAGTTATTAAGCCTCTGTCAGAAGAGCTCCTAGAAGGAAAGTTGATTGATAAATGGTTCTTTATCCGCTATGCAGATCCAAACTTTCATCTGAGGATTCGTTTTCATGAAATACAAGCAGGAACAGGGCAGATCCTTCAAAAATTATATACCTATCTACAACCTTATTTAAGTAGTAATCTGATTTTCAATATACAGACAGATACATATCAACGGGAATTGGAGCGATATGGAGACTCATCTATAGAAGAAAGTGAAACTTTATTCTACCATGATAGCATAGCCACACTCGCATTGCTGGACACACTAGCAGTAGATCCGGAACCAGATGAAATTCGATGGCAGGCTGCACTCTGGGGAACAGACCAATGGCTTACAGATTTTGGATTGTATCTTCAAGAGAAACAGAAACTACTTTTTAACTTACAAACAAGCTTTAAGAACGAATTTAATCTGCATACATCATCTTCCAGAAAATCGTTGGGAGAGAAGTACAGACTAGAAAAAAACTACATACGAACTCTACTGGAAACTACACCAGATCAGAAACATTCCCTATTTCCCATTGCAGATATATGGAAAAACAGAAGTGAAATGACAAGAGAAACTATCAGCCAGTTAAAACCACATTTTTCATCCCAACATTGGGAAAGCCTGGTAGGAAGCCATATTCATATGTTTCTGAATCGTGTATTTCGTTCACAACCCCGAAAGCAGGAAATGGTTATTTATGATTTTCTATATCAATACTATCATTCCAAACTTATGCAGGAGAGTAAGATACGAACAACCAATCAGATCTAATCTAAGAAATAGCCTGGCCTGCAAGCACAAAGCCTGACGATAGAAGAGTATAAAATCTCAGTTATTGTCAGGCGTTTCATAAATTTATTCAATAAAACGAGCTCTTTCACCAGGAGTCAAGATAAGGCAATTAATATTTTCTCCCTGTAAATAACGTTGACGTGCAAACCATCTGTAAATCCCATCCCGAATCCAGCGTGGCAGATAGATTAATCCAAACAATATCGGCCATCCACCTTGCAGGTGACGACATATTCTGAGTGCAGCTTCAGACCCAACATACTTTCGATCCTCTTCAAATAGGACCAAGCCATCACTACAGCCAATACGAGCTACTTCCAGCAACCTCTCTCCTATTTCAGATCGTAAAGAGGCAAAATTAAAATAAGCCTGTTCGTCCCGATTCAGAACAAACTGAACATATTTGTTACAGAAGACACAGTCTCCATCAAATACAATAATTGCTTTCATGTGGGTTGTTTATGCAAAAGTTATCCAAATAATTTTCTGATGGTTTAGTATCTGCTACAACTTATAGAGGTAAGTACACAGCAAATCCATGATAAAAAATGAAAAGAAAAGTGTGGGTATAAAAATTAATTATACCAAATGAAGGTTTACAGATACCAATCTTCTTTTTCTCTATTTTGCTTTACGCATGGAACCAATGTTAATTGTATGGTTTTACAACTATAACCTACTGATAACATCCCATTTTAACACTTTGTGGTATGCAATCTGTAACCAAATCTGAAATCCATAAATCAATGAGAATCAATGCTACTACCTCAAAGGTCTGGCAAGTACTTACACAACCAGAATGGATTCGAAAATGGATATTGGATACAGAAGTTGAGGTTATTTCCAATTGGAAAACAGGCAAGCCAATTGTAATCAGGGGATATTTACATGACGAATACTTTGAAAACAAAGGGATAATCTTGCAGGCCGAACAAGAACGTATTCTTCAATATACTCATCTGAGTTCACTTTCCAAGCTTCCAGATACTCCTGAAAGTTACACTATTATTCAATTTGAGTTAATAGCCTCAGACGATCGAACAGAATTATATCTGACACTAACTAATTTTCCAACAGAAACTATTTACTGGCATCTCGAATTTTACTGGAATGTAACTCTTGGCTTATTAAAGAAGCTATGCGAAGAATAAAGAGGATATTAAAAAACCAGCCTTATAAAAAGCTGGTCTTTTGTATATTTAGAATTTATGCAGGTTTCATCGTACTTCACAAACTTCTTTTTTCTCAACTTCGCTGGCTATATATAAATCTTCAATAAACTGATTAATCATAGCCTCTTTTGTAGCCCAGCTGGTCACCAAACGAATGGCAGACTCCCGGCTATTCATTTTTTGCCAGATATAGAAGTCGTATTTTTTCTGTAGCTTCTCTATTACTGAAATAGGAAGTATTGGAAAAATCTGATTGGTTTGTGAATTTGTCAGAAAGGAATAACCTAGTTCTTGAAAAGCATTAGCCAGTTTAGCAGCCATCTGATTCATATGGTTTCCAATCTCTAAAAACAGATCATTGCTGAATAAAACCTTAAACTGAATACCCAATAATCTTCCCTTTGCAAGCAATGCTCCCCGCTGTTTAAGATTATAGATAAAGTTTTGCTGTAATACAGGATTATTGATCACAATAGCTTCACCTAGCAATGCACCACTTTTGGTACCTCCAATATAAAATACATCTGTATATCTTGCCAGATCCGGGAAAGTAATATCACTGGCACAAAGACCGGAAGCAAGCCGAGCTCCATCAATGAACAGATATAAACCATTTTCACGGCAGCATTGAGATAATGCAATTAATTCTTCTCTTCTATAGTGTGTTCCAATCTCAGTAGGATGTGAAATATACACCAACCGGGGAATCGGCTTATGAATTTCCTCAAACTTATCCAGCACAGCAATAATATCTGAAGATCTTAGTTTTCCATCTGTGCTTTGTACGGCTTCAATCTTGTGACCTGTAGCTTCGATAGCCCCAGTCTCATGTACCAGAATGTGTCCGGTTTCTACAGCAATTACCGATTCGTATGGTCGCAGTATAGAAGCAATAACCGTCAGGTTAGCCTGCGTGCCTCCAGAAATAAAATGAACAGCAGCAGACGGACTTTCGAGCTTTTCACGAATCAAATCAGCAGCCTGCTGAGAATACATATCAAAACCGTATCCACTATGCTGCTCTCCATTACTTTCCATCAATGCCTGTAGAATGGCTGGGTGGCACCCTTCACTGTAATCATTTTTGAAACTATACATTGTGATAATACCCGTTTAAAGTTTGTATGGTTGTTGATGATTTAGCAAATGTATCTTTTTAGGTAATGCAGAAAAATGCTATTTTTGGAAGCATTGATGCGTAAAATGCATTAATCATACAACTCATGGATATTCAACAAATTACCTCTTTTCTCACTTTAGCAGACGAATTACATTTCTGGCGGGCATCCTTTAAACTAAATATTACCCAGTCAGCTTTGAGCAGGCAAATACAATCACTTGAAAGTGAGCTCAATCTAGCATTATTCACCCGTAGTAAACGAAAGGTGGAGCTTACGGCAGCTGGAAAGTTCCTTTACCAGCAATGGGAGCCTCTTCTGCAACAACTAACGTATAGTACCCGTTATGCACAAAAAATTCACCGGGGTGAATATGGATCACTTACCATTAATCATCCCGGATCAATCAGCCACAATCTGTTGCCAGACTTACTAGCCCACATCTCTGAGCTTTATCCGGATGTAAAAGTGGAACTAGTGCAATTGAAGTACACTCAGGAGGAGGAATTTTTGAAAGCATTCAAAATTGATCTTGCTTACAGCCGATATGAGCACAAATCTGATTTTATTGAATCAAAACTGGTCTGGAAAGAAAACTTTGGATTTGCAGTTCCTATAAATCATCCTATTCAATCCGCAGAAGATCTGACTTCAGATCTTCTGAAACAACAACGGTTCGTACTTCCAACATTACAACATGGGTATGTTTTTCCGGAAACAATTTTTAGCATTTTTAACCATTACCAGATCAACCCCGTCATCTCCTATGAATCTGATTTTGGGTCAACTGTATTATCTCTGGTAGCGAAAGGACTGGGTATTGCTATTCTTCCTTTCTCATTTGCTCAGCAGGCTCCCCCTAATATCCGATTCATCAAAATTCCTTTTGAGATTCCGTTGTATCTATACTGGCGTAAAAACGAAGATAACCCACTTGTTATCAACATTTTGAAACTCACATAGCGAATAAAATCACCCTGTTCAATATACGATTACTTTTATAAGTTGTTCAAAATCTGCAGCTTCTGAGTCAAAACAACTTATAAAAGTAATAGAGTATGATTTGCTCTGTCTTTTATGATAACCTCATTCGTCTATTTTATTTGAGCAATCTCGCTTGATCTGTAACTACTAACAGACAATCCAGAATACTATGTCGATTCTAAAATACTTATTGTTTTATAACTTTTAGAAAAGCTGAATACACTAAAGAACGGTAGAGCTTTATCTATATTTATTCTTCCATCCTCCATTGTCCACTTCCTACATAGGATTTCAGTAATTCTGTGGATTTGGGGTCTCCATATAACCTGATAATACACTCAGAAGAACAATTGCCTACAAGGGATGTTTCTAGTTCATTGATATCTGTTTCATAAGCTTCATCCATAGGTTCTTCCAGTAAGTCATGCATAAGTCTATAAATATCCCAACGGGACCAACCTTGAGTAGAAAGTTTATATATGTACTCACCAAACCATCCATATATTTGTTTTTCATTTGAGAGACTGCACTGATAAATATGTTGCAGTACATGCTGTTTAACTTCTAAAAAATCAGTTGGTAATCTCCAGGCCATGGTATGTAGACTCTTAATTTGGGCGATTTACAATTTATGGGGATAATGTAACCAATAAAGGTATATGCTAAAAGTCTCCAACCTTGATTTGTTCCGATGAGTTGAAATAGCCACGACTTACAAACAGCAATAGCCTTGTTCTATAGAGTAAAACAAGGCTATTATCCACTACTGTAGATTCAGTAAGTTACTTTACCTATACACCCAATACTGATTCACCTCCGCATAGTAGGCTGTATCGCTGTTGGTGTCAGGCCAATGGTCTTTATCAAACCCAGGAGAGTTCTTTACATACTCTTTGGTTCTGTCCAGAACAAAACACCTACGAGGGCCATCCAGAATCAGTTCATTGTAAGGAATGGCAAACAGTTTACCTCCAATACCTAAGAATGATCCAGATTCCAGTACTACATATTCAATCTTTCCTGTCTGGATGTTGATCATCAGATTTTGGATGTTTCCCAGGTCTTCATCTGCCCGGTTAATCACTTTGTCACCTATAATAGAAGTCGCGGTGAGACGTTGTACCGGAATGTTGGCATCTGCTCCTTCATGATTGATGCCTGTTCGGTTATCAGCTTCATAAGTTCCTATAGCCATAAGTACCTCCTTATTTTAGTAAGACATTATACACTACAGCTTTCCAAAGAAAGCCTTTTTACTAAAAGCAAAAGGCTACCTATATGGGGTAGCCTTCGGTTAATCTTAGTCCTTTCGCTGGCATTACCCAGTTCAAGTAAATGAGGATATATTCTCAGGTCTGACTTAAGAAAATGGATCTTTTTCATTAGAAAATGAATCTTACTTTTAGATACATTTCTTCTTACTTCTACAAGATGAATAATCTTAAACCAGCCACTCCTTTTAAATTATCTCTCCTTTCTCAGACTAACGCTTACAATGAATAAACTTCTGTGCCTGAGTATAAAATGCGTCTGCTACACCATTTATTTATGTGGGCTTTGGTAAAATGTAGCATTTATTTCCTGGTCATGGAGAAAATATTTCTCTATATGAAAGAGGCATAGCCTATAAGCAGCTTCTGTGACAAAAGCAGACAAAACCGATCATTTTCTCACATCCGTAATAAGGTGCAATAAACAATAGTTATTTTCACTCATAAATCCTACTTATTTGCATTTTTTAATCAAATAAATTGCTGAGATGAAAATAAAACAGCTACTTTTTCTTTTTCTGGGTGCGTCAATCTTTCTTTTTTCCTGTAAAAAAGAAGACGATGTTCAATCCGACTCTACATCGTTAACTATTACGACTTCAGCACCTACCAATATCTCAACCCGAAAAGCATCCTTTCAGGGAGAAATATCTTTTACTGGTAACAATACGGTTAAAGTGAAAGAATATGGATTTGTATGGTCAAATACACCCAACCCTACTGTTGCTGCTAATAAGGTAGTGATGGGAAGTGGCCTGACTGAAATTACCTCTCCATTTATGTTGTTTGGTTCAGTAACAGAACTAGCCATGAACACAACCTATTATGTAAGAGGTTATGCCATTGCAGAGAATGGAACGGTTTCCTATAGTTCAGATGCTACCTTTCAAACATTAGGGGGCAATAACTGGGAAACACTGACAAACTTCCCAGGAAAGATGGATCAGTGGGCGCTTGGATTTTCTATTGGAGACAAGATTTATGTAGGTAACGGATTGGCAAATGAAACCTCTTCATCTTTTACCACCAAAGAATGGTGGAGTTACTCTATCACAACAGACACATGGACCCAGAAAGCTGATTTTCCAGGGACCAATTCTTCGTTGGCAACAAGTTTTGCGATTGGGAACAAAGGATATATTGTAACAGGAGGAGGAGACCAGACAAAAGCCTGTTGGGAGTACAGTCCTGATACCGATAGCTGGACAAAAAAATCAAGTTTTCCAGGAGATGATCGTATACAGGCAGTTAGCTTTGTATTAAATGGGAAAGGATATGTGTGTGGTGGTATGATCGTTAATGGTGCCAATATGTTATATGATTTATGGGAGTTTGATCCGGCAAATGCAACGGCAGGAACAGATGCAAATGGAAATCCATTAGGTAAGTGGACACAGAAAAAAAGTGCTCCAATTCAGTCTATTCAACAAGCTATGTCATTTACGTTGGGTACAAAGGGATACGTGCTGGCAGACAAGAATAATACATTAGGTGGACGTCCTCTGATGGAATATGATCCGGCACAGAATAACTGGACAATTAAAAGTGCTGTTTTACCTGTTAACTATGTAAACAAAGGATTTGCATTTGGTCTCTCTGACAAAGCCTATGCAGGTGGTCTGCCCAATGAAAGTAGTTATGGTACATTCTGGGAATATACGCTGCAAACAGATGCATGGACTCAGAAAACCAATGTTCCTTTTTATACTGGTGACGGATGGACTACTACTTACAATGGAAGAGGCTATTGCTTAATGCTAGCAGACTTCTATGAATATATTCCATAAGCTATAATTACGTTAGTTATCTCAAATCCAGTGATTATTTTATGTGATATAAATCGTAATAAAACAGTACCTGTGTTTTTGAAAAGAACATGGGTACTATTTTACATTAGATAATTTGTATATTTTGTTTTTCAGCTCTTTTCTTGTCCTCTCCCCCTTTTGTTCTAAAATGAGCACTCGTTTTCGAGATTCTTCCAGGAAGACATACAGAAGGTTTTTAAACCTATTTTCCCTAAGTTAATAGCATTGCCCACCTGCAAGACCAAAGCCAACCTCGTGGAGAAAAGATTGCCAACATATCTACACAACAACTCGCGATTGAAGGAAACTTGTCTCTCTTTATGACTTTTTATATCTTGTTTTTTAATGTCGTATGTAACCAGCAGGCAGGCTATAAGTGTATCTGGTTATTGGAGAATTGCACTTGCTATCGGGTATTAGGTAATGTAATGGTCAGCATGGTTCCTTCTCTTTCTCTTGTTTTAAGATCAATTTTTCCCTTAAGCTTCTCTACTACCTTCTTAACCAGATACAATCCTAAACCAGAACCTTCTGCCATATCTGAAGCACGAAAAAACATGTCAAATACCCTGTCAGTGTAATGCTCCATAATCCCAATGCCATTGTCTTTCACCTGAATAACAAACTCCTTTGTTTTGGGATTTTCCCATATCGAGATTCGGATATAAGGATCTTCTTTGCGCAGATCATGGTATTTGATGGAATTGGAGAGTAGATTGTTGAGAATGATACGCAACCGGGATATATCTGAATATATAGGATGATCCTGGCGGATGTCTATCTCAAAATCAATAGAAGAGAACTGAGGCAAAAACTTCTGTCCCTCCATTGCTTCCATTATTAACAGCGACATATCTATCTTTTCCGACTCAACCTTTGTGCGGTCGTTGCGCGAGTACTGTGTCAGATCAAAGATAAATTTGTCCAGACGTAGTACGCTACGTTTCATCATATCCATGTATTGCATAGCCTGTATCGGAAAGTCCCGTTGTGCAATGTCTATCAGTCCCAGAATGTTAACAAGTGGGGCTCTCATATCATGAGATGCTTTATATACAAAGCTATCCAGTTCAAAATTAAGACGACTGAGTTGTTCTTCTGATCTTTTGCGGTCTGTAATATTGTGTAGATAAAAGGCAAAGCCTGCGATAACAGGATCTTCCAGTAAATTGGTAATCGCGGCATCAAAGTGCATAGTACCTTCCTCTGTTTCAATAGAGAGTTCCTCTCTAAGAGAGGACGCTGTACTTCCGGGTTGCACCAGTGTATCCAACAGGTAGCTCAATCGCCGATGTTCTACAATGTTCAAGGCTTCAAACAGATTTCTTCCCAATAGTTCCGCAGGCTTTATTTTTAAAATGGATGTTACAGAGTCATAGACATACGTAATATTGAGTTCTCTGTCGACTAGCAAAATAACTACATAGGATCGCTCTAATGGATACCGGTATTTTTTTTCGTTGCGACAAAGTGCTTCCTGAAAATGAGGCCGAGCAGTTGACAAATCCATAGTATAACAGAGTTAAGTAATGGAGAATCAGGTTATAATCTTAATGTATCTTTGTATACACGTTGCATGGCTTATCAGTTAAAACTGACAGAATAAATAACGGACAGAGATAGCCTGCCCGTTATTCGCAACCTGGAAAAACACTCTACACAACTTCTGATTGTTGGTTCAAAAAAATGCTCCTTTTCCATGTAACTATATTCGCTGGTTGTAATATAAAGCTACTGTAGAATCACGGTTGTTGAATACCGGAATCGTTCAACAGGCAAAAGTGATCGTTGAAAAAGTGGATCAGAAAGATGCTACGTTACCGCATTATCCTGTTCTATAACTTTTTTGAAAAGGTGATTTGTACATAAAGAAAAAACACTCTTACTGTCCTTCTGAAAGGAACATTCACACTCTGTCCTTCTGTAAGAAACTTGTGACAAATAGAGCTATGTCTGGTTTCTGAAAAGCTTTTCTCCAAATCCATAGGCCGCCGGTCTTGCCACGCCTGTCCCGACAAGGGCGGGAAGATCCTTTCAGGAGGACATATAAAGAGAGTTTTTACTAAAACCTTCAAAATTGAAAAAGGTATGGGACACGATAAGCGTTACCGCTTGCCTGAAAGTCTCAACATTAACCAGCATACACCTTCATCCGAACCGAACTTTGTGTCATACTGTTCTTTGTGTAAAACCTTTTCTGGAATTTATTGCTTATGTTACGCTGGATGGATGTTCTCAAATATGCCCGGTATAGTAATCCAGAACCTTCTCGCAGAGTAGAGAAGACTGAAGACGAATGGAAACAGATACTCACTCCGGCTCAATACCATATTACACGCGAAAAAGGCACAGAGCCCCGATACCGCAATGCCTATTGCCGATCGTATGAACCTGGTGTCTATGCCTGTGTAGGATGTGGAAGTCTGTTATTTAACTGGACAGAAAAATACCATGCAATATCCGGTTGGCCCAGTTTTACCCAACCAATCTCCAGAGGGGCTATCAAATATGCTTTTGATGACAGCTACAAGATGGAGCGTATTGAGGCACTATGTAGTGTATGTGATTGTCACTTAGGACATGTATTTCCAGACGGCCCTGAGCCTTCCGGATTGCGGTATTGTATCAATTCGGAGAGTTTGGTGCGATTGGATGAGGTATAGAGAAGTTGGCTTAGTTTTGCGGGAGAAAGGTACTAGACTCCTTCATATTACAGAGAGATAGAAAAAAGATGTTTTATGGCTTTACCTACAATACTATTACCATACACAAAATAAAGCGATAAACTCATTCTACAACAACTGCTACCTAACTCAATGACTGATAAAAATGATTGGCTTCTTCTAATGCCTGGGTGCAAATTTGCTTGAGAATAGTAACGTGAGCCAGTTGCTGTTCCTCATCACCCATATTTTCCTCGAGTGCTGTGAGATAGTCACCTAGCTGATCGGTCAAGCCCATAATGGATACGGTGGTTTTCATATTGTGGGCTACACGACGTACAATTGCAAAATCCTTTTTTATCAGAGAGGATTCTATAATTTCCAGTTCTTTAGGAAGGATCTCCAGAAACTGCAGTGTCATCATTTTTTCATATTCTTTGTCACCTTTGCTGATCTCTGATAAGTACTGCAGATCAATACAGGAATAGGTATGAGATACAATGTTAATGGAGTCCGGAGCCGTTTGCGAGTTCTTATCGGTTATCAGAAACTGATTAATCAACCCATACAGATCCTGCTCACGGACAGGTTTGCTAAGGTATTCGTTCATGCCATAACTGAGGCATTTTTCACGTTCGCCTGCCATTGCATGTGCTGTCATGGCAATGATGGGCACATCCAGCTTTAGTTCTCCCCGGATATGCTGGCTGGTTGTATAGCCATCCATTCGCGGCATCTGAATATCCATCAGTACCAGATCGTATTTTCGATCCTGCAAGTATGCCAATGCTTCTACACCATTACTGGCAACGTCATAAGATAGTTTCCACTGATTGAGTAGATGTTTAATCAGACTTTGATTCATCGTATTGTCATCAACCAGTAACAGATGAGCCTGTGTCAATTCGGTGCTTTCAGAATAGATAACATCTCTTGGTTGGGGAGCAGTAAATTGTTCGGCGGAGATCTGGTAAGGAATACAGAAATAGAATGTTGTACCTTTACCAACTTCACTCTCTACACTAATTTCTCCGCCCTGTATTTCTATCAATTCTTTGACAATAGAGAGTCCTAACCCTGTACCTCCATAATTACGGGTAGTAGAGTCTTCTGCCTGCTGAAACCGTTCAAATATGGCTGCTAATTTCTTTGTATCAATGCCGATACCCGTATCTCGTATAGAAAATCCCAGCCGGATGGTTGTATCTGTGGCACTTTTAGTAATGACCCGCACCGAGATATGTCCCTTTTCTGTAAATTTCAATGCATTCCCAAGCAGATTTACCAGGATCTGAGTCAGACGAGTGGCATCTCCAATAAGTGTGTCTGGTACAGATGCCTCAATATCTGTTTGAAGCACTAGCCCTTTTTCCCGCATTCGTTCACCAAACAAGGTTTCCACAGAGTGTACTAAGCCCCGTACACTAAAAGGATTTGCCTCAATACGCACCATCCCAGCCTCTATCTTAGACAAATCCAGAATATCGTTGACAATAGAAAGTAGGTTTTCTCCTGCTTTCTGAATAGAATCTGTAAAATCTGCTTGTGCTGCATCTTGTTTGTGACTTTTCAGCAGGTTTGTAAAGCCCAGAATCGCATTGAGTGGCGTTCGTATTTCGTGGCTCATATTTGCCAGGAAATTTTCCTTGACTCGGGCAGCTTCTCTTGCCTTCTTTTCCGATTCATCCAGTTTTACAATCAATTGGTTTTGTCGGCGAATCCGGTTTACTATAAACCAGAACCAACCACTGGCACTCACTACAATAAACGCAATCAGTATCCCACCCCAGGTACGCACCCTTTTGCTGCTTTCCTCTATCGAGTCACTGAGTTGTGTCATCAGTTGCTGGCGACTGTTATAGATACGACGTGTAGCCATACTGATTTCATTGGAAACTTCTCTCGCATGTGGATTGGAAATCAGGGTAGTATCATCCATCTTACCTGTATGCTTGTAACGGAAGAGGAGAAGATCCTTAGTGCTCCGTTTATTTTCGGCAATGACATGAAGCCGGTCTATATACTGAATCACTGTCTTATCCTTATCCATTGCCCGAAGTGTATCCAGATATGCCTCAATTTGAGAGATCTTTTCATCCACCTCACTCAGATGGGATATATCACTGGTTGCAATGGCTCCTCTTATTCTGCTTTCTACCCAATACATATCCCGCTCCATCTCTCTCAGATGGCTACTCAAACGAAGTTCGGTCAGTAACTTTTCATTGCCATCAATCAGTTGGTTAATGTTTTGGGAAGAGTTATACTGAATACCTATCAGCAGCAATGTGCCTATAATAAAAGCAGATAAAATAAGAACTATAAAGCGATTGCCAATCATATATGTATGAAAAGGAGCTGGTAAGATGACAGAGAAGGGTATCAACCCTTTTCAGGAAAATGTATGACACTTCACAAAATTCCTTGGTCAGACACACTTCTGTATATTCTGTATACAAAGCTCTGCATAAAGTGATAGGTTTCGAGTCGTCAATCGCTGAAAAAAGAAAAACTATCGGTGAATAAGGAGAATGAATAGGCAGAAGTTACAGGATATTCATTCGCTTGTTGAGCGTTTTGCGATACGCATCTGCAATAGGAATAAACTTATGCGCTACTACCGCACCTCCATCTTCCAGTGTATCTATTTTGCTGACTGCTACGATATACGACCGATGAATACGAATAAACTTCCCGGCAGGCAATCGCTCCTCTACAGACTTCAGGGTTGTATGGATCGCATAAAATTTCTGAGGAGTATGTAGTTTTACATAGTCGCCCATGGCTTCTGCATACAAAATATCATCTACCTTTAACCGACGCACAATGTGTGCATCCCGTATAAATATAAATTCATCATCTGACCACTTTACCTCTTCCCGGTTGCTTTCCAGAATTTCTTTCGCCTTTGCCATTGCCTGTTCAAATCGGGCGGGTACAACGGGCTTGACCAGATAGTCGGCTACATTGAGTTCAAATGCTTCTGCTGCATACTCTTTTTTGGACGTTGTAAAAATAATAACCGGACGGGCATTGCCCAGATTTCGGGTGAGTTCCAGACCACTCATACCGGGCATCTCAATATCCAGGAGCAGCAGATCTACCGGATTGTCCATCATATACGTGTAGGCTTCCATCGCATCACTACATTCGCCTACAATAGTCAGATCATTAACAGCACTTGCCAGACGGCTTAAAATAGATCGGGCTATCTTATTGTCATCAATGATTAAGGCTCTTATCATTTTATACACGAATATGATCTGACTTGTTATGGAATTTAACTGCCAAATATACTAGTTATAGCGAACATCTTCTTAGATTTATGACAGATGGTTAGGCAATATGCCTGTAGTCTGTCTCTTTCTATTCTGTATATTTACCACCTATTAGCATGCATGTCTATGGAATCCATACAATCCCGTCAGGAATATATAGCCCGTATCAACAAAGTAATAGACTATATCAAAAGTCATTTGGACGAAGAACTATCCGTCGATCATCTGGCAGAGGTTTCCTGTTTTTCCAAATTTCACTTTCATCGTATCTTCCGGTCTGTAGTAGGCGAAACTGTGAACCAGTTTGTTAAACGATCCCGAATAGAGCGGGCTGCTTTTTATCTTCGGAATAATCCCGGAAAGTCTGTTTCTGAAGTAGCTACAGACAGTGGATTTATCAATCTGGCTTCCTTTGCCCGTACCTTTCGGGAAACGACAGGAGCCAGCGCAACTGAATGGAAACAGAAGCTAATTTTTGAGAATAGCAAGAATTGCAAAACGGATCGCACTGACGGCAAAGTCATTCACTTTTACCCTACCTACCTTGCTTCCTCTAGTATAAACCAGGAAGCAAATATGATTCACACACCCAACAAGATTCAGGTAGAGATCCGGGAATTACCTGCTATGCATGTAGCCTATGTACGTTCACTATCTATCTCTCCACAAGATGGTCCTGCTTTTGAGCAACTGTTTGACAAACTGTTTAAATGGGCTGGTCCCAGAGGGTTCATTTATTTTCCTCAAACGAAGGCCCTAACAGTCTATCGCAGTAATCCGGAACTCAGTACAGATGGTAAAATGCAGGCTGATGTTTGTATTACAGTACCCGAAGGCACAGCCGGAGAAGGAGAAATTGGCATTGCTCAGATTTCAGGTGGCCAGTACGCGGTTATTCATCTGGAAGGCGATATTCGGGAAAGCGGAGAAGCCTGGACATATGTCTACAAGGAATGGCTTTCGGACAATGGCTATCAGCCAGACAACCGTAACTTTTACATTAATCATCTGAACAATCCGAAAGAGCATCCACAGCAACTGCATATGGTAGATATGTGTATTCCTGTGAAGCCTTTGTAAGGGTATTTACAAAAAAGGAATGGCCTCGGATTTTGGTTGGGAGGTCATTCCTTTTTATTAAAAACAAGATTTCGTCCGAAGAACGAGGACGTCAAAAAAATACACCCCTTAAGCCTTCCTGAAAGGAGCTTCCCTGTCGCTGTTCTCCTAAAAGAATCAGTCCTCATTCTGTCCTCTAAGAGCTTCTTCCTCGCTGCCTTTCTGCAAGAATCTTCCCGCCACGGCGAGACACGTATGGCAAATAGAGTTGCGCTCGGTTTCTGAGAGAAAAATACACTCCAATCGGAAAGGTCGCCGGCCTTATCACACATGTCCTGACAATGGCGGGAAGATCCTTACAGGAGAACAGTGCGGATCAATTGTAGTATATGGTTGACTAGAATACCAGCCACTTTCAGTAGTGACCGGTATTCTAGTCACCTTAAAGCAATATCCGAAGTATGGTCAATATAGGTGACGGACTGGAATTATGGTCAAAATGGTAATCGATGGTCAAGTGACTGGAAAACTGTTCAGCAAGGAAAGTGAACAGAAATCGAATCACTTTTACTTTTGACTGGTATTCTGTTCACTTTTTATTTTGACCATAGTTCCAGTCGCTTTTTGTTTTGACTGGAATACCAGTCATGTTGAAGAAATATTCGAACTCTGTTCATTTTTATCTTTGACCGGAAGTATAGTCATCTTTCAGAATGACTGATATTCTGTTCACGACAACAAAGGTATGATCAGCTTAACCTTATTTAGGTTGTGAGGAAGAAGCGAGTGCGGGCTGTCTGACGCCTTTGTTAAGCTTCTGGATAATTACCCGTGTCGTTTTCCAGAATATACTTGAGTAGATCTTCATTTCCTGATAGGTCTTGTCTGTTTTCCGATCCTGGAAATAATACAGATAGGTAACATACGAAACATTGTCCATTGGTTTGTAGCGAAAGGTAGCAAACCGATCTACGATATAGCGATACTTCTCTTTGTTAGGATAGAGAGAATCTATCTTGCGGTATTTGACAATCTGAAAAGGATACTTTTAAAATCTTACGCTTTCTATCTCTTGTAGTTGCTTTTGCAACTGTTCCACTTTTTGCAAAATCTCACAAACTGAAACAAATTTCTCCTCTAAATTGGAGGGGGTCGATTGAGAGAACTGTTCATTTTTCCAACTATAGATTAGATTTCACTGATACCCGCCTGCTAGCAAGTTTTGGAAATACTTTGCACATTGATAATCATTTTTACTACTTAGCTTTTAAAGTCAGCACTATATTTTCGCCGTTTACTTGTTGTTTTTTTACCTTTCATTTACTTGCTAAGTTAAGCAAGTTTTGTGTCCCGATTTTTAGGACCACCTCAAGGGATCTTGTTTGTGTTTTTCGTCTGAGTAATAGTGGAGTCACTTACGGCTAGTTGTTCCTGTTTGCTTTCTTTTGGACCACAGCTACAACAACCCATAACTATACTATATAACAGAAAGGTAACGATGGTTTTCATGAAGAGGAAATATTTGCTGAAGTCAGTGAGTGAACCTTACTGTTGATGAAATATACATCCCTAGTAAGAATAGTTCTGAAAAACTATATTTATACTTCTGGTAAATTCTTCATTGGCATTTATCATAGCCAGTTGAGAATCTCTATATTCTTTGTAAAGGAGCATAACTTTTCTTCTAAAATTGTATACTTCAAAGTGTATAGGAACTCTGTAAAATTCGATGAGTGGGATAATTTCTGATTGACGGATAGAATATATAATGATTTCAGGTATAAAATAAGGTTCTACAAGTTCTTCCAGCTCCGAAAGATTCTTTGGTGCACCCTGAAATATGGATTGTTCGCTAGTCAAACTTATTGATATATGTATTCCAATACCAGTTAAATCAATATCAAGCTCTTGAAGCAACTCATCTATAATATCCATGAATATACAACAGGTTTGCAGCACCTCTTTTGGTTTAAGAGTTTTGTAGTATTCTTTGCCCAGCAACTCATCTATATGAATGTCACAGGTATCTTTGCTAGCTGCTACTTTAGTAATACTTTTTATTAACCACTCCCGTGTTTTGTATCTACTTACTATTCCATCCATTATTGTTTAAGTAATGTTTTTGTCACTAACCTTGTATTATTGTAAAGACTTACTCAACCATTCACTCAACTACTAGTCTGATATCTTCTTTAGATGGCCCATTATTCCTAATTGAAAACTCCCGCCCTATCAGATGATTTATTCCTTGGGTGATAAGAACCCCATTTAGTTCTACTAAAGTATAGGTATATTTCATTGTAATCTATTTAAAAAAATGCCTCAGGTATACGTACTATAAGCATTCCTATCAATTTAGAAATTACAACATAGTATACCTGCAAGCTTAACCAATAGCAGTTTACGAGCCATACTCAGGAGAAAAACTCAGTTCAGATTTATGCAACTTAAAGATATAAGAAAGCTTTTCTTTATCACTAAAACCAAATTGGATAATGACATTTCCTTCTGTTAGCAATGTAAGTTGATGGTTAAAACAATACCTTGGGTAAAACCGCCAGTTGATGGAGGATTGGTTTAGTATTTCTATGATTTGATATAGAGTAGTATTTGGAAATATAATTCTTTTTTCTCCTTTCTCTGTTTCCACATAAAATCGTTTTCTTCCATCCACATCAAGATTGATAATACATATCTTATCATCTAAAAAAGAAAATTCAATCCCTTTATAGAAATAGGCATAAGTGGTCTTATCAGTAGTATCATAGTACCATCGTTTACCTAATTTTTCTTCACCTATTATAGCAGAGAATTCTTCAAATGACAGCCCCAACCAAAACTTTGGTAATGCTCCATACTTTAGAAAATCATTCACCTTTCTCATATAATCCTATTCATAAGAAACCTGCATCCGAGCTGGAATACTAACGCACAATCATTCTAACAAATAAAAGCTATCCCAAAATATTAGATCATCAAGAGTTACACATGCTTCTACCTCTTTCCCAAATTCAGGATCATATCTTTTTATGGATGTAGATACCTGTAAATCTTCATACTGCACCCAAAAAAGATTAGCCTTTTCAAAATATGCTTTAATCTCTTTTTCAAATCTCTCTTCTTTATGTGAATATGGACTTCCCTTCCATACTGTAAAATTTTTTATGGGTTCAGCAAACGGGTTCCTAATTTCATATTTAAAATAATGGGTACACAGATCTGAAACTTTGCTGAATTGGATAGTATAACGCACTTCATTATTGTTATACGGAGGCAAAAATACCTGAACAGATGCATATGGCGACCCTGGACCTTGAAATATAGAATATCTTCTACCATATCGCCTTACTAATAAATCTAGCTCCTCTGAAGGAAACCACTCTTTATGAACAAGCTCTCGGTAAAGATGAGGAGAGTTTGTTGCCAATTCGATAATCTGTTTTATGGTCTCTGATAACTTCTCTGTCATGGCAAAATACTATTACTGCTTATCTTTATGTTCATTCAGGAATATACTTATTTATCCAATTATGAAATGCATCCTGATAAAGCCCTTGTGCTTGTTTTATACTATCATCTGCTTCATCATTGGTCTCGATAGAATTTAGTTGAAATGTATGTAATACCCACGCTTTATACTCATGAGCACATGAACTGGAAATACAATCGCTCCCATCTTTGTAATAAGAAACTTTTTCCCAGTCTACCAAGGGTTCAGTGTCTAACGTTAAGAGCCTAACCAGTTCAACTAAATTTTGTGCAACCACATGGTAGCCACCCTCACTACCCAAAACTACAATGGGCATTTCTTCAAGGCTTTTGGTAGATTCATTAATCCAAAGTACATAGGTCGACCCAGTCCAATCTGCCTGAGCAAATTCGATCAATGAAGCAAGAAACTCTTCATCCTCTGAGTACGAACGAATTCCTTCATTCTGTAGTAAACAGAGTTGAAATCCCTCGGCATAGAATGAGCCTTCAGGAATAGTATCCTGAAAAGTGAGTAGCTGAACCAACGTATCTGGTACAGGCAAAGTCCCAAAGTTCTTTTGAAATTCAGTGAGAGAAAGCACATACAGAGAACATATTTACAAAAGAAAAGCCCTTCCACACAAATCAGATAGAAGGGCCTTTATGGAAAAACAACTAAACAGATCTGTTAAGAGATCATATCAAATTTTGTATAAGGCTGCAATACTTTTGGAATGCGAATACCTTCTGGTGTCTGGTTATTTTCCAGAATAGATGCTACAATACGAGGCAGAGCCAATGCACTTCCGTTAAGTGTATGCAACAACTGCGTTTTCTTGTTTTCATCCCGATAACGTAATTTCAGACGGTTAGCCTGATACGTTTCAAAGTTACTTACAGAGCTAACTTCCAGCCAGCGTTGCTGTGCTCCAGAGTATACTTCCATGTCATAGGTAAGAGCAGATGTAAAGCCCATATCGCCTCCACACAACCGAAGTACCCGGTAAGGCAGTTCCAGCTTTTGCAGCAATCCCTGTACATACTTGCTCATCTCTTCCAACGCATTGTATGAGTTTTCAGGCAATTCAATTCGTACAATCTCTACCTTATCAAACTGATGCAGACGGTTCAGACCACGCACGTGGGCACCCCAGGCACCGGCTTCTCTACGGAAACAAGGTGTAAACCCGGCATTTTTGACAGGTAGGCTTTTAGGTTCCAGAATGACATCCCGATACAGGTTGGTAATCGGTACTTCAGCTGTTGGAATCAGATAGAGTTCGTCTTCTGTTGCATAATACATCTGACCTTCCTTGTCAGGTAGCTGCCCTGTACCAAACCCAGAGTCTTTATTGATCAGGATAGGCGGTTGTATCTCTGTATATCCGGCTGTCTCGGCTTCATCCAGGAAAAACTGAATTAAGGCACGTTGCAGTTTAGCTCCTTTGCCTTTGTATACAGGGAATCCTGCACCCGTAATTTTGTTACCCAGTTCAAAATCAATGATATCATATTTTTTGATCAGGTCCCAGTGAGGAACAGCCTCTGGCCCTAGTTCAGGAATAGCACCATGTGCATAGACCACTTCATTGTCTTCTGCACTGCGTCCTTCGGGTACACTGCTATGAGGCAGGTTAGGCAAGGTAACCAGTACATCCTGTTGCTTTTGTTCCAGTTCTTTGAGGCTTTCTTCCAACACTTTGCTTTTCTCACGTAAAGAAGTCGCTTCTGCTTTTGCTTTTTCAGCTTCTTCCTTTTGCCCGTTTTTCATCAGACCCCCAATCTCTTTTGCCAGGTTATTGGCTTTCGCCAATGTTTGATCCAGTTCGTTTTGAGCCTGACGACGACGTTGGTCCAGGTCCAGCAGGTCGGCAACAGTCTCTTCTGCCTGCTTGAAGTGTTTTTTGTGCAGGGCTTTAATGACCTGCTCTGTATTTTCACGTATAAAGTTGAGTTGCAGCATTTTTCAATTTGTTAATGAATAAGTCTGTATAGTAAAAGGCTTGTTCGTTTTGCAAATAAACATACTTTACAAAGGTGAAAGAAAATACTGTAGAGAAAAAAATATCTTCACCTCATCCTTATCACCCTATAAATAAATTACGGATGGTTCAGAGCTAACAGATGTATAAATCTGTAAAGGCAATCTGCACCATCCGTATATAGTTGTTGTGATGTTAGCTTATGGAGCTGTGAAGATATTTTTCATAGCCTCTTCATAAAAAAACAATCGCTCGTTTAGTGCATTCAATGCCTGTGTTTTGTATTCAGTAGGAATCAATACAGATGTATTGTGTTCACTACCTCCATAAGCAACCATACGAAGCGGAATATTGGACAGTGCATCCAGTACACGTGTCACTATACCATTTTTATTGAAGGTAAAGTCTCCAACAATACAGATAATCGTTTGCTCTTTATCAACGTACACTGTACTGAATCTTTCCAGTTCCTCCTGGATAGCCTCCAGATGAGTTATGTTATCAATAGTCAGTGATACAGCTACCTCCGAAGTGGTTACCATATCTACCGGCGTTTTGTGCTTTTCAAATACCTCAAACACTTTACGCAGGAATCCATACGCCAGCAACATACGCGACGATCGGATCTGAATACTGGTAATACCATCTTTCGCTGCAATCGCTTTGATATCCTTGTTTACCGTCTGATTGCTGATCAGTGTACCAGGCGCTTCAGGCTGCATTGTATTCAGTAGACGTACCGGAATGTTACGTAAACGAGCCGGACGTATAGTAAACGGGTGAAGGATTTTTGCTCCGAAGTATGCTAACTCAGCAGCCTCATCAAAGGATATTTCACGTACAGGGAATGTACGCTTCACAATGCGAGGGTCATTGTTGTGCATGCCATCAATATCTGTCCAGATCTGAATTTCTTCAGAATAGGCAGCTGCCCCTACCAGCGATGCTGTATAGTCACTGCCACCCCGTTTCAGATTGTCAACTTCTCCACGAGGGTTACGACAGATATAGCCTTGTGTTACAATGATTTCTTTGTCTGCATGATACTTTAGCATTTCTCCTAACTTCTCTTCTATAAAGTCCAGCATTGGCTCATCATCTGCATCAATCTTCATAAACTCCAATGCAGGCAATAATACCGATTTTACTCCTTCTTCTTCCAGATACACAGTAAACATCTGAGTTGAAAGAATTTCTCCTTCTGCAGCAATCTCTTTCTCCTGTTTAAGCGTGAAAGGCTTCACTTTTACCAGTGAACGAATAAAGTTGAATTCATTGTCAATGATTTCCTTTCCCTTCTTATATGCTTCGTCTGTTTTATATAGTTCTTTTATAAACAACTCATAGTGAGCATACAGATTGTCTATCTTCTGTGTTGCTTCAGCATCGTTGTTCTGATAAAGAGATTCTGCGATGGAAAGAAGGGCATTGGTTGTACCGGATAGTGCCGATAATACAACAATTTTTTGTTTGCCGTCTTTGGTAATCAGATTTTTGATGGAGTGCATCCGTTCAGGTTTGCCAACAGAGGTACCACCGAATTTCCAGACTTGCATATTCTAGAAGAAATTAAAAGTAAGAATGAGAAATGATTTTTTTATTTAACGGGTGTTGATGATTCAATTTTGAAAAATCCTGAAGATTGTTTAGAAACCAAGCATTTTGATAGCTGTAACTGCAGCTTCATCACCTTTATTTCCGTGCTTTCCTCCAGCTCTGTCCAAGGCTTGTTCCTGTGTATTGGGAGTTAACACACCAAAAATTACAGGCTTGCTATATTTGAGACTTACATTGGTTATTCCCTGTGCTACTGCCTGACAGATAAAATCAAAGTGTTTGGTATCTCCCTGAATTACACAACCCAGACAGATCACCGCATCAATCTCATTGCGGGCAGCCATCCATTGTGCGCCTAAACTTAGTTCGAAGCTGCCCGGTACATTTTTACGGATAATATTTTCTGGTTTTGCACCCTCTTTGATCAAAGTGGCATAAGCTCCTTCATATAGTTTTTCTGTTACATCAGCATTCCACTCTGCTACTACAATAGCAAAGGTTTTGCTTTCGATCTTGACAGAATTCTTTAATTCGTATTCACTCAGGTTTTTCAGAGCAGTTGCCATAAAAGTTACTATTGAACGTCAAACAGAAAAAGGTTAGATTCTAATGTTAAAATATAGATAAACAAAAAAGGATAAAGCAGGTGCTTTATCCTTTTTTGGGTTTGGCCGGATGTTTTTTATACACACTAATTACCCTGCCAAACCCTGTAGCTTGGATTTATATTTCTTGGCAGTAATAGTCTCAGCAGAATCTTCGTAATTTGTAATGATCTTGTCATACGTTTCGATTGCTTTGTCATTCTGCTTAGCTATTTCATACGCAATACCCAACTTCAGCAAATAAGCTGGAGTAAAGAATTTGTTAGGCTCATAGTTAGCTGCTTTTTCATAATAAGAAATAGCTTCTTCTGGCTGTTTTTTCTCCAGATAGGCATCTCCTACCAGACTATAAGCACGAGCCTGTAATAAAAGATCACTAGAACTAAAATCTTTCAGATGAGTGATAGCATCATCGTATTTTCCTTGTTTCAACAAAGCAACACCAGCATAAAAATGGGCCAGTTTACCTGCTTTGGTACCACTGTATTCATCTGCGATTTTCAATAAACCATCGTTTACCCCATCTCCATTAAGCGCTTTTGTCAGTGAATCTGCTTCAAAATAGAGCACTGCGCGAAACATGTACTTCTGAGCTTCGGTTTCTTTATTCTGTGTGTAATACCGATAGAAAAAGATACCGCCTACCAGCAACACAACTGCTGCCAGTCCGCCTAAAAAGAGGTTGCGATTCCGTTGTACAAAATCTTCTGCTTGCTCCAAATTTAATTCAGGAGTTTCTTTGATCGGTTGTTCAACAGGCTCATTAACAGTTGCCTCTGGTGTTTTTTTTGCCATTGTTTTTTAAACAGATTTCTATTTTGAGAACTCAGAAATGCAGGGTTTACTAAAAAAAGGATTGATTTTTCCTTACCGTTTCCGAATGGGCTGCAAAGTTAGAATAAAAAAGATCTTTTTCACAAGGATTTCACTTTTTTTACATATTACTTACAATATAATCTGTTTCTCCCCACTTTGCAAGGATTTCAGAGCGGCAAAAGTAGCTTGCGTAGAGTTTACTATCTCCTGAAACCCAATAGGTTGAGTGCCTCCTTCTTTCAGAAAACGGATGTATTGTTCAAACTGGGCAGCATGTCCTTTATCCTGTTTTCCAGAGGCAGAAGAGAACCCTTTAAATCCATATCCTTCCAGCTTTCTGAAGTTATCCAGAATCAGCACACGTCCCTGCGAGTAGATTTCTATTCGTTCTTTGGAATAGGATTTGTTCCCATTGGCAAAATAGTTAACCACCCCTTGAGAACCATTGAGGCATTTTAGTGTAATAGAGGTATTATCTGTATTTTGAGAAGGAGATGTCCCCAGTGCAGAAGCAAACACCTCTCTGATTTCACTCCCTGCAAAAAACTGTACCAGATCAATAAAGTGACAACCCTCTCCAATAATTCGTCCTCCCCCAATAGCCATGTTCTGAGTCCAGTGATTAGCCGGAATAAAGCCTGCATTGACTGTAATTACAATATTTACAGGCTCGGACGTATTTCCCAAAAGCTTTTTAGCTTTTTGAGATAATGGAGCAAATCGTCGATTAAAACCAACCATTACCGATAAGGTACTTTTCTCTTTTTCAGCTATAACCTGTTGAAGTTCTTCTTCTATCAATACCAGTGGTTTCTCTACAAATACATGTTTTCCCGCCTGTAATGCCTGCACAGTTTGAGAAGCGTGCAAATTATGCTGAGTCGTAATTATAACAGACTGCACTGCTGAGTCAGATAGTACATCCTCATAACGGGTAGTACTTTGAGCAATAGCATGTTTCTGTGCCAAATGGGTTCCACTTACACCCGATGCACTTACAATATGCCGGATATCTGCCTTTATTTTACCCAAAGCTGGCAACAATGTCATCTTGGTAAAGTTTCCTGCACCCACAATCGCAATGGTACCCGTACCCGATTTACTTTTTGTATCTGATGTGGACTGTCCTATCTTAACAGACGTTGACCAGTCCGAATTTTCAGGATATTGCAGAATAGACGCGATAGAACGGCTATCTCCTATGTTGTTATAGATCTTCTGATATTCAGACAGATCTACTGCTTCAGTAATCAGACGTTTCACATCCAGTTGCCCTTTGGCAATAGCCTGCAGGATAGTCTGGAAGTTTCTGTTCTCTGTCCACCGTACAAACGAAAGCGGATAATCTACCCCTCGTTTTTCGTATTCCTCATCATATCGTCCAGGACCATACGAGCATGATACCTGAAACGATAACTCCTTCTCATAAAAATCTGCCCGTTTAATATCTAATCCTATTACACCTACCAACACAATACGTCCGCGTTTACGGCTCATCTGTGCGGCCTGCGATATCAGTTCATCGCTTTTGGTTGAGGCAGTTATAATAACCGCATCTGCACCAATACCCTCTGTAAGTCCGGCCACTGTCTTTACAGGATCAGTACCATCTGCCAGATTAAAGGCATGTACGCCTTTGTCCTGAGCTAGTGCCACTTTTTGTGCATCAAAGTCGAAGCCTATCACGTTACAACCATTTGCCAGCAGCAACTCACAGGTAATTAACCCTATCAGTCCCAATCCGGATACAACGACTGTTTCTCCCAATGTTGGATTAACCAGACGTATGCCCTGCAAACCAATAGATCCGATAACTGTAAAGGCAGCTTCTTCATAGGATACTTTATCTGGAATTTTTGTTACCAGATTACGGGGTACACACACTATCTCTGCATGAGGACCATTGGAAGCCACTCTATCCCCAGGTTTGAGATCTGCAATACCTTCTCCTACCTCTACAACTTCACCTGCGTTACAATAGCCCAATGGTAAAGGTTCTCCCAATCGTGTAAAGACGGCTTCGAGAGTAGGGATTAAACCATCTGATTTTATTTTATCAAGTACCTGTTTTACCCGGTCAGGTTGTTGACGAGCTTTTTCAATAAGACTGGAACGTCCAAATTCGACCAGCATCTTCTCGGTTCCTAATGACACCAGTGAACGATGTGTACGAATTAAGACATGTCCTTTACGAATCAGAGGACGAGGAACATCCTCCAGTATGGTTTCACCTGTTTTAAAAGATTGAATGATTTGCTTCATGCTTTGTCAGCAGTATTCTGAATAATTGTTTTCTGATAAATTCGTTTTCCCAATTCGGTTTGTAAGAACAATTGTACTATTACACAGACAATCGCTACAAACGAGCCAAACATATAAGCTTGTATAGGCGGAAAATAGGGCGTAAATGATATTGAGCAAACAGCAATCAAAATTGCCCACCAGTAATATTTTCGATAGAATATCCAGACCAAGAGTACTAATCCAATAATAGCACTTACATAACTAAGCCATAAAGGTTGATCAATAAAATATCCAATTGAAAATGATTGAAAGAAGTTGAGAGTTGCATTTTTAATAAGCATCAAGGGAGACTCTTTTGCTATATGAATAAATTCACTACGGGAAATTTCCTGGTATTGAGTCGCAACAGTGTCATTGTAATAACTTCCTCCAAAACCCATATTCAATGTTTTACCAGTTTTGGTCTGATACAATAAATAGCCATTATTATCTGTTAGTCCGGACATATATGGGTTGGGATAACCTCCGATTCCAATATAGAAAGTATGCCAGGGATTCTTTTTTGTTGGCGTATTAAAAACGAAAATTGTTACAATAAAAACCAATAGTGCACCAATACTGTATATCCGTTTCTCCTTTAGAAGAAAAAATAAAAGAACAAAGAGGCACACAAAAAGTATAGTAGGTCTGGCAAGGAAAGCAAAAGCCATAAAAACAGCAATAAGGAACGTGCCATATCGGTATTTTTCATTTTTGTTTAGCAAATATCTCACAGCGAAGATTGTTGGGATAACTTGCAGGACATAGTAAAAAGGAAATGTCACAAAATAAATAATTAGTGGATTCACAACATACAGTACTGTATATATCCAAAATTCACTCCACGAACGTGCAGTCTGTAATAATAACAAGGAAACCAGTATATGTATCAAAATTTGCAATGATTCTGTAGCCTGAATATCACCCTGCCAGAAAAAGATTTTCTTTGCAACAATTATAAAATATACATATCCAATAGGGTTATGATTATAATTGTTTAAAGCATCTGACTTTTTAAAATGATAAGAATCTCTTTCACCAGCTGGCATATATTTAAAATGCCAACAATCACTTTCACTAATCCGGAATCCTTTGCCCATCTCAAAGTTTGTTGCAGCAGAAAAGAAAGGTGCTGTCCATATAGGTGACATTTGAGTGGGATTGTTAAAAAGATAACAAGCAAAACAGGTAAAGATCAATACAAGAACCGTGATGAGGCTTTTTTTTCCGAATAGGTTAGAATACATGTATATAAATTTCAAATAGATTCTTCAGATCTTTTACTGTTCAATGATTTCTCCACCTTGTATCTTTTAAAAAGATTATAATGGTTTGATATATGCAAAAGTTGTAGAGGTGTATAAAACACATCTTTCAAACCAATTTTTGACCCATCTGCATGTATCCATCGTTGTAAAGGATATTCATAGATTAATTGCTGCACATTTGCTGCACCATAGTGAATCTTCATTCGCAGAAAGATTTCTACGTCAAACAACCACTTACTTACAAATGGCTTAGAAAAACAGAACTCTGCCAAATTACGTGTAAACACTTTTGCACCACATTGTGTGTCATAAAAAGGCATCCTGAGTATGGTACTAATCAGTGTGGCAATAAAACGGCCTATATAATGACGATAAGTCTCTCTGCTTATGTCTGCACCCATACGTTTGATACGGGATCCGCATACAATCGAAAAAACAGAATTGTTAGACAAATAATCTACAACGTATGTGTATTCTTCCAGCGATGTTGAAAGATCAGCATCAAGATATCCTATATACTGAATATTTACCATATTCAATAAATTATTAATTCCAGTACGTACAGCTTCTGCTTTTCCTGAATTTTGAGATAATGTGACTATCTCTATCCTTTCAGGGTACCTACAAGCCTTTTTTAATGTTTCAAGTTGTTGTAAGGTATTATCTTTGCTCCCATCATTTACAAAGCAAAGAACATAATCCATATGTTCTTTATTAAACTGAACAAATTCTGTAACTTTTAGACGACTCGCTTCATTATAACAGGGTATTACTATACCTATCATGTATTCAGTATCTAGAGATTATTAATTTAAAATTCATAGTATATATTACACAGATCTGTTGTTTTTATTTTAGATAAATTGGAATCTGAGTCTCTGAGTAATGTAAATAATAGAACATGATAACAAACCAAGGAAAGAACATAAACTGTCCTGGATTAAAATTATTCTCAAAGAGTGGAATTAAAATCACAGGAGGCAAAAACACATATTTAGAAGAATGTTTAAGTGCAAAGATCCAAATAGTCCGCAAGGGAAAAAAGACCATAAAGAATACAAATATCAAATATCCGCTTCCAAAAAGAAGCTCATAATAAGAGTTATGCAGATTGATTTTTAACTTTCTCGGATTATAATTGGGATTAAGTCTTAACAAAGCTTCTTTGAATGAATAAAATCCGAATCCTGTAAGCATAGTTTCTGGATAATTACTCATAGATTCAAAACAAAGATTAGCTAATTTCTCTCGCGATTCTCCTTCCTTTAATTGTTTTTCTGTCTTATTTAATCGTTTATTTAATGCTGATTCCGGATCACCATAGAGTTGAAAAATTAGCAAGAAAACTAATAAAACGGAGAATAATTTGATGGCAAGATGTGTATTAGAGTTTCGCAATATAAAAATTAGAAATCCCAAAGAAAATGTAAGGTATCCACTCCTGGAGCCACTAATTGATAACAATATAATTGCAAGTGGAGTTAGAATACGAATAAACCAAAGATGTTTATTTGAAAGGGAAGAATCATTCCTGTAGAGGTCCAAACTTGTTAGCAAAAACATAGCACAAGCCCATCCATAATGGTTGTTAGCAAAACCACCAACAGAATCCCCATAAATATCTTTTTCGCCTAAACTGCCTGAGAATAAAAATGCAATAACTGGAAATCCATAAACAAGATTAAATACACGAAGAATCAGTATAAGTAAATCTTCTTTATCTATATTTCTATAGAGGTAAAGAATACTATAATTGATATATATCAGGAAAGGAATAAGGTTAAAGAATTTTTCAAAAGACGAGAAAAAATTGAAACTGAAGGGTATTACATATATATTCAGTAGAATAAAGACCCACATCTGCCAGGAGTTTCCTCCTTTAACACCAAAGATCTGCTTCCTTGTCATTGAAAACAAGTAATAAAGGGAACCTACCAACAACACAATACGCAAAGGCTTTGTAATACTATTGGATACCATCCCTGTGAGACCTGCAAGCCAATAAGAGATTACCACTGAACTAATATTTATAACAAAAAGCTTCCAATTCCAGTCATTCTTAGGAGCCTGAAGAAGTTCTTTCTGAGGCGTTTCTATAGGTATAGTGGCTGATAACATCTTGTAAAATGGCTAATAGTTCCTGATACATCACATATTTGGAAAACTTCTTAACAAAGCTTTCTCCATTACTCACTTTATCCTTACGCTGCTCAATAGCAGTAATACAATTCTCGATAACCTGTGATAATTCATTAGGGTTGCCCGGTGATACAAGCCAACCATTTTTTCCATGATCCAGTACTTCCGGAATACCACCAACAGCAGTACTTACAACAGGTAGGCCACATGCCAGAGCTTCTATGTTAGCAACACCTAGTGCTTCCTGCAGGGCAGGTACACAGAAGATATCACATTCATACATCAGCTGTTTGACATTGTCTGGTGATTGCTCTCCCTTCCAGTCTAGTTGCAGATTGCTTTTTCCAATAAAATAAGATTCAATCAATGGTTTAAATCTCTCTTCTGGTCCTACAACAGTAACCAGAAATCTAAATCTGTCCAGCAAAGCTAATGCATCTGTCAGTGTTTGTAAATTTCCTCGCTTAAAATCTGCCTTAACAAATAATATACGGATTGGCAGCAAAAACGGACGATCGGCCTGAAACTTATTTTTGGATAAATCAATCGATTTATATAAACGCGTCACTTTTTGAGGATGACCATAAGCAGCAATCACCTTCTCAGTCAAGAAATCAGAGTTGGTTAGGATATGCTGATGATACTTCACGGATAACTTTTCGCACTTCCGAAATAAAAACCGTTTCAACCACATTGAGTTAGCTTTGAAATTACTCCAACCAATAATGATGTTGTTATCATCATTGATCATCCCAACGGTAGGCTCTTTGGAAACTATCGCACTCCACAGGCCAATGAACGAATTATTATATAATAACACATCATAGGCAAACTCCTTTTGTATCTTTTGTGCAGCATTGTGATAAATAAACATCCGAAAGAACTGACTCAGCAACTTCAGAAAACGAGGCAACCGAACCTCAACAGGATAGACATTTGTATGTGGTTTTGTGATATCCTCTGTTACTATGCGTATCTCATGTTCCGGATACAATGTATTGATCTCCAGAATCAGGTTAGCAAACTTGGCAGGTCCATTAGTAACGTTTTCAAAAGAATTGGTACAAAGAAGAATCTTCATAATAGTAGGTAATTATACAAAGAAGGCGCTCTTTCTCTCATTTCATCCGGAAGTGGTGTGCTTTCAATAATTTGTCTTCAACGGCCTCCCATGTAAATTTCTCCAAAAGTTGTGTATCAAACACATAGGATTTTTTTAAGCGTAACCAATCATTCATTATCTGTTTGTAATCTGAGTCATAAAAGGATGACATAATGTATCCCAGATTATGGTCTTTTACAAAGCTTGATATTTTTACTTCCTGATTAATAATTACTGGTGTTCCAGCCTGGATAGCATCATATATTTTATTCGGGCTTGCATTAATATTATTCTCATTGATAGGCTCATACAGAGATAATATATAATCACACTGAGAAGCTACCTGCATAGTAGTACGTTGAGGTAATACACCCAGAAACTCAACCTGTGGATGTTGGGATAATTCTTTTGTCATTTCATCATATACCCATCCCGCCATTTTAACCTTTAATGCGGAATCAAGGCGCAGAAGCTGAAGTAGTAACTCTGTGCCACGCACTTTACTCATAGACCCATTATAAAAAACCAGTAATTCATCTGAGTTACTGATTTTCTTTACTTCTTCTCTAAACCGATAAGGATAATTCTCGACCACAACAGTCTTTCCATGAAAGGGTGTTGGCAATAACTGCTTTCTGTTATCATCTGTGACAATAATCACTTTAGGTGTTTTGTAACAGAGAGACGCCAGCCATGTATTTTTATTTTTGGCACGAAGAAAAATAGAATCAAACACATCCAGTACAATTTTTTTTCGACTCCACCACAGAAAAGGAAAAAATATTAATAAGAGATTCTCATTGATAACATGAATAGACTGGTATGGCCGAAAGAGAAATGCTCTCAAAAAGAGAAGATAATATTTCAGAAAAACAAAAGGACTTTTATGATGTCCTTTTACTACCAGAAACTGACGACAATACTCTTTTACAAATGACTGTTCTGTACTTTTGCCTATTCCAATGTAGATAATATCAAACTGTGAGGATAATGTCTTTACTTCTTTGTTAATGCGTGTGTCAGACCCATCGTTGATAGAAATGTATAGTAACCGGGGTTTAGTCATTCGATCCTTGTTTTTTTGAAGCTAGTGTTTCCAGGAATGTAATAATTCGTTCGGTGGCTTTGCCATCTCCATATGGATTTGTTGATTGAGCCATTCGTGTATAGGTAGTTTCATCTTCCAGTAATTCTGACACGCCGGCTATAATTCGCGTAGCATTAGCTCCTACCAGTTTTACCGTTCCGGCCTCCACAGCTTCAGGTCGTTCAGTAGTGTCACGCATTACTAATACAGGTTTACCAAGTCCTGGAGCTTCCTCCTGCACGCCGCCAGAATCTGTCAGAATTAGAAAAGCATTTTTCATAACAAAGATGAAATCTTCATACGAAAGCGATTCTACGAGATGAATATTCGGAAAGTTTCCGATAATCTCGTAAACAGGCTTCTGCACATTGGGATTCAGATGTACGGGATACAAAATTTCCAGATGAGGATACTTCTGCGCCAGTGTAGCCAATGCTTGACAAATTTCAATAAAGCCTTGTCCGAAATTTTCCCGGCGATGCCCTGTTACTAGGAGAATCTTCTGTTTTTCAAGAATACTTTTTTCTAACGCAGTGCCTTTCCACTTTTCGGAAAGTTGCGTAACCTGCCCTGCCATCTGTAGTAAAGCATCAATAACTGTATTGCCTGTCTGAAGTATATTATCGAAAGGAACTCCTTCTTTTTTTAGGACTTCTACATTACGGAGTGTTGGAGCAAAATGATAGGTTGCGAGTCGGGAAACCATTACCCGATTTGCCTCTTCTGGAAAAGGAGCTTGTAAATTTCCTGTGCGTAAGCCTGCTTCTACATGTCCTACAGGAATACCAGCATAAAAAGCAGCTAAAGTAGTCGCAAAACAGGTAGTTGTATCACCGTGTACCAATACCAGATCAGGACGAAATTCGGTAAACACAGAACGAATACTTAACAGAATGCGGCTCGTTATATCTGAAAGATCTTGTCCCGGCTGCATAATAGCCAGATCATAATCAGGTTTCAATTTGAAGATATCCAGAACCTGAGCAAGAAGTTCACGATGTTGGCCTGTTACACACAGTTTATGTGTAAAGTTTAGATTTGCATTGAGTTTTTGTACCAGCACAGCCATTTTAATGGCTTCAGGCCGAGTACCAAAAACGGAGAGTATTTTCATAAATGATTTATTACACAAAATGAGCTATATATCAGATACCACTCCGATACACTACCCTTTGATGGCTGATTGTGTTGCAAAATAGGACAAAACTCCTGATTTTCCTTTTTGTTTTCGTTTATACCTCAAAATTAAAGCCTTTGGCCTTTAGTTCTTCGTAACGTTTCTTATCAAATTTAAAAAGTTGAGCAGCTCTGTGAGCAACGCCTTCCTGCTTTTCATCAAGTCCGATAAGTAAATCCATTTTCAGGATTTTCTTCCGAAAGTTTCTCTTATCCAGTTCTACCCCCAGTACAGCCTCATACAGGTGCTGTAGTTCTGACAATGTAAATTTCTCCGGAAGTAATTCAAAGCCAATGGGCTGGTAACGAACTTTTCCTTTCAGGCGTTCTATAGCCATTGCCACAATTTTTTCATGATCAAAAGCCAGATCTTTAGGCACTTCAGATAATCCAAACCAACGTACATTGTCTGCATCTGTCCCTGCCTGCACTTTCTGATAATCCGATAATTTTAGCAATGCATAATAAGCAGCCGAAACAGTACGACCCCGAGGGTCACGCCCTGAATCTCCAAAGGTATATAACTGTTCCATAAATACATTTGTCAATCCTGTTTCTTCTTCCAGTTCACGCTTAGCCGCATATTCAAGAGAAGGATCTGAATCTATATCCAGAAAACCTCCTGGTAATGCCCACATTCCTTTAAAAGGTTCACCACCTCGCTGGATCAGCAAAATTTTCAACTCTCCTTCATCAAATCCAAACAGAATACAATCTACTGTTACAGATGGGCGAGGATATTCGTAGGTATATGGCATGGGTGTTTTGTCAGTTTTTATATTCCGCTTCAAAAATAGAGCATTTCTCAATATAAAAATGGTTATTGGAATGAAAACTATACTATTGCACACTCAGTAATGGCTGATAGTTCGTCCATTTATCATTAAAAAGAAATGCCTGTTCAAAGGAACAGGCAAAATGTGAAATAACGTATCATTGTATCTTACAGTTACATTACTCGGAAAAGTGATCTGCAAGATACCTATATAACTAATTTGGCCTCAATAGCCTTTCTATATAGTTCATCGTTTGCTTTGGCGATCACGATCTGTTTACATTGATTGAATGCAGCAAAAGCCTTGAGTGCCTCACTCATTCCTGAGATCATGGGATCAGTTAAGGTGACAGGCTCAAAATGGAGATTGTGAATCATCAAAATACGTTTTTTACGATCTGCTTTTGAATCCATTCTGGCTACAAATGTATCACCAATCAGCACAGGAAGAGAAAAGTATCCATACTTACGCTTTGCCTGGGGAACAAAACATTCTACCTGGTAGTCAAAGTTAAAAAAGCTTCGTAACCGATGTCTGTATACGTTCAATGTGTCAAATGGTGACAAAATAAAGGTATCTTCTGCTAGGTCGATACTCCTTTTCTTATATTCTGACAACATATAAAGAGTAGCACCTGTCACGCCCGAAACCTCTACTTCACATACTTCTCCTGATTCAATCAGCTTTTTTAATTCTGTTTTCATTGCGTTTTTCACATATCGTCCCCGATATGCAATATCTTTCAGATACGCAACACCTAACGCTTTCAATGAACGGAGAATAAGATGTATTGCGAATTCTTCTGCAGTAGGTGGTGTTGTATCAATGTCTGCCGGAAGTAAATTCTCTGGCAGGTCAAATACTTTCTGAAACTCTTTTCTCTTCATCACCATTAACTTTCCTTCCAGATGCAATCTTTCCAATGCCAGCTTTGACGGACGCCAGTCCCACCATCCCGAACTCTCCGTGACCCGGTCATTCTCAAAATCACGCGCCATCAAAGGGCCTTCTCTCCCAACTCTATCCAGCACTTTCTCCATCTGATATACGTCTGCTCTTGTCATATTGTCTCTTCTGGATGCAAAGCTTTCTTTTATGGGCAATGAAAATCTGAAATCATGCATAGGAATGTAACCAGCAGCGTATGTCCAGAACTCAAAGATCCGTCCTTCGGCCTGAAGTTCATCAAGCCATTCAAGCCTGTAGTCTGGCACACGTGCAGCAATGGCGTGGTGGTGAGCTCGTTCTACTACATAATTGGAATCCAGTTGAAGAAAGCCTAGGTGATCAATAAAATCATAAACCGCTTCTTTGCCTTTTCCAAATTGAGCCTGTTTGGATAGTCCCGCTGCATGAAGAATTATTTTTCGTGCTTCTGCTTGAGTAAGAGTGTGCTTGTTCATACGATGAAGTACCCACTTTTTGCCTTATTATCAAAATATCTGGCACATCTGGTTGTGAAAGCACCTTTAGCTAAAAAAGTACTCTCTCAAAGAAGACACTAATCTTTCTGTTATAATTTTTTCAATACCACTGGCTAAAGGCTTACAAGCCAGAGGGTATTTAAAAAAGGCCTGTCTTATTTCTTTTGTACAATTCTATTCTGCAGCTATTTTACAAGAAAATCACCTTGATTATCTCTGGCCTTTCCCATGATGTGGTTACCTCAGAAACTACCAGCTCTCCAACACTTTATAAATCTGATCAATACATATGTCCTATTATTTCCTCACTTCTGTTAAACTATTCCCACATCTCACAAAACAGTAGAGAGTAGTTTATAAACTTTATAAACCTATATATTACATCTATTATATTTTCTTTGTAGTTGGCAATACAAGGCTTTTAAATCCCTTCTACTGTACAGATGTTGTTATTTCGATAAAGAAAGTCAGTACAATTCTTGTAAACAGAAGAGTTAGAAGCAATCATTACAAACAAGCTGCTGTTCCCATTCCTCTCGGTGGTATAGATTTTGTTTAAATACGCTTTACCGACTCCTGTAACCAGCTGGAAACTATCACACAACAAACAAAAGAAAGAATATCGAATGAAAACCAATGATTACTTTTTTTGGGGAAGTGACCCTGCTATTGAAAAAGCATACACACATGGAAAGGTGTATGAAGAATTTATTCGATGGGCTTTTAAAAAGGAGAGTGAAAACAGACAAAACGGGGCTGACGCTTGTTATATGTGTGATTTGATCCGGGCTGAACATGAAGTTTCAGAAGGGCAAGCACATCGGTTACAGATTGTAAAGACACATGTTAACAGGGCACTGGATCAATTATTATTTAGAGTAGAAGGCAATTTTGTGCAAGACACGTTGATTCAGCTTAAAATACAGACCCATAAAGCGATTCACTCTGAACAACTTATCGAAATTATCCATGAAGCCTTAGGTTTACTGGGGCCTAAAAAGATGACATACAATTGACCAATCAAGCCATATAACTCGAATTATATGGCTTGATTGGCTTTATATACAACCGGGATAGATTTTACAATGATTCATTTGCATGAAGAATCGTAGCCCTCAGCATTTTTAATCCGGAAACTCCCTGCAAATCCTCTACCTCAAATTGTTCAATCTCCGCAGCCAGCATATTTCTAGCCTGCAGTGTTTTGATGTAATGTAAATATTCCTGCTCTTCTACATAATTTGAGTAGACAATTGTGATCTTACCAACCTGGGTAATGCGGTTAGTCGTACCTTTGATACAGGCTTTGTCAATTCGTTTCTTAATAATCTCAAATCGTGCATTATAACTTCCATCTACGTCAAACCGTTTTTCGTCCATTCGAAAACGAATGGAAATAGCTGAGTTATATACCAGTATCAGAGTAGTAACAGCCAACGGATAGGGTAACTCCCGCATTTGAGCATGATGAATAGACTCCATCTCACAAAGTACCTGAAGTTGCCATAACCGTAAAGCATATAACTTCTTTGTATCAAACTCCTGCCTGGGTGCGATTGAATGTCCGATGTACAGATTATGCTCAATACCATCTGTCTTAAAGCGTTCATAATAATGAGGAAACACATCCTGAGCCTCTACTTGTCTCATATCAATATGTTCGGCTAATGCCTGATTAATACGATGGATTGTATTCTCATACTTTCTGCGATAGATATGAAAACTACCTGTCTCTCTATCTGTCTTGCGAAAATACTCTGTAATCAAAGGCTTAGCTTCTGTCTCACTCATTAATCGTAAACGAGTATGTATACGGCTAATATATCCACTGATGTATTGTTCTGTGCTAGCCCGCAATGGCATAGACAAGTCAGTAAGATAGTCCTGTAGCTGTTGCTCTTCTTTAACAAAGGAATGGATAAACAAGGGATCATCCAGCTTTTTAAAAAGATTCAATAGTGTCTTAATCTGTTTGATCAAATCTTTTTGAACACTTGCATTACGTGCTTCTGATGAACCTTTGATATCGATCTGTCCATAGAGAGGATACACCTCCGGAAAAACAATCTCATTCAGAGCATGACTTATCCCTAACTGGCGTTTATAAATCAATGACTCGGCTTCAGCCCTGAATTTCCAGTATACACTTTTATGAATAGTGGTATAATTGGTCTGAATTACTGCTTGTATCTGATTCTGCCATTCCGCTGCCAGTCTCTCAATGGTATCTGTCAGAAAGGGCATGACCACATCCAGTTTATTGGCATTGATACTATTGAGTTGGCGGGGCTTAAATGCCACTACTTCCAGAATTCCCAGGAACAGACCATTTTTAATAACGGGGGTAAGAATAATGCTTTGAACTCCCTGAGTAATCAGATGATTAATCCAGCAAGCATGCGGATTAGCTATTCGAAAATCAGTGGTATTGGATATGGCAAAATACGATCTGTTTTCTAAAAAGTTTTGTACTATATCCTGGCCTAAGAGATCAGTTATCTCTCTGGGTTGGTTGTCTTCCAGTAAAAAGCTACCTATCTGCTGGCCAAAAGGATCTGTGTTCAGTGTATGTTCATCAGGGTTCAAAAAGGAAAATCCTATTTTGATATCCCAAAGACGGAAGATTGACCGAAAAACAGATTCCACGCTTTGCTGGAAACCAACAGAGTTGATACCCAGCAGTTTTTCCTTAAATATGGAAACTGCATTCTCAACTGTTGCATCAAACAGGGTCATGATACCGAAGCCTCTGATTTGCCAGGATTCCTGCGGAAATTTTTCTTTCCACAGAGATATATTATCATAGCTGTTTATCAACAGCTCAATGTCTTCCTGAGATAACAATACGGCATTTTCAGTGGGTGATACCTCCAGAAAATCTCCATTGTATAAGATTCGATAATGCTTGAGGATACCTTCTGCTGTAGGGATATCGTAAAACAAAGGTTTGCTAAAATCCAGTTGAGTACCATAAAACTCATTCAGAATCAAGCAGCAGCTCAGAATATAAAACTGATGTTCGTCAAAATCCCGGATGTTGATCTCAAAGTCAGGCCCTGCGGCTTTCAGAATATTCTTAAATCGCTCACTATGGTTAAAGACAATGTTTGTATAAGGAAGGCTAACAGCCTTAATCTCATTCAGCGTCAATTCGGGAGGAAAATAATCTGCCAGCAACCGCTGAATGAGTATCGTATTCTCAGTTATCTGAGTGATGTCTGTAAGTCCTGTTCGCAACTCCGGATAAGGGGCCAGATCTGCCAATAACCTTTTTGCCCGAACCGAATGATCATTTGTCGAATCCGCAGCTACTCTTTCCAGATGTTCAAAAGCCGGTTCAAAAGAAAGTTGTATCCGCAAAGGGGAATCAACAAAGGGTAGAAAATTCATGGCAGTGGTTTTCCAATGGTTATATTCACAGACATCACATTTTTATAGTTAGTTCCAGTTAGGTACTAGTGTGTTGCTTCCGATAAGCAACTGGGGATACCTGTGTGTATTTTTTAAAGTAATTACTAAAGTGTGTTGACTCCGAAAATCCTAACAAAAATGCAATTTCTTTAACAGACACAGATGAATTTTGTAGCAATGACTTAGCTTCGGTGATAGTCTTTTCCGTAATCCAGGTGCTGATAGATTTCCCCGTTTTCGTCTTTATTACATTACTGAGATAGTTGGGATGCAGATTTTGTGCATCTGCATAATCCTGCACTCTCAGCGGTTTATCGACCAGACCTTTGCTTAAGTCCCGAAAATGTTTTTCCAATGTCTGTTTAAAGGTCTTCACAATATAAGAGCTTCGATTGCCCTCATAAATAGGGTTGTAATCGTTCCAAAAGTAATCTTTGATTTTTAACAACAATACAACAAACAGATTACCGATCATCTTATTTCTATATGGTGAACCACCTGTATATTCTTTTAGAATTAACTGGTATAAGGTTTCAAATTCAGCAAACTGATCAAGAGGCAATACCCTTGGAGCAACGGTTTCTGCAAGCAGGAAAGGGAACTCTTCAAATATATCTGCATGCACATTTTCTTTCAGAAAAGCCTCGCTCAATGTAATCAGGTATACTTCTTCCAGTATTCGCCATTCAAATGACTTAAAATGTCCGGGATTGGTAAAATAAATGGTACCCGGTACTGTTACAAAAACCTGTTCATCTGTAGTATACTGACCTGCGCCTTCTTTCACAAAAACAAATGAGAAAAAATTAGTCCGGTATACAGGTGACTTATAGGGTAATTGATTGTGAATATCTTTTAGGTTATGTATGGTAAATTCAGATTGAGCATCTATAGAGTCTGTAGGCAGATCTAAAGAAATATATTGCTCTCTTAGTGTATTATATATCAGCTTTTGTTCTACTTCTTTCATTCCTAAAGTAAAGAATGTTTGTTTTACAATGACAGTCCAGCATACAAACTATTACCCAATGCCATTCCCAAACATATTGAGAAATGCTATATCGTTTGTAAGAGAAAGCCTTTTTGCAAAAAAAACATTTTTTCAAAAGTCTAATACAAAATATAAAAGATAAATCATCTTCTGCCCGGAGGTATCTCTGCCAACAGAAGATAATCACGAATGCATCACATTCTTTTCAGGAGAATAAGCTTGCATACTCCTTCACAAAGTTGTCAAAGCTCCGCGCAGACTTGCCTGTTATAACTTCTATATCTGAAGAAATAGCAGAAGCCTCTCCCCGGGCATAGTGTGCATAGTCTTCAATCAAACCATCGGCCTGCCATTCCGGAAAACCAACAGACAGCAGGGCATTTCGCATGTCTTCAGGGGAAACGTTAATAAACAGAATAGATCGTTTTAATTCATGAGAAAGATACTCCGCAATTTCTTGATGGGACAATGCCTGAGGACCTGTCAGGTTGTATATCTTACTTTCGTGTCTTGGGTTTGTTAACGCTTTAGCAGCAACAGCAGCAATGTCCCGTATATCTACCAGACTTATTTTAGACTCTCCGACTGATGCAAAAAATTTATTCTGTTTTGCAATAGATTCTCTGAAACCAAACAATCCCTGCATGAATAGGTTAGGCCGTAGAAAAGTATAGTCTATTCCAGACTCTTTGATTCTCTGCTCCACTGCAGCATGATACCGCAGAAAACGTACAGGAGAATTTACATCTGCAGCAAATTGAGACAGTTTGACAATGTGTCTTACACCTGCCCGCATGGCACTATCTACAAAATTGAGTTGTAGCTGTTCAGCCTGTTCGCTTGAGTTGGTAAGCAGAAATGCTTTTTCTATACCTGTTAGAGCCTTTTCAATACTTTTGTCGTTGCTCATATCACCAACTATTAGTTCGGCTCCAGCCAAGGAGGCAAGTTCCCGTGTATTTTCCAGAGATCGTACCAGTGCCCGAAAAGGTATACCTTGAGCAGATAATTGTCTGGCTAGTTCGCTACCAATGGTACCTGTAGCGCCTGTAATCAAAATCGAAGGGATGTTGGATGTCGTCATAATTTTTATTGTTTTAGTGATTCAAAATTAGACACACCCGATAACTAAAAATTGTAAGAAAACGAAATCACCTTCTGGTCAATACTGTGCCTGCCCAATGTCCAGACGATTGATCTTCCCATCTGCATTGATCCGGAACTTAAAATATGTCTTAAAATCACCCCATTGATCACTATGGAACTTTCCATAGATATCCAATCCATTATTTTCTACTTTGTCAATACTGGTAAAACGTTCATGCCCCAGCGCTTGCTCAAAAAAGTTTTTGAAATTCATGGAATGAACATCATCAAAAAGTTCAGCTTGTTCGGTAAACAAAGGAAACCATGCCATTTTATCTCCTGTCTGCAAAGCTTCTATGGCTTTTCGTACAATTGTATTTGTGAGTTTATCAGTATTCATAGCTATTTGTGTATGTTGAGACCTTTTCTCTACTTTTTGAGAATATCCTGTAACTGATATCAGGATACCAACCAGTGAACAAATCAATGCTTTCACATCAATGAATTTTGGCTAATGGATGTTGCAGATAGATAATTACCAGATTCAGCAGAAAAAAAGGTATTTCAATTCCTACCCCTTTCAGATTCCGATCCTGCAGATGCAGACTAATAAGCAACAGAATTGCTGCTGCCATCAGAAAATTTCCCCACAAAAACGTTTTGGGATAGAGGATAAGTAAGGCACTAAGTAATGTTATTCCCCCATATACCAATAATCCTGTTTCGTTAACGTTCCATTTTCTGAACATATCCAGCATTTCAGGCTTTCCTGTGAGCATAGCCCATCCCTGTTTTATTCCCATATATACAGCAAACAGGATCAGTATTGCATTAACTACTTTAAGTATCATGACTTTTGGGTTTATTACCCAGAGCAAAACAAGATTTGCTCTGGGTAAGGGTAAGATATAAAGGCTAATTGGTTGCCCCTCCATTCACCAGCAGGTGTTGTCCATTGACAAACGAAGAAAGATCGCTTGCAAAGAACTCTGCGACATTGGCTACATCTTCTACCTCCGCCAGTCGTCCCATCGGGCAGCTGTCCAGTAATTGTTTACGCAGAGCCGGGTAACTGTCTGCCTCCGCAAAAATTCCGGCATGATCTACAGCAAAGGGTATAATGGAGTTGACAGTAACTCCCCGATGTCCAATCTCTTTTGATAATATGTCAACCAGATAACGGGGTGTTGTTTTGCTGCCGCCATATACGGCCATACCTGGAACAGGAAAAGAGGTGGTACTGGAAGCGATGTAAATAATTCTTCCATGATCTTCTACATGGCGGGCAGCCTGTTGCAGCGTAAAATAAGAGCCTTTGGTATTGATTGAAAATACCCGGTCAAATTGCTCTTCTGTAAATTCAGTGACAGGAGTCTCAACCAGCTCAATACCTGCATTGGCTACTACGATGTCTATTTTCCCGAAAGCTTTTTTAGCTTCTTCAAACAGCCGTTCCAGTTCTGTTACTTTGCTTACATCGGCCTGCACAGCTATTACCTTTACTCCCATAGCAGCAATAGTACTTACGACTTCTTCAGCTGCTACTTTATCTTTTGAATAGTTGATTACAATATTAGCTCCCAGGGCTGCGTATCGCTCTGCAATAGCTTTTCCCAATCCCCGTGCGGATCCGGTTATCAGAGCCACTTTATTTTGTAAGGTATGCATAGTTTGTATGAATTGAATGTAAACGAGAATCAGCAGAGAAATTATGCCATAGCGCCGTTAGCCCCTATATTCTGAGCACTGATCCATTTGGCTTCATCACTTGCCAGAAACAATACAATAGGGACAATATCTTCTGGCTTGCCAATGCGATTAAATGCAGATAAGGATGCCAGGCGATTAATTAACTCTTCTGATTTGCCGTTGGTGAAGAGTTCTGTATCAGTAGGTCCGGGCGAAACAGAATTGACATTGATCCCTCTTGCTCCTACTTCTTTGGCAAAAATCCGGGTCAGTTGTTCTACAGCTGATTTGGTAGCTACATAGGTTCCATATCCCGGCAACATCAACCGGTTTACAGAGGTAGAAAAGTTGATGACACTTCCATTATCAGACAGCCGGGTAGCGGCTTCTCTCAGTGTATTAAAAACTCCTTTTACATTGATATCAAAGTGGCGGCCAAACTCTTCATCTGTTGTATCCTTGATCGTCTTTGTAATCATGATTCCTGCATTATTCACCAGGACATCAATTCTGCCATACTGTGCAATCGCTGTATCAAATAGGTTTTTAACATCCGCAGGCTTACTAACATCAGCCTGCACAGCCATAGCATCTCCACCTTTTTGTTTAATATTGGCTACTACTTTTTCTGCAGCGTCTTTACTTCCTGCATAGTTTACAATAACTTTTGCGCCGTTTTCAGCAAACGACTGGGCCAGGGAAGCGCCTATACCTCTGGAGGCTCCTGTAACCAAAACTACTTTTTCATTTAATGTGATCATGTTTCTTTGTGTTAAAATTGATAACACAAAGGTGCTATATAAAATCTGCTCAGAAAGTACAAGGATTACATGATAAGATATAAATATCTAAGATTGGGCAAAAAAATGTAAAATTCTATGATCTGAGCGACCTATTGTGAGGATTATTATTTTCAATTGCTCTGTATATCAATATTCTACTCAATATACTTACTACAGATTGTACTACAAACAAATACAGAGGCTTAAGGAGACAGGAAAAAATAATTGCATTTTATTGTTTTATATTTTAACTTTTCACACTTTTAAGAAAGAAATACGAAGATTTCCTTACCTGTTAAAATCAACATTCTATGTTCGCAACCTTACTAAATATTCTCAATAGCAGAAAAAATGCACTGGGTAATGCTTCTTCCAGCCGGGAGATCCAGAAAGAGATATTTCCTATCACCTCTGTATCAGCGACAGCCCTTAAACATATACTACACATTGGAGATAAGGTAAAGCTTATCTATGACTGCCCCGATTTTCCATGTCCGGAGATGCAGGTAAAAAGTATTGCATCCGATGAGATTACCTGTGTATGGTATGTGGATGATACACAACTGAAAGTGGCAGAATTCCGTCCTCAGGTACTGAAAATAGTCTAATCCCCTATCAATAGATTCTCTCATAAAAATAGGTGTGTTATAACTCATAACACACCTATTTTTATTTACTTGAGCTAAATGAAAAATCTAACTAGTCTATCAATGCTGACAGTAGCATGTATCTTTAAAAACAGGACGAAAGCGTATAAACTTATAGTTCAGTAAAGAAAGAGGCGTTGTCAATTCCGGATCAGAGCTTACCCCATTCTTTACAATCAGTTTTTTGGATTGATTGCCTTGTTTGTACTCAACAAAAAAATCCTGCTGATTTACACTGGCTAACCGATGTAATTCAAAATAGGTAAGCATCCTTCTGCCATCTGCAAAATCACACAGATTAGGGGCATCTGTCCGGGTAATCTGTACCAGATCATCCTGCCATTGATGGGTTACTATTGCATTAGGCATCAGTAGGTGATTGGTTTTTCCTCCTTCTGTACGGAGATTGCTGAACATTGAAAAGCTTGTCTGAGTCTTAAAACCCAGATAAGGTGATAAGCCATTCAAAAGTAAAAGTAGAAAGACCATAATAGCCCAACGACTCGGTAGCTTAAAGAAAGAAGGTGTGAACTCCCATTTGGCAGGTATAAAAACCAATATATAAACAAGTAATGTTACTATTGCCCAGGCACACCACAACACAAAACCTATCTGCATCACATTTTCATATCCATTGGTTACATGCATTCGCATATAACCCAGATAGGCTACAAACCCAGTTGGAATTCCCAAACCTATCAACCAACGTTGCCAGCCAGGCAAAAGCATATATCTGGCTTTGAAAGAAAGATAGCTTTCCTTCAGTAAAAGAGGGGCATTTTGAGGAAGAAACAAACTAAAATAACCGAGCATCAATGACGAAAAACTGTATATTCCCCTATGTGGATGAAAAGAAAGCATAAAGTGAAAGACGAGCCCAAGCAAAATCCCCCACTTTCGTGTTTTCGTGCCAATAAGAAGTACAGGAATAAGTGATTCAATAATCAGTGTTCCCCACATGGCAATAAGTTTGGGAACATCACCCACCGCCATCGGATACATTCTATCGGCAATCTCCTGTAAAAGCACAGCGCCACAAGAAATCGGAATCTTCAGGTAGTCAGTATTCAACTTATGAAATACGCCAAAGAAGTATAGAATACATATACTTATTCGTGCAATCGGTGCAAACGAATCGAATAGATCATTACGAAATGCTAATTCATTTTTCCTGTTCCTATTTTGTACAATTGCAAACAGGATACATATCAGAATTGCAGCATCCACAACCCATTCAAAGAGAATATGATTGGGATTAAAAGGCATCCAGATAAATGTTCGGACTAGACTGGTTGTTAATAATGCTATAAGTAGGGTGAGTGATTGCGGACGTACCAGACATAAAACCAATACCAACATCACTAACACTCCTTCCCACTCACGCTCGTAATACCATTCCGGAAAGGAGATCTGATGAAAAAAACGAACGACAGCCCACAAAAACGTAAAGATTGTCAGTCTGTCCAGATCAGATTTAGGTGTACTAAATGAAGGTTGCTGTTGCATACCAATAGGTGTCCGGAAAATGTTGAGGAGAATTTCTACTATTAATTCCCCAGCAGACAAAAAGTAACTCTGTAATCATCTGTCCTTCCTGAATTTACCTATTCTATTGGGTATTTAATTGCTAAATCTACGAAATCCTGTCAGTTCATATTCGCCTTTGCGTTTGCAAACATGATCGGACTACGGTAACGATTATAGTTATATCGTTTGCAGATATTGTTTTTTGATTCGTTCATAGAAAGATTCTTTGTCTATCAGCAAGGCGACCAAAGAAGCTACCATTCCTGCCAGCATAAGATGAAAAATAGCCGAATGCCGATCGGTCATTTCGAGCACAAGAATAGCAGATGTAAAAGGAGAGCGAGTTACACCTGTCAGAAAGCCTACCATACTTACCAGAATAATCAGATTATAGCTTTCCAGAGGCAAACCTAGTAATTCAGATAATACATATCCTATGGTAGCACCAGCAGAAAGTGAAGGAGCAAATATTCCTCCGGCTGCACCACTGGCATAGGTTAGAAGTGGCCCAATAAAGCGCACTAATGGCAACGTCCACTCTTTTTCTTTATGCCCTTCAAATAATAAGGTAGTCATTACCTCTTTGCCTGAACCCATACTTTGTATATTGCTCAGATAGACCATTCCTGCAAACGCCACTCCAGAAGCTAGTACCACCATAATCTGGGCAGATTTGGTCTTTAAGCTTCTTTTTGCTTTGGAAATAAGAAACGCAATTCGCCCGAACAATGCTCCTAATAATCCAGAAGCTATACTAGCTAGTAACACTATCCACACAAATGAAAAACCTGCAATGGGTACTTTGGGATATCCCAGATACAAATATGGCCCCAACAACCATTGTGCAGCCATACCAGCAATAATTACAGATGTAAATATTGCAGTCCGAAAATGGACCAGATGTGTACGAGTTAATTCTTCTACTACAAAGACAATCCCTCCCAATGGAGTATTGAATGCAGCTGCCAATCCGGCTGCCCCACCTGTAATCAGCATGAGTTTTTGAGAAAGATTAGGCCAGCGTTTGGGCAAATATGTATGGACCAGATTAAAGACAGAACCTGCGATCTGTAGGGTTGGCCCTTCCCGCCCGATTGCACCTCCACCCAATAATACACAAATACTACTCAATACCTTAACTACAATTACCCGAAAACTTACAAAACGTCCAGCCTCTTTATAACGTCGTGGGGTGGAAAGCTCAATAGCGGCCATCAGTTGCGGTATTCCACTTCCACTGGCAAAGGGAGCCCATCGTTGTACAATCCACCAACCAAGTAGAAATGCAACGGGAGCAAAAATAAATATCAGGTAAGGATATTGCTCTACCCAGCCACTACTCCAATGCTCTATCCAGGTAAACAATTTGGCATATCCAACAGCAATACATCCGATAAGCAAGGAAGCAATCCAAAGAGGAACGGCCTGCAATACTGGCTCACGCCACTTTTCAGAAGCTACATGTTTGGTTCTTGCTTCCAGGAAACTTATCAATCGGGTAAAAACAGATTTTTCTCTGAATGGTGTAGATTCTTCATCTGCAGCTGAGGCAGATTCGTCTGATGATAGACTCTCCGGGTGTTGATTTTCTTCGCTCACTAGGATTGTGTTAGGTAATCCCAAGCAAATAAAAAGATTGTTCCTCAAAAAAGTATAAGGATGAAACAAAAAATGCGGATCTATACCTGAGTATCCGCATTTCTCTACAATATCTGAATGATTTATTTTCCTTCCAATATCCGATAAAGTTCATCCAGCTTAGGAGAAAGAATGATTTCAGTACGGCGATTCTGACTTTTCCCTTCAGGTGTTGTATTGGCTGCTTTCGGGAAGTATTCACTACGTCCGGAAGGTGTCAATCTACGGGGATCTACATCGTACTCTTTGGTAAGTAATCGCACAATGGAAGTTGCCCGCATTACACTCAAATCCCAGTTGTCATTAAAAACAGCTGTTTTGATTGGTACATTGTCAGTGTGTCCTTCTATGGTAATCTGTATGTCCGGATTTTTATTAAGTTCTGTAGCCAATTGGCCAAGTGCCTGCTTTCCTTTAGCATCTACATCTGTTTTACCTGATTTAAACAATAATTTATCCGAAAGAGATACATAGACCAAACCATCTTTCAGCGTAATGGACAACTCGTCTGAGTTAAATCCACTGAGAGCACCCTTAATACGATCCAGCAATGCTTTTGAAGCTTCTTCCTTCTTACGGATGGCGTCCTGTAATTCCTGTACCAACTTTTCTCGTTCAGCTAAGGTTGCCTCCTTATCCTGTAGCTCCTTTTCCCTACGATTCAACTCAGTACGCAACTGGTCATTTGTCTTTTGTCGGTTAGCCAGTTGTTCGTTGGCTTGTTTGTATTTGGTTTCCAACTGCTGATAATTGTCCAGCAATCCTTTCAATTCCTGTCGTGCATACTGGAGCTGGTTATTTAACTGACTTGTATCAGACTGTAAGGCAGCAATTTTCTTTAAGGCATCATCCAGTTGCTGTTGTGCTGTTTTTTTCAGTGCAACCTCAGCATCATACTTTTTTTTACCTACCACACATGAACTTACAGATAGGAGCAATGCAATCAGAAAAGAAATTTTTCTAAAATGTACAAACATAGTAAAAGAACAAGGGTTAATGCTTATGCTCACAGATTGTCTGTGCTCTATTCGTTTGAACAGGCTACTGTGATACATACTAAGGTTAATAATGGTTGGAAATTTCGTTTATCTGTTCATGAATACATAAAAGGATCTGAACAACTAGTGCAGAGGTATATCCATACAGGAAAACGAAATTGCATAGATACACATTTTTGAATAGAAATTCTGTTGAAGCAGGTTTGCAGGAAAGAAGAGGCAAAAGTATAGCTGGAGGCAGTGCCCCCAACCATAACCATATCTTAAAACACCGTATTATAGAATAATCCTATTCTATACAAATCTAGATGCCACAAACATAAACCCACAACCTTAAAAAAAGCTTAAAAACAACCTTAAAATTTCCTTAAAATTCTATTTTGACAATACAGATATTTTACAAAAAAAAGAAATACCTCACCCAAACCTGATGATTGGGTTACTTCCCATATGCAGAACATCCAGCACATATGGTTTATAATTTTTACAAGATGTAGATTGTGCAATGCAGACATTTCTCTATTTTTGCATCTCCTTATGATGCCAACGCACAGTAAGATGCGTTTTTTACATTACTGTATAAAGTTAGAAGAAGAATGAGAGGAAATTGCAGATTTCCTGTGTACACTTTTTTCTGATTATTTATTCGTTAACGCTTAGCCTACCATTATTCAGTCACAGAATACTAAAGCAATAGTCAATAAACAAACCATACATGGTTTATCAGCTTGTGAAATATAGAAGAAATAGAGTATAAATCTGTTTTTCGGAATTTCAGCAACTATCAACCACCATTTTTAATCTAAATAACCCTAATGAAGATTGTAATTAAGTTAGAAACCATTCTAGTCCTGTACCTGCTTGCGATCCTCTGGTCTTGCAAGTCACACTATGCGTTGGTAAGCAGTGATCGAGGGAAGTATTCCATTGACTCACAAGTTCCTGTCGATTCATCTATTGTCAAAACCTACTGGCCCTATAAGGAGCAAATGGATGCAAAGATGAATCAGGTAATCGGACATTGTGCCAAGGAACTGACCAAAAGCTATGACTTACCAGAAACGTTACTGGGCAACTTTTTTTCGGATGCTGTTCTTGCAGAAGGAAAGAAAATAGATCCTTCCATTGATTTTGCGATTCCCAGCACCAAAGGTGGTATGCGTAACAGCCTTCCCAAAGGAGACATTCACTTGTCGAATGTATTTGAGTTAATGCCTTTTGAGAATGAAATGGTTGTACTGAAACTAAAAGGCTCAGATGTGGAAGAACTGTTAAACTTTATTGCCCGTTCGGGAGGGCAACCTGTAGCAGGTCTTCGAATGACAATCGAATCTCAAAAACCTGTTAATCCACTAATTAATGGACAGTCATTTGACAAGAACAGAACCTATTTGATACTAACATCTGACTATGTTGCCAATGGTGGTGATCATGTGGGTGGATTTAAAGATCCGCTTGAAAGAAGATCCTTAGGGCTAAAAATACGTGATGCCCTGATTAATTATATTAAAACAACCACTGACGCAGGTAAAGATATTAATGCAGAACTCGATGGAAGAATCACAAAAATTTGACAGAAGAAAATTCCTGAAAGCAGCAGGGGTTGCAGCAGCCTCTCTTGCCTTTAGTACACAGTCATTAGAAGCTCTTGCGAAAGAAGGAGATCTACACAAACTTACCATTTTGCATACCAATGATGTTCATAGCCGCATTGAACCTTTCCCTATGGATGGATCACGTAACCAGGGTTTGGGTGGGGTTGCCAGAAGAGCCGCGCTGATAAAAAAAATCCGGGAAGAACAGAAAAATGTATTGCTTCTGGATGCAGGTGATATTTTCCAGGGTACACCCTACTTTAATATGTTCAATGGTGAACTGGAAATGCGTATGATGACGGATATGGGGTATGATGCAGCCACTATGGGCAATCATGATTTTGATAATGGAATGGAAGGTTTTTATAAACAATTGCCTCATGCCAAATTCCCGATTCTGGTCAGCAACTACGATTTCTCTAATACCATTCTTAAAAGCTCAACCCAACCTTATAAGATCTTTAAGAAGGATGGATTGAAGATAGGAGTTTTTGGTCTGGGTATTGAACTGGCAGGATTGGTGGAAAAGAAAAATTATGGAGAAACCATCTATATTGACCCAATCAAAAAGGGCAATGAGATGGCTGCTATTCTTAAAAATGACCATGCCTGCGATCTGGTGATTTGTTTATCTCACTTAGGGTATAACTACAAAGAGTCAAAAGTATCGGATCAGATCTTAGCCAAAAACACCCGTAACATTGACTTGATCATAGGAGGGCATACGCATACGTTCCTGGACCAGCCTGAAGATGTAAAGAATTTGGATGGACATATTACTACCATCAATCAGGTAGGATGGGCAGGCATTAACTTGGGCCGGATTGATTATTACTTTGAAAAAGGCTCAGCCAAAAAGATTAAAGCCGCCACACAATATCAGATTAATAATCAGTTGCCGGGATAAGTAAAGTTTATTCGATAGTTACTAAAAACCAGAGTTTACGTTTAGTAGGCTCTGGTTTTGTTTTACTAGAGTTTTACCTTCGTTGTTTCTCCTTATTTTAGAGGTATCAATGGATGCAGATAATGAGAGGCATCTTTATGTTTAGCTGTACAGTAACCCTCCAATTTTCAGACCTTATGCAATTACAATTTCCTGCTCTAGAGTTATTAATGATTAGTATATAGAGTTCTGATAAAGTCAAACTTCAGTTATGAAGGAGCCTTTACATTTAAACTCAATTTGATGATTTAGGTATTACGTTTCTCTCTTGGCGCTTTGTGTAAGTTTTTCTTGTATGGCACAAACATATAAGCAAGTGGTTCATTCTGATAGTTTGGTTTTTTCTACCAAGCTGTGGAAAGAAGATACGTTGGGAAAATATGGTTATAGAATTAAAGCTATACAAAAAGGAAAAATTTTAAATAAAATCAAAGACGGAACTATTGAAGAAGTTGAGATATTATTGGGTGATCCTGACTTTTGCTGTGTAGATAATCAAGAACCTGCATATATAGCTTATGTCTATTGCTATGATTTTTTCAGATTTGTAAACAAGAGTAACTATAAATACCAACCGAGGCGTGATTGTGATGCCCCCTTAGATGTAGAGCTTGGATCTAGAGTAGTTATTCTTTTTGATAAAAGGACAAAAAAAGTTTTTGAAATTAGTAAAGCAATAGCCGATTAAACACAAAGCTCTCAGCTTTTTGGATAGGTCGCTCTTTTTTAGATAGCAGCTATAAATTAAACTGTGAAGCTGTTTAGTAAATAGCTCTACTCAAATAACAAAAATATATTTCAGGATACTTATGAACGATGTTCTATTCATTCTGCAATTCTGTATTAAAAAGCTCTTTACTTATTTCGTGTTTATGAGTTATCTTGTGTGTTCAACAGATCATTCCAAAGATTTGCCAGAAGATTGTCCAAACTATGTTGACAATATAACCAAAAGAAAGATTTATACTTTTGTTGACACTATGCCAGAATATCCTGGAGGACAAAGCGAACTCAGTCATTTTTTTACTATGAATTTCACCTATCCCAACGTAAAACAATTTCAGGGTTCTATTTTCATGGAGTTTGTAATAGATACAGATGGATGCGTTTTTAACGAAAGAATAGTCAATAAGGATATAAGGAACTTAACGCTTGTGGATCAGGAAGGTTTGCGAGTACTCAGAAAGATGCCAAACTGGAAGCCAGGCAAATGCAATGGAAAAGCAGTACCTGTCAGAATGATTTTTCCGGTACGGTTTTAAAATATCTCCTAAATACATAGAACAGTTAGAAACTATTCAGTGAGAACGAAGATGAAACAGAAAGTTAATTTAGCAGTGAATCTACCCATTTATATCGTTCTTTATCACAAATCTCCGCAGTCTGAAAACCATATCCCATCTCTGCATCATAATACGCATAACAAATTTCCACTTTGCTTCTAACCAGTTGAATATAAATCAACTTATCCCAACAACGGCTGAATACCCATTCAATATAGTTGTTGTTTAAAATTTTAATGAGTTTTGTAAGATCTGTGTCATTCAAAATGACATTTTCTTTCCCTATTTAAATAGGAGTTTCTGATCTTGTTTTGTTTCTTTTATAATGATATAAACAATAACCCCATTTTCGTCATTGCCAACATCAAAACAGATGGCATCTATGTGGGCTTGAAATCCTACTGACTGCCCATTTGCAAATGAAATGTTGATTCTGTTTACCGAAGCTGTGTCATCTGTAAATACAGTCCCTACCTTTAAGTTCTTATAGGTTCCTTCCAGCAAAAAATCAGTTATGTCAATCACGCTTTATCCAAAATATGTTTCTTTTATCAATATGATAGCTTTCTGAAATTAAAACAATAGTACTACAACATTTGCAATCTACTAAAACATCACCTACCCAAAAGCAAAACAAAATTTTCACATCTTTGCATTTGTGAAAGTATTCGATGACATAATAGGCTATAACAAGTATCTGAATCTGGCAAATCCTCCACATCCACTGATGGATAGCAGAGTCTGTAAGGAGTCTATCCCCAATTTTCCGCAATCGAGCAAAGAGATACAGGTTAATCTGTATAGAATTTCGTTGAAGAAAAACTTTACAGGTGATATTAAATATGGCAGTAAAAAATACAATACAAAAAACGGTCTGCTGTTATTTAGGGAACCTGCGCAGATTGTTTCCTGGGAAAGTCTCACATTCTGGGATGGGTATTCTTTTGTCTTTCATCCAGATCTGATTAGAAAACATCCGGTTGCTCATAAGGTTAAACAATACAAATATTTCAGTTATGAAGTGAAGGATGCATTGTTTCTTACACCAGAGGAAGAAGAAACCATAACCTGGCTATTTACCAAAATACATCAGGAATTGCTTACTCATAAAAGTAATGCCAATCAGGATGTAATCTTATCCTTGCTCAATGTTGTACTTACCTATGCCGAGCTATTCTACGAAAGACAGTTCCGGGAAGTAAGTACTCAATTTATTTCCATCGCGTCCAAAGTGAAGGTGTTATTGCAATCTCATTACAATAACCTGTCACAACCTGTACAAAACATACCTACCGTATCTTCTATTGCTCAGAAACTGCATCTGTCGCCAAACTATCTTACTGATCTGATAAGGTCAGAAACAGGAAAAAGTACTATAGCTCTGATACACGAGTTTGTCACTGAGCAAGCAGAGATCTTATTGCTGCAAACGGATATGAATATCAGCGATATTGCCTATCAGCTTGGTTTTGACAATGTACCCTATTTTTCAAGGTTGTTTAAGAAAGTAAAAGGCGTCTCACCCAACGAAATCCGAAATCAGGGAAAAGGATAAGCAATTCCGTACTTTGTGTTAACTGCCAGCAGGAAGTTGAATTTACTTTTGTCTTATCAAACTAATTCAATCTTCTACTATGATCTTCACAACACAAAAAATAAACCAGGGGTACTGGAAAGTACTGATAGACAACCCTCCTGTCAACATATTTGATGCAGAGTTCTCCAATCAATTACGGGTATTACTAGATCAAATGGAAGCAGATGAAAACCTAAAAGTTGTAGTTTTTGAAAGTGCCAATCCCGATTTCTTTGTTGCTCATGTTGAACTTATTGATATTGCAGCGTTTCCTAAAGGTCCAGGTAAGACAGGACTCTCTATTGCCTGGCCAGATCTCGCCAAACGCCTGGAACAGGCTCTCTTTGTAAGTATTGCCTCTATACGAGGCAGAGCAAGAGGGATAGGCAGCGAGTTTATACAGGCATTCGATATTCGGTTTGCCAGTAGGGAGAAAGCTATTTTTGCACAACCTGAAATTGGTATCGGTGCTTTTCCGGGTGGGGGTGGACTGGAACGCCTGCCGTTACTCATAGGAAGAGCGAAAGCATTAGAAGTAATCATGAGTGGAGATGATTACAATGCAGAAACAGCGGCTTCGTATGGTTGGATTAACCGGGCTATTCCTGATAATGAACTGGATGCGTTTGTAGACAATTTCGCCAAACGTGTTTCTTCCTTTGACAAGCAGGCTATTACTTCAATCAAAGCGACAATAAACCAAAGAGTCACACTTCCGCAAAACGAGCATTTGCAGGAAACACAACAACGTTTCTTTGCTTCACTGGAATGGCCAGAAAGCAGACAACGGGTGAAATCTTTGTTAGAGAAAGGACTGCAGCAATATAGTGATGTGGAGTTAAACCTTGCCAAATATCTGTAAATAAGCGAGCGATCAATATGAATGAGGATATCTGTCGAAATGCTGGTTATAATAAAAAATGACTGGAGTTACAGTCACTGTCAAAAGTGAACAGAACTCCAGTCATTCTGTAAAGTGAACAGAGATCGAATATTTCTGAAAAGCGACTGGTATTCGAATATTTTTTCAAAGTGACCATAGTTCCAGTCAAACGAGAAAGCGACCGGAACTATGGTCAAAACGAAAAGTGATTCGATTTCTGGTCACTTCTTTGTTTGATCAGTCAACAACATACGAAATACTTTTTGAGAGGATTTGACTGGAATTCGAATCATTCACTGGAAATGAACAGAATTCCAGCCATCTCTCTTATGCTGGGAATTCACCTGAAACTTCAAATAAGAGAAGAATAGCTCCTTCTGACAATGCTTCAAAATCTATACTTTCGGTTTCCCATAATGCCAGAGCATCTTTGGCATGCAACAATCTGTCCTGTACTTCAAAAGCTCCGGTAATAACAAAAACATAAATGCCATTACGGTTATCTGTCAATGTATATTCTCCCTTAACACGACCATCGTATTTGCCAATATAGCACAGATAGGGTTTGGTGGTGGCAGTAATCAATGGCAACAACTGATTTATTTCATCTAGGTTAAAGGTGATTTGCTCTGTTGGATCTGCTATATCTGTTGTCCTCCTAGTCAACCACATGTGCAGACAGATCACAGTTTCATCTTTCTCAAATGGATTGATAATCCGATAACTTGTTCCTTCTGATAACGAAGTTACATAGATTTGTCCCGCAGAAATGAAGTTTTCCGTACCCTTACTGTCTTTGTATTCGATCAACCCTGCCAATGGCACAAGTACTACCTCTACTGATTGAGGCACTGTTAGCTCAATACTCTTTTCTGCAGAAAGAATTTCTTCATTCCATAACTGAAGCACACCAAAAGGTTTCCGGTGTTCATTTTGATATTCACCAAAATTGAAGGTAACATAACTTTTCTGGCCTTCTGAACTCAGGAAGCCCCGTTGTTCGGCCAGATGGATCACGGCCTTATTTTGTACAATCATGTTGTATGTAGTTGGAGTGCAAACAATAGAAGAATCTATCTGTGTGGTGCTTTTATAAGCAAACGAATCTTTTACAAAACGCATTGCCCTACTAAACAATAACTCTTGTTACAGTTGATGCTTTCAGCAAAAATACATGAATAATTGGGGAAAGATAGAAAAAACAAAGCCCGGCACTCCCGCCGGGCTTCGGAGCTTAATGCTCTGAGAAAAGCCGCCCTAAATGCTGCTTTTATATTTTTGTATTGCAAAGAAATAATAGAATCGTTTTTTGCACAAGTCAAAAAATACAGATTTTCCTACTTGTGTAATAAGGTATTACCAGGTAATAATATAGGTACAGGTTTCTTTTCCTTCCTGGCGGGTTTCTTTCGTTTGATCAAGGTTAACTTCAGCTATGTAGGAATCTTTTGGTTTAAATTTGCGGAGCATTGTTGTGATAATACCTCTGTCAAACTCGCTGGGGTATGGGTTATGACACACCATAATTGCTTCTCTTTTAGCAGCATCAAAGCTTGTAAGTTTGTAGCTCCCAATTTCTCCCCCACGGTGATTCATATGATACGCAATATCAATACTGTTTAATGCCTTTTCCAAAGAGTCTATTTCAGGAGGAAACAGTGCATTTTCTGGAATGGCCTTTCCAATAACAAAAAGTGTAGGATCTCCCAGATGCTTACTAATATCGCGAAATGCATTCAACCACTTCTCCTGACTATACCATTGATCAGGTTGTATATTGCCTAGTCCATGTTTTTCCAGGATGCCCCATCGGGTATCTCTTCCTGCATGAAGGGCATATACTACTGCAAGAATGGTTTGTCCGTTTACTTCTACACCTTTTTCAAAAGGAACAAATTGAGTCATAGCCTTATGGATAATTAAAGGAGTCATTGACCTCTCCATATAGAGATCACACTCATAAATACTAAAGTTCTTAAAAGATATACAACTCTGCTGACGACTATAACCTGTGAAGTAACTTACACTTGTTAGTTCGGGTAGAAAAAATACTACTAACTTTTATTATGATTCATAAAATAAGGAATAAAATTACAAACAAAGAACTTCCAGACAACAGTTTATAGAAGTATACCTTCAATCTGCTTCTTTTAGATAAACAAAACGGAGGCTAAAAGTAACCCGACAGTTACCTATGGCCTCCGTTTATACAGTTCTTCTTTTCGAATATACTTAAGCCTTCAAAGTTATTATAACTTCTTTAGACCTTTTATCTCTCCTGATGTCCCTTCTTTTATACTCACTGCCACCCCACCACTGGAAGCAAGTACCTGCTTTAATACACTGGAAGAGGAAACCAATACCTTACGAATGGTGTAACTCTGGGGCTTCTTATCATAGCTAGCATCTGTACCATCGGCATAGATAGTCGCTATATAGGATTTTCCTTTCGGCAGGAAGCTAAATGAAATAGTAGCTGTACGGCGGTTCTCATCTGTAATGCCACCCACATACCATTCCTGTTTTCCTTTGGCTTTACGGGCTATGGTTATATAATCCCCCGGTTCCGCTTCCAATACATAGGTATCATCCCAGTCTACAGCTACATCTTTAATAAACTGAAAGGCATCTGGAAAACGGGCATAGTTTTCAGGCATATCAGCTGCCATCTGTAACGGACTGTACATAGTTACATAATAAGCTAGTTGCTTGACCAATGTTGTATTGACACGTTGTTTGCTTCCTGTGCCATAATAAGACAAATCTGTCTGGAAAATACCTGGCGTATAATCCATAGGTCCACCCATTAGTCGTGTAAACGGCAGGATGGTGCCATGTTCAGGAGCAAGTCCAGCCATTGCCTCAAACTCTGTTCCCCGCGCCGATTCCTGTGCAATCCAATTGGGATAGGTACGGTTTAATCCTGTAGGTCGTACCGCTTCGTGACTATTCACCATAATCTTATAGTCAGCAGCCCGATCCGCAACATGAATGTAGTGATTTACCATCCATTGTCCATCATGATGTTCTCCACGAGGGATGATATCTCCTACATAGCCTGTTTTTACAGCATTATATCCATTATCAACCATAAACTGAAAAGCTCTATCCAAACGCCGTTCGTAATTGGTAGCTGCTGCAGATGTCTCATGGTGCATGATTATTTTAATGCCTTTTGAGGCAGCATACTCTCTAAGCATCTTTACATCAAAATCCGGATAAGGGGTAACAAAGTCGAATACCTCTTCCTTCCAGTTTCCAATCCAGTCTTCCCAACCTACATTCCATCCTTCTACCAGTACTGCATCAAACCCATTGGCTGAGGCAAAGTCGATGTATTTCTTTACATTTTCGTTGGTAGCACCATGATGTCCGCTAGGTGGAAAGGCGGCAAAATTATCCGTCAGCTTCACATTGTTTACTGTGCTGTAGGCCCAATTGCTTTTGCCTGCTACAAAATATTCCCACCAAACTCCCATATACTTGACAGGTTTTATCCAGGAAACGTCTTTGTATTTGGTTGGTTCGTTCAGATTAAGAATAAGCCGTGATGCCAGAATGTCTGTTGCCTTATCACTTACCACAATAGTACGCCAGGGAGTCTGAGCATTGGTTTGCATGTAGGCAAGGTTTCCAACAGCGTCAGGAACCAGATGCGTTTTCATTTTTAATGTTGCAGCATCTACTTCTAGGTCCATAGCCGGATAGTTTATTAGTACTGCTTCATGGATATTAATGTACAACCCATCTGCTGATTTCATCATACAGGGTGTTTGTACAGAAGGAGCTTTGATAGGTTGCTGAGCTGTAATCGGAACTGTAGCCTTTTTTTGCAAAGAAGGTATTTCTGCAATCGTAGAAGTAGTATATGGATACTCATTGGTATCATAATCACCTGGAATCCAGAATATTTTATGATTACCAGCGAGATTAAACTCTGTTACCTCATCTTTTACAATAAAATAACTCAATCCTTTCTGCATCGGGAACTCATAACGGAATCCAAGGCCATCGTCAAACAAACGAAAACGGATACGCATAAATCGTCCCTGTTGTGCCTGCTGGGTAAGTGTTACCAGCAACTCATGGTAGTGATTGCGGATTGTTTTTTGCTCACCCAATACAGGGTCCCATGATTCATCAATGGAAGTTGTTTTCACATCAGTTACAGTAAATCCATCCAGAAACGAACCTCCCTGACGAGTAGCCAGTCCAAGTTTGCTGGATTTGATGACAGGTTTGTTTTTAAAGGTCAATTCATAAAACGGTACTCCATTTTCTTTTAGACTAAAGGTTAGACTGAAGTTCTTATTGGGAGAAGTAATCTGTTGTGCTTCTGCCAGACTTATGCTTCCGCACACAAGCATCACAACCAAAAGTCTCTTTATAGAAAGAAAAGAACGACACTGTATTTTGTTAAGTACTTTATCAACAATCATGGATACATAAATGAGAAATGAAACAAAACAGAAATGGTTATCACTTCAAGATAACTATTTCTGAATATATGTTTATTGATTTATTTTCAACACTTTATAACTATATGCAGGCAAGGATATTTGGTTGCTTACAGCTGTACTGGTATTGGTAAATACATCTGTCCAGGCAGTATTCACCAAAGCACCAGGCACAGAATAGGTAACTGCTTTATTACGCAGATTGGCTATTACCAGTATAGTTTCCCCTTCCACATGTTTGGTAAATACACATACATCATCACTACTAAAAGACCGTAATTCGCCCATACGTACTGTGTTACTTGCATTATAAAAAGCAAGCAGCTTTTTGTATTCAGCTACCATGCCATAATCTGCCGTGTTCCAGCTAATCGGTGTTCGGGTAAAGTATTGCAAGCGGGTTGCCTGTCCGATTTCCTGACCATTGTAGATCATAGGCACACCTTTCATATAGGCAGCTACAACAAAAGCCGACATAGATCCTTGTTTTCCGCCAAACAGTTCTAAAGGAGTACCATCACTCAGATTTACGTCATGATTAGTAGTGTAACGCACTACTCTTTGAGTACTTTCCGGAGTAATGGCATATTCAGCTGTATTGACATTTTGCAGCAATGTCACCGAACCCTTCTCTTCAAATACTTTATCAGACATGGTATAGAAGAAGTTAAAACCATACAGCAGATCAAAGCCAGCCTTAAAATGATCATTTCGTCCACCTTCTGCCAATATCAGTAATTTGTGGCTTTGGATGGTTCGTAGTGATTCAATCGCTTCTTTCCAGAAACTATAGGGTACATAATCAGCAGCATCACAACGAAATCCATCCACATTGGCTGTATACACCCAATAGGCCATTGCATCAATCATAGCTTTTCTAAGCTCTGTATTGGTATAGTTTAGCTGAGCGACATCCAACCATCCTGTGCCTGGAGGACTGATCACATTGCCTGCATTATCCTGTTGGTACCAGTCTTTGTGAGCAGTAATCCATTCATTATCCCAGGATGTATGATTGGCAACCCAGTCAAGAATCACTGCCATTCCTTTGCTATGGGCAGCATCTACTAAGGCACGAAGGTCTTCCAGTGTACCAAATTCCGGATTCACAGCCTTGTAATCCTTTATAGAATAGGGAGAGCCTAAACCACCCGCCGAGTTTACCACTCCTACCGGATAGATAGGCATCAGATAAAGAACATTTATCCCTAATGCCTTAACTGAGTCCAAACGGGCTTCCACCCCTTTGAAGGTTCCGGCTTCGCTAAAAGCCCTAAGATTTACCTGATAGATGGCAGCATTCTGACGTTCTGGCACTCCCTGAAAAGGACTTCCATATTGTTTATAGGAGAATGAAGGACCAGGACTATCTTTCTTGCACGCACCAGAAACGGTTATCAGTAGAAAGGCCCAGATAAGTCCTTTAAGCTTGTTATAATTTATCATGAGTAGTATTGGTAAAGTAAGCTACCTCTTTAGAAGTAGCTTACATTTTCAGGATTTGTTAGTTTTTCTGGAGTGTGTACTTGTAGTTACCCGCCTTGTGCAGATCCAGTGTAATCGTATAGTTACCATCATCGGGAACGGTGAACTGTGGTTGATCTACATAAGTTCTCCAGGGATGATTGGCATAGGCAGGCTTTCCATTGGCATCTATACCAAAGTCAAGCTGCCATGCATTGTTTGCCCGAAACTTAAATGATCCGTTGGCTTTCATAGCAGCCGTCACCTTCCAGGTTTGTGTGGCTGCATCATACGTCATGGGTGTATCAGCATCCCAACCACCCGGAGTAGCCGCGCCGATAATTCCCCAGGAAGTTTTCAACAACAGATAACTCATGGTATTCAGGTTTACTGCCAGCAGGTAATAGCCATCCGAAGGAGCTTTGAAGTTACCACCTGCATAGTTGGCTTCCATAATCTTGCTGCCTCCTGCATCTCCATAGGACATCGGTTCCCAGGCAGCCTGTGCATAAAGCTTAAACTCGTTGGTTCCGCCTTGAGGAATGTAAATGTAGCCTTCATAGATACCATCATTGTTTTCAGAAACCAATGTGGGAGCAGCAGTGACATTCCAGCCCTGAAAATCACCTGCTACCCACAAAGCAGAAGGAAACTGTGTTACTTCTGAATAAGGTGTTACGGCCACAACAAGAGCGGAGGAATAAACAGATCTGTCTAATGTAGACTGTACCCGCATCACCAACGTTCCTATCTGATCATCTACTAATCCTAATCCTTTCGCCAAATTGTTGAGGTCACTTCCCAGAAAAGATTTGCTCAGCACATCCTCTCCGGCAGTAACAGTTTTGGCATTAGTCCAGGCAGTGGTTCCGAGAGTATCGCCAGGTACATCAATCTGGACTGTATAGGTTACAGGAGCCTTTACTGGAAAAGATACCTCTGGCCAAGAAATAGTTAGTACAGATTCATTTTTATTTTGCTTATTCAGTACAATATCAGCAGCAGAAATCTGTGGAGTACCAGTGAAAGATACGGGTTTCAAAACGGTTAGTTCAGCATCCTTCTCGCAGGCAGTCCCCCCTATCAATATGGTACAGAATACAAGGAGTATATTTATATATTTTCTCATACGAATAGCTTATTAATAACCAGGGTTCTGTTTTAAAGCAGGATTAGTATTCAATGCATCAGTAGGAATAGGAAACAACTTTCTATGTTCCTCAGAAGCGCCTCTGAAATCATTGGGTTGCAGAAAGGTTCCAAACCGGATCATATCCTGCCTGTGATGTCCTTCCCAGTTGAGTTCCAGTGCCCGTTCGTTGTATATATCTGTCAGCGTTGGGTTAGCTGTAAGTGCATTTAATCCAGCCCGAATCCGCACAGCATCTACTAAAGACTTAGCTTGCAAAGCATTACCCAATCGTACATGGCACTCTGCCTGCATCAATAGAATATCAGCATAGCGGTAAATTGGGAAGTCGTTAGAGGCACCGCCACCATCCATAGGTGTAACAGGATAAAACTTGATATTTCGTACGCCTGCATTGCGATCAGCTCCTGGATTATCCAGAGAAGTTACTTCTGGCGTGTAGGTAACACCTCCAGGCTGAGCCCCTACAAGGAATTGTTTTTTGCGTATATCAGCATCAGAAAATTTCTCATAATAGGACTTGGGAACAATAGTCCCATTCCATCCATTAAAGCCAAACAATGCCAGAGCATGGGGCCCATTAAGAGAACGTATAGTGAAGATATTACGGGAAACTACGTTTGCCTGGACATAGATAGCCAGGATCGTTTCGTCATCAGGCAGTTTGTCGCCAAACAACTCATAATACTGATAGCCCAGCGGACTGGAAGCATTGGCGGTTCCAGGATGAAGAGAAAAACCTCCTTCTGCCAATTTTTCACAAGCCGCCAGACATTCATTCCATTTAGCAGTGCCAGTATACACTTCGGCATTCAGATAAACTTTAGCCAGTAAAGCATAGCCAGCCCATCGGTTAAATCGTCCATAATATTCTCCGCCTTTATTAGTAGACAGTTTGTCTACATTATTGGTTAATTCATCTACTACAAACTGATAGATCTCTGCACGACTAACCTGAGGTAATTTATCGACTGTAATGGTATTCTCTGTATAAAAGGGTACGTTGCCATAATCATCCATCAACAGATAATAGAAAAAGGCACGCAACACTCTTGCTTCTGCAATCTTTGCAGGATCAGCATTGGCATTTTCTAACTGTGCTACAGCCAGATTGGCAGAGAATATAGAACTGTATAGCCAGTTCCAGGTATTGGTAATAATATAGTCAGTAGGTAGCCACTGATGAAGATGGAGACGGGCGAAATCCAGTTGCCAGTCTCCTGTATTTCGATGAGGAATCACCTGCTCGTCAGTAGACATAGTATTCAGATCATACCATCCGTTATCCGCACCAGCATATCCTACACCGCCCCAGTTTCCCCCAATTTTGGCGTATACACCAGCCAGAGCTACATTGGCACCTTCTGCAGATCCATAGAAATCCTTTTCAGAATATTTATCATATACATGTTCATCTACATTGGTACAAGCAGAGAAGAACAGAAAGCTAAAACAGGTAAATAAAAATATCTTTCGCATATTCGTCATTATTTAAAAACTACGTTTAATCCCAAAGCAATGCTTCTTGTACGAGGATAAATTCCATTGTCTCCTCCAAATCCATTTCCACCACTCACATTCAATTCGGGATCAACCCCTGAATAGCGTGTAATTAAGGCAAGGTTGTTTGCAGTCAATGCAATTCGGAGATGATCAATGTATTTGAGGCTGGCAGAACGGATAGTGTACCCTACTGTTATGTTATCCAGTCGGAGATAAGAACCATTTTCCAGCCATAGATCCGAACCATATTGAGTTGTATAGATGCCGTCTGCAACCGCACTCTTCAGTACATTGGCCTTTCCGATGTTCTCCATCAAACTCAGATTTTGACGTAGCCCATTGTAAATCTTGTTTCCACCAGATCCACGCAATACCATAGTAACATCCAGCTTTTTGTGTCTTAGTGTTGGGGTAAATGCATAGGTATGTGTAGGCAATGCATTTCCGGCATATGCTCTGTCAGGACTTCTTACTCCCTGGTCTATAATACCATTGCCATCACGATCCGCTACTGTCTCAGCGTTGTTTTCAGTTTTTCCTGTATGCTGGAGGATAAAGAAGGTTCCAATGGGTTTTCCTTTAATCAGAAACGAATTGGGTCCCCAGGAAACATAGTCAGTATTTAAAGGCACTCCATTGATACTTCCACTCAGTTCCAGTACTTCATTTTTCAGCAATGACACATTGCCTGCCAGGGTTAAAGTAGTATTGTCCGTTTTGATCAGCTGATAGCTTAAACTAACTTCCAGACCTTTGTTTAGGATGCTACCCACATTGGCGATAATTGTTCCATATGGGAAGGGAGGCTGAGGAACAGAATAATTAAAAAGTAAATTATCTGTAGTGGCAGTAAAGGCATCAATAGATCCACTCAAACGACTATCCAATAAGGCAAAGTCAACACCTATGTTGGCTTGTTTACGGGTTTCCCAACGCAGATCTTCATTCACATTTTGTGTGATAGTAAAGTTGGTAATCTGTGATCCACCAAAATAAGTAACTCCGGCAGCACCTACCAATGAAAGCGAGTTTTGCGGATACAATCCCTGCTGATTACCGGTTACTCCATACCCTGCCCTTAGCTTTAACTGATCAAACAGCTTTTGTCCGGCCATGAATGACTCCTGAAGTAACTGCCAGGCAACGGATGCAGATGGAAAATTCCCCCATTTATTATTTTTACCAAATACAGAAGAACCATCTCTACGAAAACTAACTGTAAACAGATACCGATCAGCAAATGAATAATTAACACGTCCCAAAAAAGAAACCAATGTACGATCATTTTTATAGGATGACATATCGCCAGGTTGTACACGAGAGAGATCTCCCAACTGTAAGGCATTGTAAGTGGCAATATCATTTACAAATCCACGTGCCTGCGCATAGTTACCCTGATACGTCTGGTTTTGCCACTCATATACAGCAAGGCCATTTACTATATGCTGCCCAGCCTTTTTCTGGTAATTCAGACTGATATCCATTAATTTTTCATCCTGCCGGTTGTTAGTAATGTTGGCAATGCCTTTGTTATTGATAGCGCTTGCTACAGTAGAAGCAGCAGGTAGAAAATATCCCCAGGTATTATCTGTCTTGCGCCAGCTACCAAACCATCCGGCTGTGAGTCCATCTACAATCTCCAGATCAGCCCGAAGGCTACCAAACAGATTACTATTTTTCCCTTCATTTACTACAGTCTGAGAAATAGCATAGGGATTAAAGTATTCAAACACATTAGGATCTGTGTAATACGAACCATCTGTATTGTAAACCGGATCAGTAGGACGCATCAGGTAAGCATTAGTAATCAGGTTTGTAGAAAATGCAGCTCTGTTTACACTGGATGGACTTCCTGTTGTATTATTGATCGAGTTATTCAGATTGATAGTCAAAGTTAATTTATCATCCAGTGCACGTTGTGTAGCCTGTACCCGAGCAATATACTTTCGGTTGCTGGAATTAAGTACCACCCCATTTTGCAGAATTGCAGTCACGGAAGCTCTGTAGCTAAAAGTAGGCAGACCTCCACCAAACGAAAGTGTATGGTTCTGTGTATTTCCTGTGCGTGTCAGGATATTATACCAATCTGTAGAAGAACCATGATTGGCAGAGGCAGGCACGCCATTTAGTTGAGCTTGTTCCCACCACTCATCCGCACCTAAAACATCTAATTTTCTCGGAATAAAATCAGCAGATGCAGTTGCTGCATATTCTACAGTCGTCTTTCCTTCTTTTCCTTTTTTTGTAGTTACGATAATTACACCAGGAGCACCACGAGATCCATAAATAGCCGTAGCAGAAGCATCCTTAAGTATATCAATGGATTCGATTTCATTGGGTGGAACCTGATTCAACAGATCCATATTTCCCTGAATTCCGTCTACAACAACCAAAGGGTCATTTCCTCCTATCAGTGAAGTGATTCCACGTATCCGAACACTGGGTGCAGAGCCTGGTTCACTACCAGTCTGAGAAACGTTAACTCCGGCAGCACGACCAGCAATCTGTTGCAAAGGATTGGTTACAGCTCCCTGATTCAGGTTTTCAGACGAGATTGTAGCCACTGCTCCTGTAATATCTTTCTTCTGTTGGGTTCCATATCCTACTACAACAATTTCTCCCAATGTTTCGATATTGGGCAACAACTTAACATTGATTGTTGTCTGATTGGCAATATCCAGTTCTTCTGTATTATATCCGACATACGAAATAACCAGTTTGCCTCCCAGATATTCTTTAGGTACGGAAAGTTCATATTTACCATTTACATCTGTAACAGTTCCTATGCGTGCATTCTCTTTTATGCGAATGCTGGCCCCAGGTATTGTTTCTCCATTTTCATTGGTGATAGTACCACTGATTCTGATATCGTTTTGAGCTAGTACCGGGATAGCCGAAAATGTAATCAGAAGTAGAATAGATAAGATTCCAGGGATGTCTCGTCTTCTTCGCCGGGTCTTTCCATCAGGTTCTTCAGATGTTGTACAGCTGGCAAACTGTAACACTAGTAAGAATAAATCCTTCATTATGTAGTAAAGAAAATTTGAATAGTTATATTTTTTAAAGTGTAAGGAAATAGGTATGTCAACACATTTCCAGAATCAGAGTTTAGTTGGCTTAAACTCCATATTCCAGCCCAGTGCTGACATCGTGCATTCTGTCGTAATACATTTGTAAAAGGTAGACGGGTTGGTTATAAAAGTATCTGATGTGACTGATTACATTATTCTCTGGGTGAGATTAAAATCAACGAACATCCGTATCTCAAAGGTCTACAGATAGAGAGGCTAATTCAATTTTAAGATATAGAAAGTAAAAAAATCAGTTAGATAGATTATAACAAAACATTGATAATCTATCACTTACTCAAGTGACAGAAGTAAAAAAAAGTAAAGAAAAAGTAAAGATCTGGGAAGAAAAAACAGGGACTCTGTAAGCTTTTGTCAGTAAAATCAACGAGTGAAAGATACCAGAAAGTAATGTATAAAGTTGTACAAATACAGCTATACAAATTTAACTCTATAGGCAAAGCCTTCTTCCACAATAGGCCTGCGAAGTATAATTTCAGATATCAGAAAGAGTTAACCACTATATAAAACAATGAAAACAAAAGCCAGTAAACTATCTGATTTATATAATCAACATCCTGTTATAGTTATAAAAGCTATACTAGCTATGTATACTATCAGAAGGCTCTGATTTCCATAATCTTTTGTTCAAACTCTTCATTTGATAAAAACGACTTATTTTTCACCTTGGTTTTATAGTTATAAATAGTGCGGATCGAATAGCCTAATATTTTGGCTATTTGTTCAGGATCATGGATTCCCATACGAATTAGGGCAAAAATTCGAAATTCAATACTAAAGGAGCCTTTTTCTTTCGCTGTAAACTCATTCTCTTCTTCAAAATACGAATTAAAAACAGTAATAAAGTTGGGAAATAATGTAACAAATATCTGATCAAAGCTTTGAAACAGGTTTTCTCGTTCCTTTTTCAGATTAACAGAATCTATTACATGATTAATGTCTTCATATTTTTTAGAGAGCAGCTTTCGTTCAACCGACTGTTTGAGTTTTTCCAGTTTATTCAGATAGTCTGAATACATGTTAAACGAATAACCAATATATTCTTCCTTAATTTTATTTGCTTCTATCAGGTGGTCATTGGTTTGTTTTAATATCAAATTTACCTCAGTGAGCTTTTCATTTGCTTCCTGCAAACTTTGATTCGCCTCTGTTACTGTCTTTTTGGCTATCCGTAACTGTTTCAGCTGTTTAAAAATAATAATCGCAAATATGACTACCAATAACGATAGCAATGAAACAATACTGGCATATACAAACAGTTTACTTTTCTGACTTTCTGCTGTAACCAAACGTTCTCCTTCTATAATAGGAAGTATGGTACCTACCTGTGTTTGTCGCTGCCGGGCGCCATAGGCAATAGCATCAGCCAGCGCCCGTTTTATAAATAGATATGCATTTGTTTGATCGCCAGTTTGATAAAGTAGTTCTGCCAGATTCAACAATGCCAGATTCTCCTGTATTGCTGATTGTATATCTGCAATGGCCGCTTTACATAATAGTTCAATAGCCTTAGACGTATTTCCAGTATCTCTGTATACACCAGCTAATGAGGACGCTGTTTTTGCATAATCATGTGAGGAAGGTGGATATTTTCCTAAAACCAGTATAAATTCTCGGATAGCTTCATCGTATTTCTTTTCCTTAAAATATTTCAGTCCACTTAAATAAGCATATTCAGGTTTGCTTGTATCCAAATGTGTTATAGCCGAATCTAAATGCTTATTTCCTTTAATCAAATATGAGCTGGCATAATACTTATCCGCATTGTAAGTAGCCAGATCATGAAAGGCGCGAGCCTGGAGAACATGATATTCTACACTTATACTATCTGGCATATGTTGTATATGCACAGCATTTAATGAATCAAATGCTTCTTTATACATACCAGATGACAAGAGAGTAAAACTGATTTTAAGCTTAGCATATTCTATCTTCACAGGATCATTCAACTGACGAGCTTTTTGTTCAAGCCGTAAAGAATAGGCAAATGCCGAATCGTATTGAAATGACTGGTAATGTGTGTATAACTTGCTGTATAATTTAAATTGTTGTTGTGGAGATATATCCTCCTGTCTGAGTATATCCCGAAGCTGGTTAATCTGATGTTCTTTCTCTCTGATGTAAATTTCTCTTTCCTCTATCTGACGGGTTAATACATAAAGCAAGCTATCAGTAGCAGTAACCGAAAATGCAGAAGTAAACGTGAGACAAAAGAAAAGGGTAAGGCAGACAGACACTATATGGATATCCTTCATAAATAATTCAATTGGTGGCTGTATTAGCAAAGCCAAAAGCCTGACCGAATTGTTCAGATCAGATGGTAAATATACCATTTTGGTTTGTATTTTATTGAGTACTGTAATAACCCCGTAGGAAAAGAGAATGCCTATTCCGTAACTCTTAAGAATAGTTGCGTTACTGAATGTAAGCAATTTGAGAAAAAATCAAACCAATAGTTCAATATAATAAGGTTATGAAACAAAAGAAACAGGAATGAAATTCAGAATTTCATCCCTGTTTCTTTTGATATATTGCAATAGAAAATATGCTAATCTGATTTATTTTCGCTCAAGTCAGGCAAATTGCCTATATTAAAGATATTCAACAATACCCCCAATCAAAGCTGCCATAGGAAAACTGACTACCAGCAATAAAACAAACCAAATCAGTAATCTTTTACCTTCCAAAAATTCTTTCTTAACAAATCGAAATACAGAAAGACTTAATATAATAAAAGACAAAAACCATAACATAGTTAGCGTCACTAAACCAGCTACCATGCCAAATGTAAATCCTCCATGTAATAATAGCATATAGTATTAGTTTACAAATTTGTGAATAGTTGCTCTATAATTTTAATAGTATTCTCACCAATGGGACCAATTTATTCTATGATATATGTATGTATTACTTCTACGCTACATAAATGATACAGATTCTCTATGTTCAACCTGAAAATGTATTATTTATGTACTCTTGATCTGTTTTTATTACAGATATTCCCTTCTTAAAATTTTGTATTACATTTCCCTCAGTATCAGACCTATCATTTACTTTATGTGATTAGGTGGCTGATACTTCTCAAAATCACACGAAAATATCTGAGATAATTTTTGCTCCTCATAGGACATATATCTACACTTTGAATGATTTTTCTCAACATTGAAGCACAAACACAACGATCTCATTATCAACGAATACCTAATCAATTGTCAGACTTACTACCAATGTATATTCAGATAGTATAATACCTTGTAATTCATTGACAGGACATTAATCTCTTCATATATCTGATCCAGAAATAAATATAACTTTCACAGTAGTGGTATATCTTCTGATACAATAAAATACCTTACACAGGTATCAATAGTAGTAGTATTTAAATAATAGAAGGATTGCAAACACTGCGGGCAGGTGTCTTAGCACTTATATAGTATAGTATGGGAAAGTGAGAAGGATAGTATGAACATACTATTGGAGGTTTTTCCAGTTATGTGATGTCCTATTTTATAAGTCACTCAAGCAATGAAATAACAATAGGATGTTAGTACCTAGCATTAGGTATTAACATCCTATTGTTGCTATATTCAGAACCTTGCTTTCTACAAAAGTATCCCTTGTACAAAGCTGATTTCTCTGTTATGATATAACCTTTACTCCCATAAATTCAACTGAGCCTCCGAAGGTCCATCAGGCATAACAACCTGCAGCAGTTTACCAGCTTTTTGTGCCTTCTCAATAGTAGAAGCAGTTCCTTTGCTTTCACCATCCCAGAACGCAATCACACCATCGGCCATCTGTACCATTTCGGTGTTTCGTACATGTGTAGCAGTAGCTTTATGAGTATCATAATCAGGCTTTCGCTCAGTTACTTTGATGCTCCTTCCTCTGGCCCAGTTGGCAGCCATCAGATCTGCACCTATAGCTCCACCATGGATAAGTTCTGTGATGGTATACCGCTCCAGGGTTTGGATCAGTAGTTGTTCATCTGTCCAGTTACGGCTTCCTGTAATGGTTATTCTCATGATTCAGCAGTCTTTCAGCTATGAAAAATTGTTGTACAAACCATATAAAATGGCGTGCAAATATAGTGTAAAATCCGTGATTATTTAGTATATTTATATGGTGGGACATATACAACAAAACCCTTTTTTCACACTAAAACTACAGCTTTCCATCTAATTTTTAGCCGATTACGTTCTCAGTAGGATAAAACAAATAACCGATTTATTCTTTTGAAAAGACCCATATAGGGTCACAAACTAACACTATGAAAATTCTGGATATTACAGACACATTGTATTCTGAAAAGTATGAAGGATTAAGAGTAAAATTCTGGTTTGCTTATTGCCCAGGTGATCAGAATACCTCTCCCTGTGAAGATGTACAAATAGAGGGAATTTATTGTGAAGAGTCTCAGCATGATCTTTCTCCATTTATTGATTGCCATGTTATTCGGGGGTTGGAAGACGAAATCAGTGAGCATTGTCATAGGAATGCAGCCTAATGCATTTTATCATCATTACCAATATCATTTTTTTTCGCGGATATATGAAAATACCTCTGAATGTCAGAGGTATTTTTGCTTATAGCCTGTTTATTTTACAGAGTAACAGCCTCTTTATTATACTTGTTACGGTATTCTACAGGTGATAGTCCGGTAATCTTTTTAAATACTGTACGAAAGGCTTTCATATCAGAGTAGCCTACATCAAACATCAGCTCGTTGACACTTTTCCGGCTAGTTTCAAGATCTTTTTTAACTGCTTCTATTTTTACTCGTTGAATATATTCTACTACTGTGTTGGAAGTAGCCTTCTTGAATCTACGTTCAAAATTACGTCTTCCCAGAGCAAAGGTAGATGTGAGTTGTTCAATAGTGATTTTTTCCTGATAGTTTTGTTCAATAAATTCCTGCGCTTTCCGGATTGGTTCATCAGCATGCTCCTTTTGTCCCTGAAATATAGTAAACGACAATTGATTTTCTCTTTCTATTTCAATGGCAAATACCTTGGCAGAAAGTATAGCAATTTCTTTTCCTGCATATTTTTCAATCAGATGCAGAATAAGGTTCATATAGGAAAAAGCACCACCACTGGAATAAATGCCATATTCGTCTGTAATAATTTTCTCAGTAACAAGTTCTACATCCGGAAACAACTGACGAAACTGATTGGCAGCCAACCAGTGAGTAGCACACTTTCTGCCTTTTAACAAACCTGTAGAAGCTAGCAGAAAAGCTCCCAGACACAAACTTGCAACTTCTGCGCCTTGTGTATATTGCTCTTTAATCCAGGGAATAAAATCCTTGTTCTTTTCCAATGCTTCCTGAATATCGCCATCCAGAGCTGGAATAATAATCAGATCAGTCTTTTTCACATCGCTAAAAGTCATATCTGCATTGGCTGTAAATAATCCGCCACTTAAGGGTGTTTCCTTTGATAACCCCACTAACTGAACATGAAACAAAGGCTTTGCGCCTCTGGCTTTCATAAATGTATTTACTTGTGTAAGTAGCTGGCGAGAACCTTCCAGACTACCCAGAATGGCTCCCTGTGGTACTAATATCGATATGTGTTTCATACAATAAAAATACAAAAAAGCACTATTGAGACCAACTCTTTCTTTCCCAAAGGAAACTTGTTTTATGAGGTTTTACTCTTCTTTTCTTTTTCAATTTATTTTCTCTTTTGTATATAGCCTTCTACGTTTACATTAACTCTTTTTTTGGAATAAATAGCACAAAACATATTGTTACTTTATGCCAAAAACTCTACTACTACTTTTGACTCTACTATCTTATATTACAACAAGTGCATGCGCCAACGAATACCATGTGCTCTTAAATGGTCAAAAAATCGAGACAAGCGGTATAGAAATAGCAAATGGATATGACCTTACGAATCCAGAGCAAATCAAGCAGTTTGAAACAGATTTAATAAAGCTTGACAGTATTTGGAAATATATACATGAGATAAAAGCCTATTCCGATTATGGTGTTACACTTATGTATTTAGGAAGATACAATGAAGCTAAAGATGTATTTACTGCTATAGAAAAGACACATCTTGATTTATACACAACAGCTTCCAATTTAGGAACAGTCTATGAATTGCTTGGAAAGAACGACTCAGCTTACTACTGGATACAGAAAGATATTACACTTAACCCGAAATCACATAATGGCTCAGAATAGTTACATTTGAAAATTCTGGAAGTAAAGTTAAAAGGATTATCCTATCTAACGAGCCAATTTATGCTGGGAACAGACTTAGGTAATGATACAACACCAAAATCTTCCTTAACTACTGAAGAGCTTACAAAACTTCGTAACCATATATCATATCAGCTAAATGAACGTATGATGTTTGTCAAAGCACCAGAGCCCATTGTTGCCTTCCTGTTATTTCAACTCGGTAACATCAAAGCCCTCACAGAGGATGTAACCAAAGCATTACTAACCTATACAGATGCTTATACTTATGGATACAGAAGTGTATTACTTGCTAAAAGATATCTCAAATTTAAGCAGCTACACAAAGATAGTAATACAAAATTAGATAAAGACGCTCTTACAGATCAACAACTGCAAGTAATGCTTCATGTCGAAGAAGATTCCGCCCTAACCTTAGCTATTAACAAATTATCTTCTTTCAAAACGTATCTGTCAGCAGCTATCCTACTGCTAGGTCTTAGCTGTGTCTATATTGTATTTAGGAACAAGGTCTAGTATTATAAAACATCTATTTATTTTCAGAGTTATGAAGAGATTTAATATTTATTTTCTCATGGGTTTTCTATTTACTGGTCTCTCAGCCATGGCTACCACCTGGGATGAACCCTGGCAGGATAAGATCATACGAGAAGCGGATAGTTTTGTATTAGCCAAAGTTCTTTCGTTTGACGAAGAAAAAGGAGTAAAAATCAAAATTCTAAAAAATCTGGCAGGAAAAGAACTGCCTGTGGAAACAAAGATTACAGGTTTTTATCTTCTTCATCTCTGTAGTCGCTCAGGAAATGAAGGGCCTGAATTTTATTTTAAAGGAGTGGATAGTTGTTATTTTTTTCTAAAAAAGAATGAAAAAGGCAATCTGGGTATTGCAACTCCCACTTCAGGATATGCAGTTCTAAAAGATGGAAATGTATATGCTACCTATCGTCATAGCTATCATCAGGCACTTGTTCTCTCAGATACATATGAACAGACAATGACCGCTATATTCAATAATTATCACGGGTTGACATATGATAAAAACTTTATTAAATCCTATGTCGAAAAATATCTATCATTGAAACCTGCAGGCTTTAGCAAAGACGAGATTCCAACTTTTTGTGCACAACATGTAGCCTTGGAATCTATTTATCATCTCCAGCTAACCGAGTATTACAATCTTATCTTGCCATTCCTTTATCATGCAGAGAATATGCATAATCAAATTTCTGCTGCCAGAGCCTTAACATGGTATTATTCCAAAGAAGCTCAGGAAGCACTACTCAAAATGATCGAAGATAAAAATACAAGTATATTTGTGCAAGTTATGTGTATATGGGCGCTTGAAGACTCCAAACCAGTGGCCCAAAAAGAAAAACTTACCAAGATAGCAAAGGATGCGTCTACTGAAGAAAACGGATTTGGAGGAAATATCATGGATCCACGTGTATGTACATCCTTTCCTACTGTAAAAGGAGCGCTCAATGCTATGATACAAAAACTTTAATCTATAAAAGGGAATAAAAAATAATATTCTTAATCATTTATGCAAACCCAGGAAATAATTGTTGAATATCCCTCACTTTTAAGGAGAATCCAGTCTTCTGTCATTGACATACTAGTGGTGATGTTGTTTATGGTAATCTGTACCCAGATTGCAGATAGCTTTGAAAATTTTCCAGTTTGGCTACGGGTAGTATTTATGTTTGCGATTGTTTTGTATGAACCTGTCTGTATTACCTATTTCAATACATTGGGGCAATATCTGTTAGGGATACGTGTCAGAGACAACGATTATCCATCAGAACGTATCCCTCTTTTTAAATCCATCATTCGGTTTGCACTCAAAACATTTCTTGGATGGTTTGCATTTATCTCAGTTTATAACAACAAACGCAGAAGAGCTTTGCACGATATGGCAGCAGGTAGTATTGTAGTTTCACGTAAATCCACCCAATAATATTGGAATAAACGAATTTTCTTCCATTACCCAATAGGATAAGTTTCTGAAGAAATAACTTGCCCTATCATATTTATAGAAGCTTCTTCTAATACAACAGTCACCCGAAGCGCTTTTAATCCGGATACTCCCTGAAGTTCTTCCAGCTCCAGAAACTCTACCTTATTTTCCAGCAAGCCCAGGTTTTGCAAATAGGTAATGTATTCCAGATATTCCGTTTCCTCTTTTTTAGTCAGATATACAAGAGCTATTGTATCTGGTTGAGTAAGACGTTCGGAAGTGTTTTTGATGTGGACTTTATCAATTCGTTTTTTAATGATCTGGTATCGGATATTATAGGCTCCTTCTACATCAAACTTTCGTTCGTCGTTTCTAAAACTAATATCGATAGCAGCAGAACGAATAAAAATAAGTTGAGTGGTCCGTAATGGTTTTTCCAGTTGTGGCAATAAACGATGTGTCATACGGGCAATGGAAACCATTGCATTCAACTGACCTAATCGTATATTTTTAAGATATAGTGTATTGAAAGGTTTATCAGGAGTAATAGCCTGTCCGATATAGATATCATATTCTATACCATCTGTACGAAACTTCTCAAAATAACAAGGATAAGCGCCCTGCAACTCCGTCTGAAACTGATCCAGTTGTTGACTAATTGCAGCATTGATAGTTTGCATGGAGGTTTCCAGCATCCGCCTGTTTTTGTAGGCAATCCCTGTTTCTTCATCTGTTGCCTTCCAATAGGAATCTATTACCGAACGTAGCGTTGGGTTATTTTCGCGGAAGTAGGTAAGAAACGGCACGATCTCCTCTTCCAGAAATTCGCTGATACGAATATTATCTTCTCTGACTGTTTTGGTTTCTATTGCCTGTATCCAGGTGGAGCACTTGAAAGTCAGACTATCTACAATAGGTATTGAGACTTGCTTTTTTATCTCTTTTAGAATCTCAATTACTAACTGACACTGCACAATCAGGTCAGCAACCATAGCTTCATTCCTCTCTATAGTGGAATTACGGATATCGATTCCACCATACAGAGGATATACTTCTTTGAATATAATCTTGTCTGTATATTCTTTCAGATTATGCTCCTGACTATACATAAAATAACGCCATGCCTCTTCTTTAAATCTCCATTCAACGGCTGATTGCAGTGAGGTAAATCTGTTTTTTATAATCTCTTCAATCTTTCTGTTAAAACCATCAATCGTATGTTGTAGAAACTGAGCTAAAACAGGCATAGCCGCATCCAACCTCGCTAAAGCGGAAATAGTAATACTATCCTTTTGTTTTGAATACAATTCGAGTATACCTACCATATCTTGTCCATTATAGACAGGTAGCAAAGCATAAGATTCGATATTATTTTCCAGCAAATGTTTCATATAGACATTGTCTGGATTTTCTTCCATCATGCGACTATAAAAAACAATCTTAGGCTTTTTTACATATTCTTCCAGCATCCCTGGTAAAATTTCAATTTCTCCCTTTCGGGCAAAAGCCTTTACCATTACATTATATTGAATATTCTCTTCTGTGAGTACAAGTTTATTATTAATCCGAAAGAAGGGAAGTATGCCAAACTCTACTGTATTATTTCGGATGAGAACTTTCAATGCACTTACGACTTCTTTTCTATAATACTCATCCGAGTCACCCGGATGCATATGAATAATAGCATTCTTGATATTTTCAATAGATTGTTGTCCGGTAATATCGGTAAGCGTAAGTACCGAAAAACCCGAAAAAAAGAACTCGGAAAGAGGAAGAAAATTCTTCAATTTCTGCTTATCAAAGTCTTTTCCATCTGTCTCATTCAGCAATGCCATGATATCCTGTTGTGATACAGGACTTTTTGATTTTACTTCCAGAAAACGGGTGTCAATATTGATTCGAAAGTAACTAATCAAGCTTGTTTCTTCATCTGGAACTCCAAATACTATTTCAGCTTTAAATAGTGAAGGTATTCCATATATTTTTTCCAGTATTAGGGAATACACCATCTTCATTCTAATTTTCTCTGTCTCCTTTGTTGTGATAGTTTCTATTACTTCATTTCTGGGCTTTCCGGTAAAACTACTTCTTACCAAAGAATAAAAGGTATCTGTCCCAAAGAAAATCTGTGGCCGTAATGGAGTAGCCAAAGCCAAATGTTGCTCATTTTCTTCTGATAAGACAGGCAACAATAGTGTAACAATGAGTTCAAGCTCTTCCTGGATTTTCGGAATATCAGAAAGACTCACAGGCTCTGCCAACAATGGATTTGCTTCTAGTTTAGCAAGTGCATGAATCAGAAATATATTTCGAATTTCTTTTTCTGCTTCTACTTTCTTGCGTAAATATTCAATAAAACAACGAAACGACAAGACGGTATCTGCTTTTTCCAGATCCGTAAAATTGTCACTTGTGAGCTCAATCAAAGTTGCCTGCATATCATACCAAAATATAAACTCAAAGCTACATAAAGATTGAATTTTTACAACATGTATATAAAACGGTTCAGGAACTGCTGTATACTATTCTAAAAAATAACTGGCAATAGCTTCGCCTTCTTTCAGATTTATAGATACACCACTCATATTGGCTGCAATAGCTAGAAATATTCCCTGATCAGGATATACTAACACAAATGTTCTTCCACCTTCCACAACTCCACCATGATGAATCACACGACGGCCCTTGGGATCAGTTCCCATGCGCCAACCCATACCATATTGAGTATCTTTGCCATCAAATAATTTTTGCGAAGTAAACAACATATCTACAGTTTCCTTATCCAGAAACTGCCCATTCAACACTTTAGTCGCCATTGTAACCAAATCACTTGGAGTAGATAATAATCCTCCTCCAGCCCACTTATAGCTATTGTCAACCATGGGTGCATTAACCAGCTTTTTATCGGCATGTTCATAAAAACGTACTCTGTTAACAACAATACTATCACTATAATCAGCTATTGTATTTTTCATCCCTAAAGGAACGAATACTTCCTGCTTCATATAAGTGATAAAGTCTGTTTTGCTTGCACCCTCTATTACTGCACTTAGAAGATTATAACCATATGAGGAATAATTAAAAGCAGTTCCTGGCTTAAACAAGAGGCTATCATCCTTAAAAATCATAAGTCCATCTGCAACTTTCGCATACCGTTTAGGATAGTTGATAGGATCTGTACCTCTATAATGCCGAATACCAGCTGTATGAGTAGCTAGTTGGCGGGCAGTAACAGGATATTTTTTTTCCGGAAAGGCAGAGGTATATCGTTGAATTGAAACATCCAGATCCAGTTTACCTTGTTGGTACAACTTAGCCATTGCCAGGGAGGTTAACGCTTTGGATACAGATCCTATACGAAAACGGGACTGAGTAGTCACACCTACTCCATTTTCCAGATCTGCATAACCAAATCCCTGTGCCCAAAGAATCTTTTCCCGGTTTCCAACACAGATAGAAATACCCGGAATGTCCTGTTTGGCTTGCAGTGAATCAATGTATTTCTCAGCTTTCCGGAAGGCATTTCTGGCCTGTTTATCAACAATAGCATCTTTGCTATGTAAAATCTGAGCCCACAAGTTGCCGGAAAGGAGAAATATCCAGAGAAAAGCTAATGGTTTCATAGATGTAGGGCTTGAGTAGAAAGAGAAATAAGAAATAATTTAGATATGATAATTAACTTTCATCTAAGGAAAGTACTAAGAATAACATATTAGGTCTAATAAAAGATAATTCTTTAAAGCATTAAATTACTTTCCCAAATTATTCTAAAATATCTCAGTTTATTCTTTATAGTCCTACTGTATTTTCTTATAAACATATGATAAAATAGGGCACAAATCTGAGTAAGACTACACCTTAAAGATTGCAGCAGAGTATACAGATCTACAATAAAAAACAGACCTGTTTTTGCCTAGAACAAAAGAGGTCTGTTTTTTATAGCTTATGCTTTATTTTGTTATATACCTGTTAATACTGCTGGCAAAATATAACGTTGCATAATCTTATCTACCTGTGGATGTGCATATGGAGTATTATAAGCAGTTGCAGTAACCACTACTACCAATCCCACTTCTTTGAAAATGAATATTTTGTTTCCACCATTTCCACTACAGTAATATGTTTCATAAGAGGCATTACCAACCTGATAGGTTTTATTCCAGAACAGATAGCCATAAGACCCACTTCCATCAGGTAAAGCTACTTGCTTTGTCAAAGAAGAATTCACCCATTTTTGCGGAAGAATCTGTTTGTTATTCCATTTGCCTCCATTTAGATAAAGTTGTCCAAAGCGAGCGAAATCTAGGGAAGCAAGTTGTATTCCACCAGCAGTATTGGCTACATGCTGTGGAGTATATTGCCATCTATAGCTTTTTATTCCCAATGGTTTAAACAATTTTTCATCTGCGTATTTTTCAAGTCCACCAGGTACACTCTTGTGTACTACATCTCCCAATACCACCACACCTGCTGTAAAATAATCCCAATTCTTCTCCATCACTTTGGATTTGTCCATTGGCAGATCCAATGCAAACTTTACCCAATTGTCTGTAGGATACATATTCTCTTCATTACCGGGAGACTCCGAATTACTATCTGAACCATCAAATCCGGAGCTCATCATCAGTAAACTGCGTAAAGTCACACTGTCTTTTCTGGCTGAATAATTACTAAACTCCTTCAGGTTATAGAATTGACTTAGTGTTTGATTCTCATTTTTAATGTATCCATCTTTAATGGCAATCCCCATCGCTGCAGAAGCAAAAGTTTTTCCTACGGATCGGGGATCATGTAATGTGGTTCTGGTTGCTCCATTGAAATACTCTTCCAACACGAGTTGTCCATCTTTAAGAACTACGATGCTGGTAATCTGCTTGAAGGTTTTCTCTTCAATTTTCTGATTGAGTTCTTTTATTTTCTCTTTGTCGTATTTTAAACTCGAGAGCGAAAACCCACTACCTGGCTGAATAGCTTGTGGCTGTAGTTTAGCCGGATCTACTTGTGGTTTAATAATAGTTAGATTGATTTCCCCTTGAGCAATGATATTACCTACTACCAGTTCCGGATTCTTTACATAGGGACGAATTTCTATTTTTAGCAAATGCGGTTTTCCTACAGTTAGGGCATCTTCACCTCCATAGGCCATAAATCTTCCCCAAAGATATCGACCCCAGGAATCTTCGTTTTTAGAACTTATAAGAGGTATCTGAAAAACTGTTTTTGTCTTTTTGTTTTCGGGAAGACCTGCTCCAGGGTGTAAATTTTCTTTATAGATCAACGAATTGTCTACATAGAAACTAAACTGATAGTTGCCCAACCCATTTACTTCATCTGCGGTTAATTTAGGAGCCAGCGGATGAAGATAATTGGTGAGTGAATTATCCAGATAAGTCCGCATATTTAAATCAACACCTTCCTTTAACTGAAAAGCCTGCAGGAAGTCTGTTTCTTTATATTCCTCAATGGGAATAACTTTTGACATAAAAGTAATATGACCTACATTGGACTGATGCAAAGGACTGGTAATCCCTTCAGACTTTACTAAATCTGTAGATTGTCCATAAGCTAAAGATTGAACAAACATGCATGAAAAGCAGATCAATTTAATGATCAGGAGGTTGAAAGTTTTTTTCATAGGATTCATAGTTAGAAAGACACAAAACTATGTGTACATTCACTAAAAAAATAGAATAAAATTAACATGGCGTCACCTTAGCAATGTTCGGTATTGAGAAGGTGTCATACCATTGAACTCTTTGAAACACCGCAAAAAATGGCTCTGATCTGCAAATCCGCAATCCAGAGCTATATCAGTCAGAGACAAGGTCTTATCTGAAAATAATTGCAACGCTTTCTCTATTTTTATTTTCCGCAAATAATTTCCTAATGTACACCCAAAGTATTTTGGAAACTGACGGGATAGATGAACAGGATGTATCTGTAAGGTATGTGCAAGGTCCTGAAGGCTTTGATTTTCGACTCCATTGTAATACAATAGCTCTTTTATCTGATTCACCCATACAGGTTTCTGACCTGTTATAGTGTCCTGATTTCGTTGCATCTCAGCAAAGACCTGTATTAATAAGGTCTGAATAACCAAAGGAGTATTGCTATCAATAATCTTGGCCTCTTTGAATAGCTGGTAGAACAAAAGTTTTATTTCTGGATTATCAATATGCAGGCTACCTTCGGGAATAGTGAGTCCCGAGAAAATACTGTCTGAAAAATGTTTGTTTAGTTCAATATGAAATCCTCTTGTAAACACATCTGGTTTACAATTGTAGTGAGGTTCTTGCCAATGGTGAAATAGCAGGCTGCCGCTGGTACAGGTATACACTTCCTTCTTGTTGCCTTCAATTAAACCCCCTTGTAGAATAAATGTAAAGTAAGCATTCTCATGATAATGCCAGTCTACTTTGGGCAGAGTATATACAGTATCTGTGAGTGTAATACCTTCCACTGAAAGCTTCTGGTTTGTATCACCATAAAACTGTCCTGTTTCTCGATAGTTCATTTGAATGGGAAGGCTTTCAATAATAATTTGTAGTCGTTATCAGTAAATATATCATTCTCTGATATGCTCCCTATCCTTTTGGTACAAGCGGTTAAAGAATCGTATGACTTCCCATTAGTAAACAACATCTTCTGGCATTGTTTTTTATCTGATAGTATTGATAATTTATGTTCTATATAAATAGTACGATTATGAAAAAGTACGGAGAAAAAGCTCAGGAGAAAGTACATGAAGCAATGCATGAGATGAAAGAGGGTACTCTCAAATCGGGCAGAAGCAACAAAAAAGTGACTGATAGAAAACAAGCCATTGCTATAGGTCTTTCTGAAGCAAGAAAAGAAGGTGGAAAAGTACCAAAGAAAAAAGAAAAGAAATCTTAATTTAAGTAACGCATAGGTAGAACTGCTTTCATGATAGGAATTCCATGAAAGCAGTTTTTTATTTTTCGTTTATGCTTAATCGTATTGCTTGTTCTACAGGTGAATAAAACCCATCCTCACGATCTAACTGAAAAGGTTTCGATGGGAGTAAAGGTGGTTGAGCCATAAACTTTGGATTTGTTCCATGATGTGCCTGAGCTCCATGTACCAGAAATGGATGACATAAGTACACAGTTCCGGCTGTTCCGGTTGCCAGATGGAGCGGTCTGTCCAGTGCAGGTTCTATCTGTTGCGCCAGTTCCATAAACGACAATCCCTCTTCCCCTTTTGTTTTTAATAATGCAGCAATATCCAGATGAGAACCTGCCAGAATACGAGTTGGGGCATCGGCTTCTGTTACATCTGAGAAGAGAAATAACATCAACAAAGCTCTTCCTTTGGAAAAAACATTTATTCTCCAAGCAAAAAAATCATTTACATCCGCTCCTGGAAAACTAGCGTCTACATGCCAACCTGTATCACCAGGGTCTTGTATATGAGGAAACCGAACCGGAAAAGAGCCTAAACTCTGCCGGGGTAGCCATCTTTGCTCTCCGACTAATTGATTATAGGCCGCCTGTAATACTGGAGTATTGGCAGCTTGCCTAAATGGCTCCTGACTGTATTCTCCCAATCGAACCACAGGTTGTGTCCATGTAGAAGTGTCTTGTGGATCACATCCTGTATCTTTCCATAGGATAGTTCTACATTGTGCAGCTAGTTCTGAGGAGAAAGCATTCTCAATGCGAACATAACCACGCTGAATAAAATCATAAATCTGATTTTCTGTTAGCATAATTTCCATTTTATAGTATTCAAAAATCACCTAGGAGCAATGTCCGTCAGTGAACACATGATGACCGATAATGAACATTGTCAGTACTTATTTATAGAGAAAATCATCATTTCAGCCTAATTATACGGTTTGGCACCTAAATGGATTTGCTTATTTATTCACTACATCTTAAATCCTGTAATTCATGCTTCATAACTATCTCATAATTGTTCTCCGAAATATAAAGAGAAACCAAATTTTCTCTTTCATCAATATTATTGGGTTAGCAGTTGGAATGTCTGTAGCCATACTCATCGGACTTTGGATGTATGATGAATTTACCTTTGATCAGTATCATTCCAATTATGAACGCATTGCCCAAGTAATGCAGCATCAAACTGTCAATGGAAATAAGGGAACACAAAATGCTATACCCAGACCCTTAGAGATAGCTCTGAGAAGCTCTTACAACAATTACTTTACACATCTATCTATGGCAACCTGGACAGGAGAGCATATTCTTGCCTATAGAGAGCAGAAACTATCCAGGAGTGGAAATTATATGCAGCCATCTATCACCGAGATGTTATCTCTGCAAATGATACAAGGCAAACGCAATGGCCTCCAAGACCCTTCCTCAATATTACTCTCAGAATCAACAGCTAAAGCACTTTTCGGAGACACTGAGGCAATGGGCCAAACAATTAAAATAGATAATAAAGATTTTGTAAAAGTAGCAGGTGTTTACAAGGACTTACCTTATAATACAACCTTTAGAGACCTTGAATTCATTGCACCATGGGACCTTTTTGTTCGTTCTCAGGAATGGGTACAAAGAGCAGCAGATCGATGGGGAAATAACTCATTTCAACTTTTTGTACAGCTGTCACCTTCAGCAGATATTGAATCAGTATCTGAAAAAATAAAGAAAGTAAAAGCCCAGGCAGATCCAGATGAAGTTCCATTTAAGCCTGAAATTTTTCTGTACCCAATGAAAGACTGGCACTTGCGTTCAGACTGGAAAGATGGTCGAAATGCAGGTGGCCGCATACAAATTGTGTGGATGTTTGGTGTCATTGGCGTATTTGTATTGCTGCTGGCCTGTATCAATTTCATGAATCTCTCTACAGCTCGCAGTGAAAAACGGGCGAAGGAAGTAGGTATCCGTAAATCTATTGGATCTGAACGCAGACAACTCATAGGGCAGTTTTTAGGTGAATCACTACTCATAACAGGGTTCTCATTTTTCCTGGCATTGGTACTTGTTCAACTTTCTCTGCCTCTGTTTAATGATATTAGTGACAAAAAGATTTCCATTTTATGGACAAATCCGTTGTTTTGGCTATTTGGTGTTGGTTTTAGTGTATTAACAGGGTTGATTGCAGGAAGCTATCCAGCCTTATATCTTTCCTCTTTTGATCCTGTAAGTGTATTAAAAGGAACCTTTCGGGCTGGCGGACAAGCATCCTTGCCTCGTAAGATATTGGTAGTTGTCCAATTCACAGTATCTGTTAGCCTCATTATTGGAACTATCATAGTGTATCGCCAGATACAGTACTCAAAAGACCGTCCTATTGGATACAACCGGGATGGGTTAGCGATGGTGATGATGAGTACACCTGACTTTCAGGGAAAATTTAGTGTACTTCAACGTGACCTCAAAAAATCAGGTTCCATTCTTGAAATGGCAGAGTCTTCCAGTCCGCTTACCAGTGTGTGGTCTAATAATGGAGGTTTTAGCTGGAAAGGTAAGCATCCTGATCTCCAGACAGACTTTGCAACCATTTGGGTATCACCGGAATTTGGTAAAACAGTTGGCTGGAATTTTACACAAGGCAGAGACTTTTCAAAAGAGTACTTAACCGATTCTACAGGAATTGTTCTTAATGAGGCTGCGGTAAAATTTATGGGTGTCAAAGATCCCGTAGGAATGGAAATTGATTGGGGTGGCGATGTAAAACTACATGTTCTTGGTGTTATTAAAGATATGCTAATGCAGTCTCCTTACCGTCCTGTAAAACCGACAATTTACCTGATGAACAAACTTGATGCGAACTGGCTTATTCTAAAGCTCAACCCTGCACATTCAGCCAGTCAATCAATGAAGCAGATTCAAGCAGTATTTACAAAGCATATTCCTCAAGTACCTTTTGAATACAAATTTGCAGATGCAGAATATGCCACAAAGTTTAATAGTGAGGAGAGACTTGGCAAACTGGCGACATTTTTTGCCACACTGGCTATCTTTATTTCATGTCTGGGTATTTTTGGACTGGCTTCTTTTACAGCCGAGCAACGGCGTAAAGAAATTGGTATTCGCAAAGTATTGGGTGCTTCTATATTTAATTTGTGGCAGTTGTTATCCAAAGAATTTGTGGTATTGGTTCTGACATCTTTTGTTATTGCAACTCCTATTGCCTGGTACTTTCTACAAAGCTGGTTACAGAACTATACCTACCGAATCGAAATATCATGGTGGATTTTTGCCATTGCAGGAATGGGAGCTCTTATGATTACGTTAGCTACTGTGAGCTATCAGGCAATCAAAGCTGCTATTGCTAATCCTACCAAATCTTTACGTACAGAGTAGGTTGCATTCTATGCATGGTAAACTCTTTGTTTGAGTTTACCATGCTCTTTTCCTATACACTACCTTTCTCCAATGAAGTAATACAAACAAAAGTGCAAGAAGTATCATCAGGTTATTAAATCCTTTAAAATTCACATACACAAAAGCATATAATATCTAAATTGGAAGCATCACACTACCTATTGATTTCCGTCTTACCTGATGCACAGAAGACAATTCCCCAAAATGCATGTTGCCAAAAAGATTATAAAGGTAAGAGTACATAATAACAAGACCCATAGATGGCTTTTGAAAAATAGTGGAAACAACAATGTCAGAAAACTACCTGAGACATGTAAAAACTTGCGGGAAATTTCAGAATTAACATGCAGTTTTTTATGCAACCATTCGGTAATCAGGATCAATAAAAGAAATGCAGTAACGAACAGGATGGATAAATGCAATTCTGATATTTGCATCATATACTAGAAAGAACCATCTTTGAAATTGGAGAGGCGAGTTGCCTTTCAAACACAACAAAGATATTATTAATACTAGTTTTAGGGTATTTTAGACATTTATTTCCTACAATACGCACTGTTTTAATGAGAAACCATCTACCTATAATATTCTTCCAAATATGAAATCCCATTCATTCTGGACTATTCCTAATATCTTATCATTATACAGGATTATCATATTTCCGTTTATACTCTATCTCATTTTAACCCAACAAGAATTCTTATTCTCCATCTTTATCACCATCAGCTTAGTTACTGATATTTTAGATGGGTGGATAGCCCGAACTTTTAAATTACAGACAGAGATTGGTGCAAAACTTGACTCATGGGCAGATCTTGGAACCTATATTCTTGCATTCTTAGCTATCTATATATTTAAATGGACTGATATTAAACCACATAGCCTGATTCTTATTCTGTTTTTCGTCTTCTGGCTAGTATCCTATCTATATGTATTCTACAAATTCAAAGGACTTATAGGACTTCACACCTATATGTTCAAGCTTACAGGATACTTTCAGGGCGGATTTATTGTCTATCTATTTCTGTTTGGCTTCCAGCCTGTTATTTTTTACTTTGCGTTAATCTGGGGAACAATAGCCTGCATCGAAGAAATCATCATCATTGCACTATTGCGGAAACCTCAGACAAATGTCAAAGGGCTGTATTGGGTACTTAAACATCTTTCCAAAAACACATAGTGCATCCGATCATTATTTATCTCTTATCCTTCCTGATCCTGGGAGGAATAGGGATGTATATATCCAGTAGAAAAGCAGATATACCTACTCAAAAACAAAGGTGGCTCAAATATATCACCTACATCATTATTGTAACGAGTATCATAGTCTCCACTATCTATTATTTCTTTTATTTACTTGCGATTCTTATTGTGTGTGTTGGTCTTTTTGAAATACTAAGAAATCGTAAAGCCAGTCTGTATATAAAAGTAATTTCCTTGCTTTCTTATACTGCGATTAGTTTACTTTTTATATTATACTCGTATACTATTCCAGTAGCATTTTTGTTGTACATATATTTTCAGATTGCCATATTTGACGGATTTAGTCAGATAGCAGGACAATTGCTGGGCAAACACAAATTAGTTTCCCACATTAGTCCCAATAAGACAATTGAAGGACTAGCAGGTGGTATTTTGTTTACCACCCTTGTAGCCTTTTTAACAAGAGATTGGGTACAGGTATCTGCACAGAAAGCTATCCTATATGGGCTTTTGACTAGTCTGTTCGCTCTCTCAGGTGACTTGCTAGCCTCTTATTTCAAACGGCTCAATCATATCAAAGATTACAGCAACATTCTTCCTGGCCATGGTGGATTCTTGGATCGGTTTGACAGTTTGATGATGACAGGAGCAGCCTATTATCTCCTACTCTATCAAACGGATAGAATAGTATAGCCTGTACATTACTACTCACAAAGGATAGGTTCAATACTGAACAAGTCTACATAAACAGGCATAGCTTGTGTTTCTTTCACGAAACCTTTTAATGCACAAATACCAACATATCGGGGATTGATCATCAGATCACGACTCACAACTTCCTTGAACGCAAAAATATCAGAAGCTCCTGTCGCATATAAAAATCGGAAATGGCGCCCATTCTTTTCGATGCGAAGTGCAGACCGCTGTAGATTATTTTTAATTATTGTGGACTGAGTAGGCTCAACACTGAAAAGAGATACATGAGCAATCTCCTCTGGCTTACTAAATCCTCCATGTATAGAACTGATCGCTTGAATTAATACCTCACCTGGTCTGGAATATCCACCAAAGAAACCATTGTACCCAATTGTTAGCCGAGCACTTCTACTTAGTAAGGTAGTATCTTCCATAAGAATGATTCCAGCCTGTTGCCAGTTTTGTCCTGGAACAAAGTTGTCCAGATGTATTTCGGTTGAGAAACAATCTACATCTAATTTCTTTACTAAAAGATTTTTCACTCCTAGTCGCCTTGCAGAATCTGGGTAGGTATCACCTTCCAGTGTAAATAGAGTCAGATATCCGTTTTTTGGATTCCGCTTGTTCCAAAAAATTGTGTCAATATTTTTTAGTATCCACCCTTTATGTAAGAGAGAATCTATACTTGTACTGTTAAAGTTCTCTGTAAACTTCTCAGACTTTGACACCTGAGAAAATATATAGAAACAGGCAAGGGCAATCATGATTACTAGTATACCTATTCCCCAAAGAATTTTTCCAGAATTCCGGTTAGCAGCAGTGATAGATGAGGTGCTATCTTTTATCTCCTCTTTAACAGATATTCTTTTTAAAATTTCATCTCTATAAGCATACCAATAGGGAAAGTGAGATTCGTTGCGCTTTCTATTTACTTCATCTGTTTTGGGAGCGGCTGTTATATAGCGGGCTAATGTATCCAATGTAGCGACCGAAGGGTTCTCTTGTTTCGCAGTAGAATCCTTCAAAATAAAGAAGGAATAATTTTTCAGCGTTTTCCAACCAATTATCAATCCTGTCTGCTCCTCAATCTCGGAAGAGAAATATCTGCTATCTGCTTCAGAAAGTGGAACTGTCAATTCTTTGTCAAAACATTTATTGTATGCATCTCCGAATAATTTACAGAAAGCTTTTTCCTCTGAAGGACTCATAAGGGTGATAAGACTGGGATTAACTATTCGTAATTCACATTTACGCCACGTTTACGCCTGATTTCTGATTATTGTTCTCGTTTTGAGAGACTTTTGAATGATCAAAAATCAACCTTCATCCTCAATTTATTTTACTAAAGGTATGAAAAAGACATTCATTCTTCTTCTATTGTTTAAAGTCGGTTTATTGTTTAGTCAGGATCTACAACTGCATTATGATTTCAGACATTCGGTAGATCCCAAACATAACACTGCCAATTTTCCAATGATTAGCTTTCAGTATTTTAAAGATGTAGATACCAATGCTACAGGTTCATTCCTGTTGAAAGTCCAGTCATTTTTGAGTGGAGATAAAAATAATACAGGCCAAACATTTATTCAAATTTCTCAAACTTTGAAATTCTGGAAACCAAAAGTCTATTTCTCGCTGAATTATACCGGAGGGCTTGGTATTGCACCACCTTCTTTTGGTTACTATCTGACGAATTCATTTGGAGCAGGAATTTCATATCCATTTCAATGGAAAGGAGCCTGGCTAAGTGCAAATCTACTGTATCGATACAATGCCTTTCACAAGCCCAGTCATGACCCACAATTTACCTTCTATTTGGGAAAGTTTTTTGCGAATTATAGAATCTTTATTGAAGGAAGTATAGTTGCCTGGACAGAAAACAAAGATCAGGGAATAGATTATACCAAAGGCCAAAAAGGAAAGAAACTTGCTTTTTATGGAGATCCACAGATATGGTTTCGAATAAAAAAAGGATTCTTTATTGGATCAAGAATTAGTCTGTATTATCATCTCATTAGTCAAGACAATAAAGTGCAGGCATATCCGACAATAGGTACCAAGTATCAATTTTGATATGGTTGAATTAGAGAATCATCTATTTCAGTATCAGAGTTTGTTAAAAAATATTAAAAATAATAATCCCCGATATCTGTTTTTTAACTTAGAGTACTCACTGTATCTGATCAGTTCTAAATATGAAAACACTTTTTATATCCATTGTTTTTGGACTCTCTATCTGCACACTGTATGGTTATCCCATTACACCTCGTCCATTACGAAAACTAATTTCAGAAAGTGAGTATTGTATTGCAGGAAAAGTAGTAGATATTAAACACATAACAAAAACGAGATATTATTCTCGTTCATTTTGGAGAAAGCCCCAAAGTTATCAGCAAGATGATTATTATGCTCAAATAGTTGTCACAGAAACTCTTCAAGGTACTATTATCTCAAAAGATACAATCTATGTATCCTTTGAGCCAAATGTTATTTGTCCTTCTCCTGCCATGTATTTTAAAGACACAGATGTTCTTGTATTTCTAGACGCGATTCTCCAGGATACATGTTATACTCCCCATGCTCTTTCCTATGGATCTAAGATTATATCTTCTAATGAAGAATTACAAGTATATAAAGATAGAATACGGGAGATGCAGCAAATTTTAACTATCAGGGATACAACCTTACAACACTTAGAAACACTTGAGTGGCTTATTCGATGTGCAGAAAATCGATATACCCGCTGGGAAGGTGTATATGAACTATCTCCAGAAAGTGACTTTATATCTCAATACGATGATGACTTGTCTGGTAAATATATTTTAGAATCTGCACATACATCCTATAAAGAACGATTATATAAATCTCTTATTAAGATTGATACACTATGCTATGCAGACTTTGGACTAATGAATCTGGTGTTGGATTATAATCCAGAGAAGATAAAAAACTTTCTAAAAATCCATATAGACAAAATAAACAATCATTCTCAATTGTGGTATGCACCTGATTTAATGTACAGATATGCTGTTCTCACCAAAGATGATCAGATAGCGTTCTGTGCCGAAGAGTTGAAAGACTTACTTTTTGGAATACATCCTGACCCAAAAATTGCCCGACAAATATGGAATACGTTCTATTATCAGGTAAAAACAACCCTTAATCCTGATAATAGCTATATTTTCCCATTAAAAAATTAGTTTCAAGAACTCAAAGTATTCAAATAGATTTTTGCAGATTGTATCAGGCTTTCCAGATCTGAAACCTGGGTAATGGAATATCGTTCACATACGATGTCGATATTCCCTTTTCTCCAAAAGCCATCCGGACAAGAAACCAGTAATTTTCCGGAACGGGCATACAATCCAAACTCCAGCATAGAAACAGGTGCTTTAGTAGTTGGCTCAAAGTAAATAAGTATTAGATCTGCCCGTTCTAATCCTTCCAATTCCCAACTTACCTGGCCTTTAAAATCCGGGTTAGAGATAGTTTGCTCCCAATCTGCATTCCAGGCAGCTCTTCGTGGATTCAGAACAGTTACATTTGTGTTATCTATGGCCGTAATGACCTTCTGTTGCCAATCCTCTGCTTTTCCCATCTCAATGCTTCCTGCCAGAAATATAGAGGTATGATTAGCTGGAATATGTATAGAATCAGGAGGATATATAACAGGCATATGATAGAATTTATAGATCTAATTGTTTTATAAGCGCACTATCACTCAGAGTATAAATATCTTCTTTGGGTACTATCAACTCACCGATTCCACTTGTGTCCATATTTTTCTTCTGTTCTATGACAAAGTCTGTAATATCTTCAATATCCAGAATCCACTTTTTGGCAAACTGTTCTGCCATTTGTCCTTTTAGTCCCAATTGAATAGCTTTTCGATTCAACGTCTTCCCATTTGGATAATGGTCAGGGTCCCATTGTATTCTTACATCAGATTGTTTCATTGCGGTGTTCCAATCTTCACTAGAGGGATAGATAACTGGCTTAAAACTGGTGTGCACAGCTTGTTTCAGAATAGTTTCAAAATGAGATCTTCCTATAGATATTGCCAGGATTCTCTCCTGATTTTCCTGGGTTGCCCATCCTGACCGAAACATCATCCAGATAAAACCAGGCTTTATCCAGGTCATTCGGGTATAGCTATAATCCTTGCCACCAAGGAATTTATTGGTAACAGCAAAGTTTGCAATAGAAGGTTTATATGCCTGATATACTATTATTTTCTCCTCATCAAACTGTCCAATGATCTGTTTTCCATTGGTAGGAAGTCTTTCTTGCTGGTCTGTATATTTTTCTGTCAGTAATTTCATTTTTTGTTTATGTCCCAGCACTGATTACTCAGCAGTTACAATCTCAATTCGGGTAGGTTCAATACATTCAGGAGGCAATATATTATATCCACTCATTGCCAGTAGTACCTGAGCGGCGTTGACTACATCTAATGCACAATAACGAGCTATCTTATCCAGGTCATGCTCTTCATAGTATACCTCATGCACCAGACTTCCATCCATTTCTTCTTTACTGGAGGGTATATCAAAAACAGCCGCCAATAAGTCTAGCGAGGTAAAGTTTTTAAAATCACCAAACTTCCAAAGGTCCATCGTATCAATATGCTGGATCTCCCAAGGCTTTTTGCCCTGCATCTGCAAAGGTCCAGGCAGAGGAAGTCGGTTAATAAGAATGCGTCTGGCCAGATAGGGAAAGTCAAATTCTTTTCCGTTATGGGCACAAAGTTGTATGGGCCGACGAGAAGAGTACTCACCATTCTGACGATTGATATGCAAATCAAAACGTTTCAGATAGTCATTGAACTTTTCCAGCATGGCACGTTCATCGTCAGATACCAGACTGGTAATGGATAGAACTGTCTTCCCTTTCTTTTCGATCAGATAGCCTAAAGCAATGGAAACAATCTTTCCAAATTCAGCCAGAATTCCACCACGCTGCCTGAAAAGCTCGGTATCTGTTTCGGTTCCAGCCTTTCGGTATTGATTGGCTTTCTTTGACCACAGGTATTGCATTCGTTCATCCAGTTGCTCGTAATGCTCTACTCCTGAAACAGTTTCAATATCCAGGAATACAATATTGGTAAATTGTCGTAAGTCGTCTGTCATCTATACTATGTGGTTTCTCAACAAAAATAGTATCTTTTCAGCTGAATTATCTTGCTATTCTGTTTTTCCGTCAATCAACATAGTAAAAAAGCTATTTTGCTTACTCAATAGTATCTTCTGATCGGTTAATAAAAGAAATATTACGGAGGCTAAGAATAAATCCTGACTTTTCAAGATATTCTAACTCCAGCTTCTCTTTCAGGTTCAGTTCCTCATTTTTGGTTCTCAGATAGAAGCTTTTACGTTGTGTAGCAGTATAGGGATATTTTAACGTAACATATTTTGTACTCTTCTTTTTCATTTGGGTGTCAGTTGACACATCATCCAGACAAGCAACGGTTTGTAGCTTATTTTTAAGTCCGGACCGTAGATCTTCTTTGAGTCGCCGTATATCCCAGCTTAGCCAGATCCATGACAAAACGCCTAAACCTATATATATACCCAGACTAATCTTCCAGGCTCCAGCCCAGGTAAGAGGTAAAAACATCCGGAGCAGAAAAAATGCACCGATCACTATACCTACCAACAATATCCACATCCCCCACCGCGCCTGATACAAGTTATGAATCTCAGTGCGTAATGTATCCTGATCACTGGCGCTTAGTGGGAATACTTCAAAATGAGGGCTATTTTCATCCTTGTTCCAGAAACTCATTGTTTTAGTAGCAAATCGGGTTATTCTTTATTGACATCATAGTTTTCAAACAGTACGTTCCCAAAATCTTTTGTTGTTTTAACTTTTGTTTCTACTTTGTCAGGATCAGAAGTATGAAATGAATCTGACCCATCTTTGTGCAGGTACCACTTTTTATCAGTTGGATTGTACTTAAATGTTATAATCCGGGTCCAGCGCCAACTGCTACCTCCATAATGCTCAATCGAAAAATAACCATTTTTGATAGTAATATCAGAAAACGGATCACCAAAAACACCACCACACTGATAACATAAGACAACCTTGTCGTTTCGGGCAACCTGCTTTAGCTTTCCATCTGGCTGCCGGATCAGAATAAGTAATGGGCGGGGAACTTCTTCTTCTGTTTTTTTATCCTCATCTTTTACTTTTAAGATAAGCAAGCAATCTGATTTGCCATCTTTATTCAAGTCACCATTTTCCTTATGTAGCATTTCATATCCTTTTACTATAAAAGGTTTGATCTCTGCATCTGTCTGTGCATTACAGAGTATAGAAAAGGATATAAATATTAAAAATAACAGACTTTTTTTCATGACATATTTTCTTAATATTCCCATTTGTTCTGAACCAACGTTGTTGCGATTTCTTCGATAAAAGAATCAGCAACTAATTTGTGCTTCTCTCCTTTAGGCAGAAAGTGCCATTTAATCCCATGTATATCCGTTATGCGCTTGGCCCACTTAATCCCTTCTGCATCTTCCGGAGAACCAATAATAAACTTTCTCCGTTGCGGACTTTTCAGATATTCCTGTAGGTAATACCCCAGTTCGAACCGGGTAGTGGGTCCAATGTTAGGCGGAAAGTTTTCAGCTACTTCTGGTAACCAATAGGTAGGTAACCAGAATGCAGTAATATCACATAAATTCAGGTATTGCCATTCCCAGGGAACCTGCTTATTCAATACCTCTGTTAATTTTGAATTTCCTGCCACATCAATGTCAGACCAAATACCACTTTCCGGTTCAGGAGCAACCACCACCATACTAGGATCAAGTCTCTCATCCCTTTCCAATGTAGAAATAACAGTTCTCCTCCACCCTGTTGTCATCGCCTCACCACCCGGAGGAGTAGGCCCTCCCAGAAAAACTCCTAACTTCGGAAAAACAGTTTGGTGTTGTCGGGCATACAAGACTCTGATTTTTTCTCTTTCCATAAAGTATACTTAGCTTCTTTGCTGGTTATCTGATTCTTCTATGCACCTATGCTTTTTCTCATATCCTCTAGTTCCTTTTCAAAACCTCCTGACAAAATCGGGAAGCGACACCATGTTTTAGGGTCTAAGCTATGATCATCCACATGGAATCCAGGAGCATATCGTTCCCGTTTCCATTGGTTACGGCTCCACAATCGGAAAAATCGTTCAATAGACTTGATAATTATCTCCTCTGCATAGATACCCTCAAACTTGTATTTCATCAATGGCAATATATCCTTAGGCATCTTCTTATCACGTATGGCAGCATCTTCAATAGCATCCAGCAAAGCATATGGCATCAGATCTTCCTCATCTGTTTGCTTTTTATCCTGAGGACGTAATTCAGCAGTAGGTTGCAGACTATTCACTGCTTTCAGCCCTGCAAAACGAATTCGTCCTTCCAATCCATCGGTTTCCAGCCAACGCAGCCATTGACGAATAAAATGCTTGTTGATACCTGCAATCGGACTGATGCTACCAGCAGTATCCCCATCCATAGTGGCATAACCAACAGCCGCCTCAGATCGGTTACTGGTAGAGAGTAACAGCGCATTTTTCACATTAGCTAGTAACCAGATACTTGGAGCCCGGACCCGTGCCTGGATATTTTGCAAAGGAACATCATCTGTCTCCCAGGAAAGTTTACGACCCAAGCCACCTTCTATTAAACTACGGTATTCTTTTACCAATGTGTCAATACTGATCTCAAAGTATTCAACGTCCAGATCTTTTGCCAGCGTTTCAGCCGAGTTACGGGTATCATCCGAACTATTTTCTGTGGCCTGGTAAACACATGTAATCAATGTAGCTGCTACATCTGCTTCTGTCAGGCAATTTTGAATATCTTTCTGATAAAACAGCTTTTTCTTTAAGCCTTCCAAACCTATTTCTTCTATACAAAGTTTAATTGCCAATCGACATAAAGAAGCAATAGCAGAGGAATCAGCACCTCCGCTCAGAGAAATTACCCAACCATTGGAACGGCTCTTACGCAGGTAGTCAAATAGGGCCAATGCAATACAACGGGCAAATTCTTCTTCTTTGGTGTACTGACTTTTTTCCCAACTCTCTAACTCATAACTATAGGGTTCATAGGCAGCTTTGTACCATACAAAAGGCACTTTAACAATCCCAAAATCATTCTTAATCAGTGGAACACGATTCTGTATCTGTGAAAGTCGGGTATTGTCTACATCGATAACCGCAGATACCAGTAGAAAATCTTTATAGCTAAACCGACTTCCAGAAGCCAGTCCTACAGCAGAAGAGGTGATAAACGCATCCCCATCAAAGATAGCTCGTCCGGATTCATTTCCGAGTAGGTTCACATATAAATAGGTAGCGCCAAATGCCCGGGAAGCATCCATGACAAAACGTTCTCGTAAGAATGATTTGCCAAACTCAAAGTGACTGGCACTAGGATTGAGAATAATATCTACTCCACGTAAATACAATTCACGCCCTGGACGATGGGCAATCCAGGCATCTTCACATATCTCATAACCAACCCGGATACCCTGCACTTCAAAAATCAGATCTCCAGCTGGGTATTCCTGCCCATTGATTTCGATAGATGTAACTACTCCTGCTTCCCAGGCATGAAACCAGCGTGGTTCGTAATAGATGCTATTTCCAGGAAGATTTTTTTTACATACAAATCCCTGAATCTTCTTATCTGCAATGAAGCATGCGGTATTATACAAACGGTGATTATAACGAACAGGTAACCCAACTGAAACCATAATTCCTTCACTCGCGTCTGCAATAAGCTGAAGCATTTCACCTGCAGTTTGTGTAACTCCGGGTGCATAAAACATATCTTCACATCCATATCCGGATATACTCAATTCTGGAAAACACAACAAACTTATATTTTGCTTCTTGGCTTCTGCTATCGCATCCAGATGATGTTGCACATTACGTTTCCAGTCCAAAGGAGTCTGGTTTACCACTGCTGCCGCAATTTTAAGAGGATTCATATCTGTTAATGTTTTTAAGTATGTTGCACCACGAAAGCATAGACTACGCTATACTCCCGCATTTATTTCTTTTCTTCAGTATAAACTTCACTTAGTAATTTCTTTTTCTTTTTTTCAATCCACTTTCCCTTTATCAGTTTTCCATCTATGATATAACAATATTCAGTTCCATCTTCTTTTGTATGTGTACAGTCTTCCTGATAACGAGCAACCAGGATCAGTTTACCATTGATATACTGATAGGTATCACGTCCATGATCACAACAACTTCCCCTCCAGGAGCTATGAATAGTTTTCGTTTTTGTATCAAACTCCGGACTGGTAATTTCAGAAAGAGCCAGATCAAACTCAAACAACTTTGTTTTCGGATTATACAAATAGATATTGTGAGGGATATTCGGCCCTGCAGGAAGAAACATCATGATATGAATATCCGGATACCCATCAAAATTACAGTCCTGCACCTGTATGCAATTATTCACAGGATTAGTAGGTGTAGCCCCTAATCGATCTATAACTTGTAAAGTAGCACCTGTTTCTACTGACTTTATACGAATAGCTTGTGCTACGGCAGATTCTAAATCGCCTTCAGTTGTATCACTCCAGGCAACATCAAATGCATACTCATCTGTATGCTGTTGTTGTTTAATCCAACTACCTGATTGCAATTCTTCTTTCGAAAGCCATCCATGTGTAATCCTAGCATTTACAGAAACCTGCTCAACCTCATACCAGTTAGTTGCTTCCTGCAATACTGCTACATATTCTCCTCCATATATCGAGTTCATTTTTCGACTAGCAACATCTGGATTCTGATAGAGAGAGATACTGTCCACATTGATTTTTTGGATATCAATATAAGGTCTGGCATTTCCTAAATAAAAAGGGCTTATAGGATAAATTACTGTTTGATAACGGGTAGTAATAACCGGAAAAACAGTTTTATCCATATGTAAACTATCTGTCAGTACTTTGGGTGTACCAGCCAGAAAAAACTGGTCAGGATAGATCCGAAAGTAATAGCCAGCATACATCTGAATACTCCGAAAATCATATCCACTGTTTAGATCACCTCCCCAAACAGTTGTGTCCATTGCAGTTTGATATTGTCCTGCATGCGCTTCAAGTTTGGGAGTATATCCATATACAGTTCCATTATAAGGCTCTGGATTTTTGGCAAGGAACAGAAACTTTATAGTTTTAGCAGAAGTATCAACCGAGACCATTGCATACGTTATCTGTAGTTTTTCATCCAGATAAGGTTCAGCTCTTTTGTTCGTATGATAACTCTCACCACTATACTGGGGAATCGGATAAGGAAATGGATAGGAAGGCTTTATCTCATAGATTCCTGCTTTTGGAACCTGTGCTGTCAGTAGAACAGAAGTCCAGAATAACAGAATAAGATATGGTATTATGTATCTTTTCAAGGAACTGATATAGCTGATTATAAGATACTATCTTCACAAAGTCTTCATCAATATAGTTAATGTTTTTCTATCTCCTGCCTGAATAAGGATGCAATGGACTTAACCCGAAGGAAGTCTCCCTGTAGTTGAACAGCATTGGGATGGCTATCGGTACTTACAACACATTCAAACAAACCACTTGCTTTAATTTTTTCTAAGCCATCTTTACTAAAAAGGCCATGTGTGGTTACAGCAGCAATTTTAGTAGCTCCTGCTTCTTTGTATGCTCTGGCCGCATTGATTAAAGAACCACCTGTCCGAATCATATCATCATAGATGATTACATATTTACCTCTTACATCTGCACTGATAGAAGTAATTTGTGTTTCATCTCCACTAATACGCCTCTTAAATACAAAGGCCCCATTCACATTCATATCATTGGCAAGAGACTCTACCCACTTAGCTCTACCTGCATCTGTAGATGCCAGTACAAAATCATTACCGGCAATTTCCCGGCAAGCTTCCATTATGGTAGGCTTTGCATACAGATGCACAGGCCTTGTCTTTCCTTCAAAGTAGTAAGGTACTCCTTCTGTATGAAGATCCAGAAGAAACACACGATTCCCCATTGAACTTGCAGGAATCTTGGATAGTAAAAAGGCTCTTGTCTTGGCAGTTACTACCTCACCTTTTTTAACAGACCGTTCCATTGTAGCATATCCAAAATAGGGGATCATCAGCAATAATGACTCTGCTCCCATCGATACCAGTGAATAAGCCAAATCAAAAAGTTCCAATGTATCTGCATCAGAAATAGTACCACCAATCAGCACAACCTCCCGGCAATCCACACTGGTAAGAATGCGTTGATATCGTTCTCCATCCGGAAAATTCTTTACTTCAACCTCACCACACTCAAAACCGGTGGTATGACATAATTCTTTCTGTAAATATTGATATGCCTGAGTACTAAAGATGATCTTATTCACGCGTATTGGGTAGTCTGTTTAATTTTTTACTTTCCGTTAAATTTCCGCAATTTTAGAATTAAATCTGTTTTGAAATCATACAAACCTTTTTCCAATCCTACAGGATATAAGTGAGGGTTTACAAAACGTCTGATACTTTCATGAAATCCGCTTAGTTGATCTTCTACACGTTTCTTTACATCCTGTATCTCGGGAAGATTATATACAAGTTTTCCTTCACGGAATACAGGCACCAGCAGATCTTCATGAGGAGTCGCATTATCCAGTTTACGCCTCTTGGTATAATCCATAGGATCAATCATGATTTCTTCCTCTTTCTTCTGGAACCCTTCTGTATTATAAATCATATCCGCTATAAAACCATTGGCATTCCGATAACGTCTTACCTGCTGGATACCGGGAGTAGAAATCTTTATGGTTTGCTCAGATAACTTGATTTTATATTCCCATTCATCATCTTTATCATTTCTCATCGCTGCCAGCTTATACACTCCCCCTAAGGCTGGCTGGTCATACGCTGTTACCAGTTTGGTCCCTACTCCCCAGACATTAATAGTAGCTCCCTGATCTTTCAAACTCTGAATGATATTTTCATCCAGATCATTGCTGGCAACAATAGCCGCATCTTTGAATCCTGCAGCATCCAACAGCTTACGAGCTTCAATGCTGAAGTAAGCAAGATCACCAGAATCGAGCCGTATCCCTCCTAATTTATAACCTTTTGCTTCTAGTTTCTTACCTGTTTCAATGGCTTTCTTAACTCCCTCTAATGTGTCAAATGTATCTACCAGGAAAATACAGTTATTGGGTAATACTTCTGCATAGGTCTCAAATGCTTCTTCTTCAGAGTCAAATGACATAACCCAGCTATGTGCATGAGTACCTTTTACAGGAATACCAAACAAACGACCTGCTAGTACATTGGAAGTAGCATCAGCCCCACCTATATAGGCAGCCCGGCTGGCAGTCACACCTCCATCCATACCCTGAGCTCTTCGTAAACCAAACTCTAGTACGGGTTCACCTTTCGTTACCTGCTTGATACGAGCAGCCTTGGTTGCTATCAGCGATTGAAAATTGATCAGGTTCAATAAAGGTGTTTCCAATATCTGGCATTGCAAAATTGGTCCACGTACACGTAAGAGTGGCTCTTGAGGAAATACTACTGTACCTTCAGGAATCGCATCTACTTCACCTGTAAATCGTAATTCTTGTAAGTAGTCCAAAAAAGCAGCTTCAAATAAAGGCTGTCCATCACTACCAGTCAGTGTTCTTAAATAGGCTGTATCTTCTTCAGAAAAACGAAAATTCTCAATAAAATCAATGGCTTGCTCTAAACCAGCAGCTACTGTATAACCACCACCAAATGGATTTTTACGAAAAAATAGATTGAATACGGCTTCTTTTTCAGCTGTGCCAGACTTCCAATATCCATAGGCCATTGTAAGTTGATATAAGTCTGTAAGTAAACTTAACGACTGACCATATAATTGCAGATGTTTATTCACGTGTCAGAATTAAATTGGTGATAAAATTACTTGTTAGTGTAAATATTACGCTAAGATAATTTTATTTGGTTTTATTTTCCAAATAAAGCCGTAAATAATTTTTATCAGGTTTGTTGTTTATTTGTTATTATGCTTTGATCTCCCGTAATACAGCTCCTATAATACGTTTCCAGAGAGGATATTTTTTTACATGTTCATTCACATTCACAATTTTCAAAGCACCAGTTCCTATTTCACCTGATTTCAAATGAACAGGTCTTTTCTCCAGATCGTCAAACCATGTATAACGAGTTTCTTTTCCAAATATATAATCTACATCTTCATCTGTGATCTGATTTAGAAATGGCATAATACCTGTTAGTGCAGCTAGTGAAACACTTCCTTTCTTTATCTCGCGATTCCAATGCGAAGATCCTGTACGACGATGAAGATAATGGGTATCAGCCATTTTTACCAGTTTACATCCTACTCCCAACTGACGTATGGTAAAAGTCCAGGAATCAAGGGTCTGATTGATCAATGTGGGTTCAAAATAACGACCAGCTTTAAGCCAGCTTTGTTTTGTATATAAATAGTTACCGCTTTGTCCAATAAAGTAGTTCACACTTAATGCATCTGCCAACTTATATACTCCAGATTTAAATACGGTTTTATATACCAGCTTTTTACTTCCATCTTCTCCATCTTTGAAAAAATGGATCTCTCCAAAAGCTGCAGCATCTGCCTGATTATCCAGCATATACTTTTTAAGTTTAGGTACACTTCCCGAGGTAAGAACATTATCTGCATCTACACAAAATATTAACTCATGTTTTGCCTGTTCGATAGCAGTATTACGACCAGCTGCTGCTGTGCCTTTATTTACCTGGTGGAAAAACAATCGTATGGCAGGATATTTTATTGCAAGTTCTTTTAATACATGTACAGTAGAGTCAGTAGAAAGATCATCTACAATAAGAATCTCATCTCCTTCTTCAAAGTTCTGATCAAAAATAGATTCAATGGTTTCGATGATTGTATCCTGACAGTTATAAGCAGGAATAACAAAGCTGATATTCATATATAAATAAAACTGATTTTACAAAAATTGCTGTAAAAGTGGGGATTGCCACCGAATAAACAAAGTCCAGAAAGTATTTTCGGAGCTTTGGCATTTAAAAAAACTTAGTTTATAATCTAATCTTTGTTTATTGAAACTATTATAACAGGAATTTTAAGTTTATTATTTTTGTGTAAATTATACTATACTAAGATGGTGCATCTATTAATAATTTACCCAAAAGACCAAAACAACTTATAAAGCTGAGCTTCTTATAATAGTATCAGTACATATGTTTATTCGACAAGTTAATCCCACGAAGCCTTAAAATAAAAAAGAGTAGCTTTTTCTTCATTTCTGGTAAAAAGCACTACATTCTATCCGTTTTATTATTTGAAAAGTGTTCATAAGGTTGTCTACGACTTGCTTAGATCATTTTCACTACTCTGGTACAGAAATTTTTTCATTCTTGTTGTTAGTCTGAATAGGTCAGTAGAACTGGTTTAAGATAATGCCTGCACAAGTTAGTAAGAGTAAGAATGTATAGTATAGATTGATAGGTTAGTAGCAGAGTGAATAAAGTATCTTAAACCAGAATAGGAATGAGTTATCTGTATTGAGCAATCTTTAGGATAACGTAAGACTAATAAGAGGTTACCCAAGTGGTAACCTCTTTATGTATTTGTTTATCTCTGACACCTTAATCTGATACTAAACCCTCCTTAGTCAGGTATGAAAATATATGACGCACTGATTATCGGAGCTGGGCAAGCTGGAGTGCCACTGGCTAAAAAGCTTGCTCAATCTGGTAGAAAAACACTTCTTATAGAAAAACGAATCTTGGGTGGTACTTGTGTAAATGATGGATGTACCCCTACAAAAACACTGATAGCGTCCGGACGGATTGCATACTTAACCAGGCATAGTAAGGAATGGGGAGTGAACAAAGATAGTATCTCAATTGATATGCCATTTATTAAAAGGAGAAAAGATTCTATCATCTTGGGGTCACGCCAAGGGTTGGAAGAAGGAGTAGAAGATACTAAAGGATTGGATCTGTTGTATGGAGAAGCTGTGTTTACAGATTTCAAGACTGTTTCTGTTCAAGGTCGGGATGGTCAATCACAAGAAATCAAAGCTGAATACATCTTTATTAATACAGGTGCAACTCCTGTTATCCCAGAGATTGAAGGGCTTTCTAGTATACACTATTTCACATCTACCTCTATCTTGGATCTGGAGCAAGTGCCTGAGCACTTACTCATTGTTGGAGCTGGATATATTGCACTGGAGTTTGCTCAATTGTATAGAAGGCTAGGAAGTAAGGTAACAATTCTGGAGAAAAGCAACGCATTTCTTGCGAAAGAAGATGAAGATGTGGCAGATGAATTGCGAAAGATATTAGAAGAAGAAGGTATTCAGATAGAACTTAATGCTGAAATAAGTCAGGTGAAACCGTCAGGAGAAGGAAAGATACTTGCAACACTTAAAATAGATAACCAGTCCAATGAAATTGCCTGCTCACATTTGTTACTGGCCAGTGGACGAAAACCTCAAAGTGGGAGCTTGTCTCTTGATAAAACAGGTGTCAATATGGATGAGAAAGGACATATCGAAGTAAATGACCGATTGGAAACAAATGTTAGTGGAATCTATGCCTTGGGGGATGTAAAAGGTGGTCCGGCATTTACCCATGTTTCCTACAATGACTATGTGATTGTAAGTAAAAATCTGCTGAATAATACTAAACTAACTACTCAGGAGAGATTGATACCATACTGTATATTCACAGATCCTCAGTTAGGGCGGGTAGGACTATCAGAAAAGCAAGCACGTGAAAAAGGGTATGATATTAAGGTTGCTAAACTACCTATGGAACATGTGGCGCGAGCTCGGGAAACTGGGGAAACACGTGGTTTTATGAAGGCAGTCGTAGATGAAAAAACGAAACAAATACTAGGTGCTGCTATAATAGGAGTAGATGGAGGAGAAATTGTGTCTGTATTGCAAGTAGCTATGATGGGTAAGCTCACATATGAGCAAATACGAGATGGGGTTTTTGCTCATCCCACATTTTCCGAATCATTAAACAATCTCTTTATGTCGCTAGACTAAGAACACCTGGTTATTCATACATAATTCTTATATACTATGTTAAGCTCAAACACGAAAGATTTTTTGCAGGCGGCTATTATTGGGGGAATGGCTGGTTCAAGGACCAGTAGCGCACCTGCTGTTACCAGTATCTTATTGTCAAAAAATCCAACTAAAGCTTTTGCCCCTAAACTGATCCGGTTTTTAGGTAATCAGTCTGTGTCGCAAGTAATGCAGCTAATGGCGATTCCTGAACTCATCATTGATAAAGTTCCAACCGTTGGAGACAGGATTACACCTATGGGCGTTGCTTGTCGTATGGTGTCAGGAACCTTGTGTGGTGCATTACTTTACAGGTCCAGAAATCAGGATGTAGTTAAGGGAATGCTTATTGGAGGATTAGCTGCACTCGTCTCTACATATGCCTTATTCTATACCCGAAAGAAATTAGCAGAGAAAACACAAATACCTGATGCATTGTTGGGTACTGCAGAAGATGCTATTGTGGTTGCAGGTGGTAAATGGCTTGTAAATTCTGCATAAAGTCATATCACCTCTTCTAAAAATTATATATTAAATTAGAAAGCCCTGATATAGTTTCAGGGCTTTCTTCATATACATATTTCATCCTTAATTCTATTCCGTCTGTTTTTAATCCATTTTTGTCATACTGACAATTATCTTTTTTATCTATCTATTTATATAATGTAATCAATTTTTTCAGGCAGTATCGTATAATATTACTATTTGTACTATAAATGTTTTATTTTTAAAATTTTTTATAAATGCTAAAAATAGTAATATTGTATCTACACAACAGCCTGTTATTGTTCAAATGGTTACCTCTCTTATAAAAAGTTTAGACTTTAACCATTATAGTACTGACAAAACGGCTGAACAGTAAATACAAGGACCGCTTAACCATAAATAGTGCTAAAGTATGTTCCAAAGAGGGAAATCAAAGTCCGTTAGAAATATTGGGGACGCAGGCTCCAATGCATACGAACTACTTGCTGATGAGCAGCTATGGCAAAAATGTAAATCAGGAGATCGCCAAGCATTTTCTCAGATTTTTCTGCGATACTATAAACCTCTTCATACATATGGCGTAAGCCTTTATCCTGATAAGGAGTTAATTAGAGACTGTATTCAGGAAATTTTTCTGGAGATGTGGTTGTATCGGGAGTCTGTGGCAGAGGTTGATTCCGTAAAGTTTTATGTATTTAAAAGTTTCCGAAGAAGGGTTTTTAAACGACTGGAAACTATTCGGAAGAATCCTTTTTTCGAACTTAATGAAATATCAGAACTGACTATTGTTCACTCGTTTGAAACACTGCTGATACAGGAACAAAGTGAGGAGGGACAAAAAAACTATCTTCTAAAAGAACTCTCCGGTTTGCCTAAAAGACAACAGGAAGCTATTTATCTAAAGTTTTATCAGGATCTGAGCTATGAAAAAATTGCAGAGATGATGTCTCTTAATTATCAATCTGTCAAAAATCTGGTTCACAATGGCGTAAAGTCTATTCGGGAGAAACTTCTGCAAAAAGATATTTTTACAATTCTGTGGCTAACAGGTACATTAGTATGGCTCTTTTTTTGAGATCAGTACTAAACAAACTATTGTTTCTTTTCTTTATTTTTCTGCATCATTACTCCTAGTAGTAGTTTGGCTATTTGCTATCTATATAGAGTCTGAAGTCTTTACTATTTTCATTACTCACTTTCCTTCTTATTTTCTGTCCTTTTCTCCTACATGAAGCTAGATCATGAGACAGTTTTAGCTTGAATAAGATACTAGATAAAAATAATTGATTTTTTTTAAGTTTCCATGAGTACGCTTTTCAAAAGCCCTTCTCTTTTACTACATAGTACAAAAGATTTATTTTTCTACCTTTTTGATACATTCAGTGAAATACACTAATTATTCTGTTGAAGATTTTGTTGCTGATGAATTTTTCCAGCAATGGGTAAAAGCTCCACAGCCAATTCACCAATCATTCTGGTCGGAATGGCTTAAAGAGAATCCACATAAGGCAGAAGAAGTAGAAGATGCTCGCAGATTAGTAGCAGCTTTCATAGTTGAAGCAGATAAATCTTTGGATCAGCAGGCAAAAAATGACCTTGGTGTACTATGGAACAGGATTGATGATGCAGATGTTCGTTCACAATCTTCCCTCCAGTCAGGATGGTTAAAAATGGCAGCTGTATTCATCGGATTTCTTGTTATAGCAGGAGTAGCTATATTCTTTTATTCACGTTGGAGTATGGTGCAATATGCAACGGATTTTGGAAAGACTCAGAAGTTTATTTTGCCAGATGGCTCCGAGGTGGTTTTAAATGGTAATTCACAAATCTCCTTTTCAAAAGATTGGACAGCCATGCAAGATCGTGAGGTTTGGATACAAGGTGAGGCATTTTTTCATGTTGCCAAACAAAAGACTCATAGTGGGTATCGTAAATTTATTGTACATACTTCTAATGTGGCAGTAGAAGTATTGGGAACTCAGTTTGATGTAAATAATAGAAGGGAACTTACCCGGGTAGTGCTTAGTGAAGGATCTGTTAGGTTACAACCTAAGCAAATCACGAAGCCTTTTCTTATGGTTCCGGGAGATTTGGTTGAATTATCAAAGAAACATTCCCTGATGCACAGAAAAGTCAATCCAGGATTGTATTCTGCTTGGACACAGGGTGAATTAAACTTTGAAAAAGAATCATTGGCAGATATTGCTCAGTTGCTGGAAGATAACTATGGATATCAAATACTATTTAGTGATTCCACCATTTCTACCAGACGATTCAGTGGATCGGCATCAGTTACCAATATCAATAATTTATTAATCAAGCTTTCTAAATCACACAATTTACGGATTACAAGGCAGGGAAAAACAATTTTTCTGGACAATAATTAATGTCATTTGTTTTGAATGCTGCCTTTCAGTGCAAGAAAAGAGTAGTCAATTCACTTATTAACCCTCGTTAAGCATGCGAACTTACGCTTTGTGTGCAAAGAATCTGGTATTCTTTGCGACAGTTATCCTTTTGCCTGAACTTTCCCCGGGACAGGTATTAGCCCTGTTTCCTAAATCAAGGCCTGTAAAAAGTGCTGGTACTCAAAACCAGGGCAGTCGTCCTCTCTATCTGGTTTTAACGGAAATGGCTAAACGCTATAAAGTAAAATTTAACTATGATCCGGACTTGATTGGAAGTCAGATGGTAAGTGTAGAAAAATCCAGTCTAAATAATCCTGATCCGGAAGTAGTATTAACTCAGATCCTGAAACCATTAGATCTGTCTTTCGAGAAGGTACAGAAAAATGACTATATTATTTTTCCTGGTAAGAAGAGGAATAAGGAATCAGATCCTAAATCTCATTTAAACCTGATTGAAGGTATTCATATTGAAAGTTCTCTGGCAACTGCAACTATACAGGCTAATCCTGCCACAACACGTGCTATTACACTGAGTACTGTAAGTGGTACAGTTACTTCTGGAGATACAGGAGAGCCTCTGCCAGGTGTAAGTGTAAGTCTGAAAGGAACTACTCAGGGTGCTATTACAGACAAAGATGGAAAATATACACTCAACATACCTTCTGGACAAGAAAATGGTATTCTGGTATTTAGCTCGATTGGCTATCTCTCTGAAGAAATTCCTCTGAATAACAATACAATTATTGATGTAAAGTTGGCCACAGATGTTAAATCACTGGGTGAAGTAGTCGTGGTTGGGTATGGAACGCAGAAAAAAGAATCAGTGACAGGTGCAATCTCCAGTGTTACCAGTAAAGATCTGGAACACGTACATGGGGCTACAGTAAGTGCCACATTGGCTGGTAAAATTCCTGGTGCTTCTTTTCGTATGGCAGATGGACGGCCTGGAGCATGGGCTACTGTACAAGTTCGTAATTTGGGAGACCCTCTATATGTAATTGATGGAATCCAGAAAGATGCAGGTCAGTTTAATAACTTATCCCCCAATGATATCGAAAGTATGACTGTATTGAAAGATGCTTCTGCTTCTGTCTATGGATCTAGGGCGGCCAATGGTGTTGTGATTGTAACAACCAAAAGAGGAAAAGCCGGAAACAGTAATACGATCAATGTCGATGCCTATTATGGCTGGCAGAACTGGACCCGTTTTCCTAAAACAGTAAATGCAGCAGAGTGGATGACAGGGAAAGTGGAAGCTGATATAAATGGATTAAGCCGTCACACAGACATTACTCCAGAAGAGTTAGCTAAGTGGCAGGCGGGTACCGAAAAAGGCTATCAGAGTTTTGACTGGTATAAGTTTATTGTGAAACCTAATGCTCCTCAGTCGTCTGTTAATATTAATGCAACTGGCGGATCTGATAAAATCAATTATTATTTGTCCCTGACCCGGCTGGATCAAAGTTCGGTACTTGGTCGAGAGTTTACCTTTGCACGAACCAACATACAGTCTAACATAGATGCGAAAGTAAGTAATCGGTTCAAGGTAGGCGTTCAGATTAATGGACGTATTGAAACTAGAGACCAGCCAGGCGTGCCAGGTGCAGATGACTACTGGGCACCTCGCTTTGCCCTCTTTCGCAACCGTCCCACAGAACGTCCCTATGCGAATGATAATCCGAAGTATGTAGCTGATATTGGCCATAATGACACCAACTGGGGAATTATGAATAAGGCTATTTCCGGATATTGGCGTGAAGACTGGAGAGTATTACAAAGCAACTTTACAGGAGAATATCAGTTGCCACTCAAAGGTCTTGTGGCTAAAGGAATGTATTCATACTATATCGCAGACCGGGTAATGAATGGACATGAATATACCTATGATGCTTATACTTATGATGCACAAAAAGACGAATATATCCGAACAGGTGGTAGCACAAATCCATGGCGGGAACGTGGTGTAAACAAGGTCCTTGAGAAAGTAATACAGGGACAATTGCTTTATAACAACACCTTTGGCAAACATACAGTTGGGGGTACTTTTGTTGTAGAAAGAATCGAACGTAATGAACTGGAATCTTGGGTGCACTCAGTACCTCAAACGAATGCTCTTCCTATCTTACAGTTTCCAGATATGGATACATATAATGATAAGGATGTGGTACAGGCGCGTATTGGATATGTTGGTCGGTTTACTTACAACTATGCTGATAAATACTTTCTGGAAATTGCTGGACGACGAGATGCGTCCTGGAAGTTTGCCCCTGCTAAGCGTTGGGGAGTATTCCCCTCTGTTTCTGCGGGATGGCGTATCAGTGAAGAGGGATTCTTTAAGAATTTAGATTGGAATGTGTTGAGCGATCTGAAATTACGCGCCTCATATGGTGAACTGGGAGATGACAATATTAACATGGGGATTAATGCAGACGATAGCAGGTTTATAAGAGACCCTATGTATATTCCAGGTTACAGATATGCCACTTCCAGGGTTATTCTGGATGGACAGGTTGTAACAGGTGCCAGAGATAAAGGGGTGCCTATTACTAATTTGTCCTGGTTTACAAGCAAGATTACAGACATTGGTCTGGATTATGCGTTCCTGAATGGAAGGATAACAGGTGCAGTTGACTATTTCTATCGTAAACGTACTGGATTACGAGGTATAAAATATGACATTCTGGTTCCTAGTGAAATAGGGTATTCTTTACCTGAAGAAAACGTAAATACGGATGCTCAGGTAGGTGGAGAGATATCTGCACTTTATAGTGGCAAAGTCAATCAAGTGACGTTCTCAGTAGGTGGCAATATCTCCTATTCAAGAAGCCGTTTTATTTCCTCTTACAAACCCAGATTTGGCAACTCATGGGATCAATACCGGGGTTCTGCTGAAGATCGCTGGAGTGGTACCTATTGGGGATATGAAGTAATAGGGCAGTTCCAATCTCAGGATCAAATCAATGACTATGCAGTAAATATTGATGGTCAAGGCAATAAAACTTTATTGCCAGGAGATTTAATATATAAGGATGTCAATGGCGATGGTGTAATCAATGGAGATGATGAGAGGCCTATTGGATATGCAAGAGATAAAAATCCTATTGTAAACTATGGTCTCAGTCTTTCTGTCGCATGGAAAGGATTTGACTTGAGAGCCGATTTCTCGGGAGGTACTATGTACTCCTATAATCGACAATATGAGATGCGAGTTGCTTATCAGAATACAGGTAATCTGCTGAAAGAATTATATGATGATCGCTGGCATCGGGCAGATCCATACAATATCGATAGTGAATGGATTCCGGGAAAGTATCCAGCTCTTCGCTTTAACGAAGGCGGACACAGCAACTACCGGAACTCTACTTTCTGGCTAACCAATGTCAAATACCTGCGTCTACGTACAATGGAAATTGGATACTCTATTCCCAAAGTGTGGACTGACAAGATTAAAATACAAAGAGCTCGCATCTATGTGAATACCTATAATCTGTTCTCTATTGATAATGTACGTCATTTGGGAGTAGACCCGGAGATTATGGATGAAAATGGCTTGCAGTATCCACAAAGTAAGCTGGTTAATATTGGGGTTAATCTTTCCTTCTAAACAAACGCACTTTACCATGAAAAAATATACGCTTCTTTTTTTGTTGCTCTTCATTACCTGGGGGTGTAACGATGAGGATTTTCTGAATAGAGAACCTAAAGATATTCTCTTGGATGAACAGGTATGGCAGGATAAAGGATTGGTCTTCTCTGTACTGGCTGATTTGTATGACCGCTATCCAGACTATCAGACAATTGAAAACTGGGTAGAGTTTACCAATTTTGATGAAGCATTTGCTTCTGCTTCCCCAGATTATGGTCGTCATAAAAATCAGAATTATGGATATGGAGACTGGAGCTATTGGGATTATGGATATATGCGGGAATTGAATCTATTTATCCAGAAATGTGAGGCAGCAGAGAAGCTGGACCCTGCAGACAGATCCCGTTTTGCTGCTGAAGCTCATTTTCTGAGGGCAGCAGCTTATTTTGAGATGGCAAAACGCATGGGTGGCGTTCCCTTGATTTTGGAGCCTTTAGAATATGATTTTAATGGAGATCCTACCTATTTGCAATATCCACGGGCAAAGGAATATGAAGTATATGATTTTGTCCTTGGTGAGCTGGAAACCATCAGCACACAATTGCCTGATGATCCAACTATTAAATCAAGAGCTACCAAAGGTCTTGCGTTAGCTATGAAGGCCCGTGCTGCTTTATATGCAGCTTCCATTGCCCGTTATGGTGTAAATACCCCACAAGTATCACTCCCTGGTGAAGAAGTAGGTATTCCGGCCGGTAAGGCTGTAACATATTATGAAGCAGCACTTGATGCAGCACAGAGACTTATTGCTAGTGGAAAGTATTCTTTGTACAATAAGAAGCCTGATCTGGCAGATAATTTTGCTAGTCTGTTCTATGACAAAGGAAATAACCCTGAAGTCATCTTTGTAGAAGATTACAAACTGAAAAGCGGACACGTGCATGGATGGACTATTTCCAATCAACCTCGTTATCAAGCAGAAGAGCAACAAGGAGGCCGCTTAAACCCTTCACTGAATCTGGTTCAATCATTTGAGAAACTTGATAATACGTTTGCGCCACTTACTGCAACTGATTCAAAAGGTTTCTTACTTGGAGCCAATAATCAGGTGGCCTATTTTAATAATCCCCAGGATTTGTTTGCCGGACGGGATGCCCGTTTGTGGGGAACTGTAATTCTGCCAGGAACACAATTCAAAAATAAAGATGTAGATATTTGGGGTGGATATATGCTTGCCAATGGTTCTGTTATCACTTCAGATGTGTTGGGAGGTAAAAAGAAGTTATCAGAACAAGGGGAATTACAACAGGTAGTAGGCTTTAGCGGACCTATTGATAATCTGGAATTTAGTGCACAAACAGGCTTCTATGTACGTAAATACCTGGATCCCGCTATAGGATCTGGTCAGTTAGGTACACAAAGTGAAGTCTGGTGGATTCGTTATCGGTATGCAGAAGTCCTGCTCAATGCAGCAGAAGCTGCCTTCGAATTAAGTCAGCCTGAGTTAGCTGCAACATATATCAATCAGGTAAGAGAACGTGCCGGATTCACCATTCCACTTACTGCTAATCAAATTACGTTTGATCGGATTGTACATGAACGTAAAGTAGAACTCGCTTTTGAAGGACACCAACTGTGGGATATGAAACGCTGGCGTATAGCTCATATGGTATGGAATGGGGTAAGTACAGACCTGACCAGTAATCCTGGTAAAGCTACAGAGTCCAGTACTCGTCCGTTTGGTTTGTGGCCTTACAAAGTATACAATCCAGGAAGCCCTAATGATGGTAAATGGGTATTCAAAAAGATTATTCCTGGACCTGTCACAAATGCAGATTGGTTTCGAATGGGAAATTATTATTCACAGATTAATAATGATATCCTGAACAACAATCCTAAAATCGTTAAGAATCCCAACCAGAATTAATACTTCTTCCTATGAAACAGATATTATTTTATCTTACTTGTATCATGGTGAGCATAACTGTAAGTTCTTGTGCTTATGACAACTACGATGCTCCTGATACGTATCTCACTGGTCGGATTGTATATAATGGTGAGCCTATCAATGTAGCCTATGACAATGTGAATTTTGAACTGTGGGAACCAGGCTGGCAAAAAAGAATTCCTATTAATGTGCCTGTTGCCCAGGATGGTTCCTATTCAACCATATTGTTTAAGTCAACATATAAACTTGTTTTTCAATCCGGGCAAGGGCCTTTCAGAATGCTTCAGAATGATCAGACAGGGTCTGATACTCTTATAGTTGATCTTAAAGGAAGCCAGACATTAGATATTGAGGTAATGCCTTACTATATCATCCATAATGCACAGTTGACAGGCACTACAGATGGAAAAGTCATAGGTTCCTGTAGTGTAGAAAAAATCATTACAGATGTGTTGTATGCAAAAGATATAGAACGTGTATCACTTTACATTAGTAAAACACAGTTTGTTGATGGTCGAACCAGTGTAGCCAATCAGGATATAGCGGGTAGCGATATTACAGACCTAAACAATATCAGTTTAAGTGTGACTGTACCTTCATCTGCTCCTGCTCAGGATTATGTATATGCCCGAATTGGAGTAAAAATTAGTGGAGTAGAAGATATGATCTTTTCTCCAATTCAGAAAATTGAACTTTGATTGTGAATATGTCATCAAAGTTATAATATGTTTATTATCCATTTTTCAAACCATATCCTTAAATCACTTACTTTATAATGATGAACAAATTTTTCTTTGTTTTTACAAGTTTACTACTCTCTCTGGCTTGCATTCAGCTACAAGCTCAGGAACTTCGTTCTCCCGCAGTCCCGTTAATTACTATTGATCCCTATACAAGTGTATGGTCTTTCTCTGATAAACTTTATGATGAACCTACCCGCCATTGGACAGGACGTCCACATCGGCTAACAGGAAAGATACGGGTAGATGGCAAAACACTGGACTTTATGGGAGCACCTGTAGCTTCTCGTAAGACCATTGTTCCAACAGGTTCTCAAAAGCCTTACGCTGTGAATTATACTTTTGAAAATCCAGGTGCAGACTGGATGAAACCTACTTATAATGCGACTTCCTGGAAGACAGGTCAGGGTGGTTTTGCACCAGATGTAGACCAGACAATGCGAACCAAATGGAATTCAAACGATCTGTGGGTAAGAAGAGAGGTGGAATTAAAGGATCTGAACTTTAATAAATTGTTGTTATTGTTGAAGCATGACGACAATATTGAAGTATATATCAATGGTATCGAAGCCTATACCTGTAATTGCTGGACAGACGAGTACAAGGCTATACAACTTTCTGATCAGGTTAAGTCTTCTTTGAAAAGAGGAAAGAATCTAATCGCCGTTCATTGTGCTAATACTGCAGGTGGACAACATCTGGATTTTGGGTTAGCAGATGAAATCAAACCTGCTATCGCCAGTCAGCCTGCTACACAGAAATCTGTCATTGTGAAAGCTACTCAAAGTATATATGACTTTACATGTGGTCCAGTTGATCTGAAAGTGACATTTACATCTCCGTTGCTAATGAATAACCTGGATATTCTTTCCCGGCCGATTTCCTATGTGACATTTGATGTACATTCTACTGATGGAAAACCACACGAGGTACAACTCTATTTTGACGCTTCTGCAGAATTAGCAGTAAACAATCCTGAACAAGCAGTAATTGGTAAACGATCGTCTAATGAAACACTACATATTCTAAGTGCAGGTACTCAGTCACAAAAGATGTTAGAGACTAAAGGGGATAATGTGCGTATTGATTGGGGGTATGTCTATGTGGCTGCTGGAAAATCACCACAAACAACTACTGTGATTACAGAGGCTCCTAAGGCACATGCTGCTTTTACTCAGACAGGAGTTCTTCCTAAAATAGATGATGCCTTGACGGCCCGTGAAGTTGGAGGTCAACCAACTGTATTGGCTATTAGCTATGCACTTGGAAAAATCACTAATTCACCAGTTTCTACTCATGTGCTGGTTGGATATGATGATATTCAATCTGTAGAGTTTTTTAAAACGCCTTTAAAGGCATGGTGGAGACGAAACTCAGGAACTAGCTTTGAGAAAATGTTGGTTTCTGCGGAGAAAGAATACAAACAACTTGTACAGGAGTGTACAAGTTTTGATCAGCAATTGTACAAAGATGCCCTTCAATCTGGTGGTGAGGAGTACGCACAATTATGTGAGCTAGGCTATAGACAAGCAATTGCCGCCCACAAGCTGGTAGCGGGTCCGGATGGAATACCTTTCTTTTTCTCAAAGGAAAACTTTAGTAATGGCTCTATTGGAACAGTAGACGTAACCTACCCATCTGCGCCTTTGTTTTTATTATATAATCCGACTTTGTTGAAGGGTATGATGGACCCTATTTTTTACTACACCGAAAGTGGAAAGTGGACAAAGCCCTTTGCTGCCCATGATGTTGGTACGTATCCTCAAGCGAACGGACAGACATATGGAGAAGACATGCCTGTAGAGGAAAGCGGTAATATGCTTATTCTGGCCACTGCTATTGCTGAGGTAGAGGGAAATGCCGACTATGCTAAAAAACACTGGAAAGCATTGACTACCTGGGCCGAATACCTGAAAAAAGCGGGACTTGATCCTGAAAACCAACTATGTACAGACGATTTTGCAGGCCATCTGGCTCACAATGCTAACCTATCCATCAAAGCCATTCTGGGAATAGCAGGTTACGGAAAGCTGGCAGCAATGCAGGGTGATGCCAGTACTGCTACAACCTACAATGCGTTAGCCAAAGATATGGCACAAAAATGGACTCAAATGGCTCAGGATGGAGACCATTACAGCCTTACTTTTGATAAAAAAGGGACCTGGAGCCAGAAATACAATTTAGTATGGGATAAAATGCTGGGATTGAATATATTCTCCCCTGAAATTGCAAAAAAGGAAATTAGTTACTATCTGACAAAACAAAATAAGTTTGGACTTCCTCTGGATAGCCGGAAAAGCTATACCAAGTCTGACTGGATCATATGGACTGCTACTCTAACAAATTCACCAAAGGATTTTCAGCAGATTCTTCATCCTGTATATGTTTTTGCCAATGAAGGTCCTAGCCGTATTCCATTGAGTGACTGGCATGAAACTACCAATGGCGAGTCAGTAGGATTCCGGGCAAGATCTGTAGTCGGAGGGTATTATATTAAATTGTTAGATGACTATCTGAAAAAGAAACAATCCAAAAATTAAGATTGCCTGATCGCTGTTCATTTTGATTTTTTAACAGCCAAAGCCATCTTTTGGAGTAATTCCGAAAGGTGGCTTTGAGGTTTTATAAATAAATACAAATAGCTTCTTCTCTATTAAGTGTCTGGCTTTCTGTTTTGTAGTGTAACTGGATATTCTCCTGCAACTTTCTGTAATAACTGATTTTTTTTCAATTATTTCTTTGAATACATAGATAATGATACTATGTTTATCTATGTATTCAAAAGATCTGATTAGAGGTACCCTTACCCCTATTATCCTGAAGTTACTATATCCAGACAGGAAGATGTATGGATATGAAATCTGCCAAAAAGTAAAAGAGTTGACCAATGAGGACTTAATTATAAAAGAAGGTTCTCTGTATCCTGCGTTGCATAAGCTGATGGATGATGGCTTAATCAACGTTGAAGAGGTTTTGATCGGAAACAGACCCAGACGTTATTATCAACTCACAGCAGAAGGGAAGCTAGAAGCAGAACATAGAACAACCGAGTTAAACCGATTTCTTAAAACGATGCAGTTATTTCTGGAAAAAGCTACTAATTCTCTATAGCTATGTTAACAGACAAACAGATAGACATAATAAAGAAAGATCTTAATCGGAATGGCATTAGAATGCCAGGGCTAGAGAATGATTTACTGGATCATTTGCTCTGTAGTATTGAAGTATATATGAGCAAAGGGTACTCCTTTGAGGAAGCTTATCGCTGTGCATCGTATGATCTTCATGGAGAATCTACAATCATAACTATTCAACAGGAAACTATTCATCTGATAAATGAAGGTAGGAGTAGAGTAAAGAATCTGATTTATTATGGTTGCCTGTTAAGTTTTTTAATTGCTCCTTTCAATTTATTTACAACGGGTGTAAATCCCGGATTGATTTTGGTTTGTATCTCTTTATCGATCTTTTTTATGTATCACAGTATATTTCTACACAGAAAGCAAAACGATCTTAGACGTAATCTGTTCCTATTTACAATCATAACCAGTCTTGCTGTACTCAGCGTTTTTATTTTTCTATTCATTGAGTTTGAAGGTAAAGGATTGTTAGGAATGCTATTATGGGTCAGTCTGATTCTAGCCATAGCTATTCCTTTTTATTTAAAAGCAATAAAGAGAAGTCTTTCAATGAATAATACAATGATAGACTTCTTTTCCTTCGCATTGGAGCTTACTGCAGTTATCAGTTTGTTGTGGATTCCACTGGCATTATCTATAAAGTTGTTCAGATCAAATGTAGCTGTCGTATTCTTTCTGGATGACCTCGTTTTAATAGCAATTTGCGCCTTCAGTGTATCTATTATGCTGAAGAAGGCAGGAGAGTTGAAACTGTATCTACAAAAATACCTGTAACTGATTGGAGTATGAATGTAATTGAGACAAAAAATCTGAGTTTCGGTTATAAGAAAGAGAATATACTTAGAACTCTTAATCTTAAGATACCTGAGAATTCAATTTTTGGCTTTTTAGGGATCAATGGCGCAGGAAAAAGTACTACCATCCGACTTCTTCTTGGATTGCTTTCTGCACAAAAAGGTTCTGTATTTTTGTTTGGAAAAGAGTTGTCAAAGAATAAACCAGAGTTATTACATAAGGTAGGAGCGCTGATTGACCATTCTACCTTTTATCCTCATCTATCTGCCCATAATAATCTAAAAATTCTTGCTGTATTACTAGGTATAAGTAATAGTAGGATTGAGCAAACACTTGAATTAGTGGGATTAAGTACAGAAGGTGATAAACGAGTAGGGAATTATTCTGTAGGAATGAAGCAACGGTTAGGGCTTGCAATGGCCTTGATTAATGATCCCCCTTTACTAATTCTGGACGAACCAGCTAATGGATTGGACCCTCTTGGTATCATTGAACTAAGAAATTTATTGATTACTCTTCATAAAGATCATGGCAAAACAATTTTTCTTTCCTCACATTTATTGGATGAGTTAGATAAGATCATAACAAATGTAGCTGTTATTCATAAAGGTGAAATTCAATTTCAGGGAACAAAGGAAAAGTTGATCGAACAATCTGGAAATCTGGAAAAATCGTTTCTAACTCTTACTACTTAATAGAGATGCATGATTATTTGGTTCTATTTCGTAACGGATTTATTTCTGAGTTTTTAAAACATAGAAATACTTTTCTTTTATGGTTTGTTCTGTTGGTACCTTTTGTTATCACTACTATTACTTTTCTGACTGTTTGGACTGACCAGGCATTAGATGTCGTAAATCCCTGGCGTTGGTACATTGTCTTTAACTACAAGCCTTACTTTCATATTTTCGTTTTTCTTCAGATTCTTTTGATATGCCATGTCAATTATATAGAACACAGAAACAATACTTGGAAAAATCTGAGGGTCTTATCAGTGCCATTTGAAGTTGTATTCTTTTCAAAAGTTGTATTTTCCTATCTTATTTTAACTGTCAATGTACTGGAGTTCTATTTTTTAATTATGCTAAGTGGTGATCTATTGTCAAAATTAAGACCGGAACTAGGTTTTCAGGATACTAACTATTGGATAGAAGGATTTATTCCTTCCTGCAAGTTTATAGCTGCATCTACCTGTCTTACTTCAATTCTGTATTGGGTCAGCTATTATATCAAATCCATAATTATTTCCATTATCATTGGGTTGCTGGGATATGTGTCTGCCCTTGTTCTCTTCTTGTATACAAGCAGATCCGGATATACAGGATTTCCTTATGCTGAATGGCATCCCTTTAATTTTTCTGCATTGGCATTCAATTCCTTTGGCACTGGGAATCATCTTCTTACCATGGAGTATGTTTACTATGGTCTTATAGGAGGAATAGTAATTTTAAGTATGCACTATGTGTGGACTCGTTACAAGAGTGTGTTATGAACAGGCTTTATTATTACTTCTTATTATTAATCATATTTCTATTGTTTCCTGCTTGTAGTAAGTATGATCAGGATCAGGGGAATTATAAATATGGAGTTTCAAGTTGGCAGGGTACCAATGTATACTCAGGAAGATATAAAGGAGCTATAGAAAGGGCCAGAAAAATAGTGACTGAGTCAAATCGAGGTAGTGGTTTGCCTGGAGCTCAGGTTGCAATAGCTATAGATGGCCAAATATGCTGGTCTGAGAATTTTGGATTTTCTGATATTAGCAAGGGTACACCTGTAAATTCCACGACTATTTTTAGAATTGCCAGTGTATCCAAGTTGTTTACAGCAAGCGCACTAGGCAAATTGATTGAAGAAGGAAAAGTACATTTGGATTCAACCATCACCTATTACTTACCAGATTTACCTGAGCATTATTCCTGTATTACAATCAGGCATTTGGTAAGTCATCAATCAGGAATACGGCATTATTATGGGGCTGACAAGTCAGAGAAAACAGAGCATTATACTCATATAGAAGACGCCTGTATGCTTTTTGCTGATGCTCCTTTGTTGTTTCCTGCCGGGCAGAAATGTGAATATTCCTCTTACAACTTTTTAATAGTAAGTGCTATTATTCAACAGGTTTCCGGCAAATCATTTTTAAAGTATTTACAAGATGAGATTTGGATTCCGGCTGGGTTGAAGAATACCTTTGGTGAGATTCCAGTGAGCCGGATCAAAGATGTAACTAAGTTCTATATAAAAAGTTCTTCTGATGCGAGTTGGGTGGATGCACCCTTTCAGGATTTAAGTTTCAATTGGGGCGGTGCAGGGTTGAGTTCCAATGCCAACGATCTGGTATTATTCGGAAATGCATTGTTAACAAACAAATTGTTTAGTAAAGAAACAATGAAGATGATGTGTGCGCCTCAACTAACCTCTCAAAAAGACACTACAGGTTTTGGAGTTGGATTTATTTTGTATGAGACAACAGATAATGAAGTAATTATAGGTCATGGAGGATTTATGCCTACTGCAAAGTCATACATATTGCTATTTCCTGAATCCAATGTTGTTATTGCATTTACTTCAAATACCGCAATGGTGAACTTTGCCGATGAGACATTGGTAGAAATTGCTCATATTTTCTTAAAAGAAAAAAAGAATGAAAATCATTTCCTGTTTAGCAAGATGTTAAATCAGCATTGGACTGGTTTGTGGCAGATCAAAATTGAAAATGGAGATGAAAAATATGATAATGCCTATTTATATTTCTATGAAGTCTCCAATATGTTGAAAGGATCCATACTTTTTGATAACAGGGAACCTGTACCATTAGAAATAACAGAATTAAAAGAAGATTCTATTCAACTGATAGCTCCTCTGAGATCACATACAGCTATGATTCAGTTGGTACTAAAAAATGGAAAGATATCTGGTAAAAGCTATTATAATAAACCCTTAACCTACCTTTTCAAAAAACAGTTATCAAAGGAGTCTGAACTGGCTAAAATGCTTAAGCCGAAAAATATACGAGATGGGATACGGTTAAATTAATTAGTCCTTTCAAAATTACTGATAGAAGCCCTGATAGTTCATAAAATTAGTGTGAACAATTTCAGTTTTAATCAAAATACACAACAAGTATTTACCAATATGACATATTATAATCAACAGGTTTTGCTAATCAGAGAACAGTATTATCCTAAGCCCTATATCATAGATCGGTTAATACAGGCACGTAAGCTGATAGATCTGCATTCGGGTTCATCTATTTGTATAGGTTCTATGTCAGATAAGGTCTCCTTATCGAAATTTCATTTCATCCGTTTATTCAAACGTTGCTATGGCCGCACTCCTCATCAGTATCTGATAGAACGCAGGATCAGTGAAGCAAAGATTCTATTAAGTAAAAATATGTCTGTTATGGACACCTGTTTTCAGATAGGTTTTGAGAGTCCGACTTCATTTTCTCTTTTATTCAAAAGATACACTGGTTTAACACCTTCCGACTATCGTCAAAAAAGCAATTTTCGATAAGCGACTTAGATGCTTAAACGGGATATTTGCTGGCACAAACCAACAGAGAAATCATGAGAATTAGCTTATTGAGTGTCCTCGTCGATGACCAGGATAAAGCGTTAAACTTTTACACCACTATATTGGGATTTATCAAAAAAACAGAAATTCCAATGGGAGAGCATAAATGGCTTACTTTAGTTTCAAAAGATGTACTCGATGGCGTAGAGCTTGTTCTGGAGCCTATAGCCTTTGAACCAGCAAAGATTTACCAGAAAGCATTGTTTGAAGCCGGGATTCCTTTGGTTGCTTTTCAGGTAAATGATGTAGATGCTGAATACAGCCGATTAGCGTCCTTAGATGTTGTGTTTAGTTTGCAACCTACACAAATGGGGACTGCAAAAATTGCGGTTTTTAATGATACTTGTGGCAATCGTATCCAGATTTTTCAGGTACTTTAGCAAGTCCAAAATTTTTCTATCTACCAGAGTCAGAGTACTATTTTAGCATAAAAGCTAAAATAGTACTCTGACTCTGGTCTTTTTAATATACGTTAGAAAATTTGCAGATGTATTTGTTTAATTCAATTTAAGATATTTTTTTTTATATTTTGTTGCAAATCTTACATTTGTGTTACTAAACCTGGTGTACAAATGCAACCTTCTGAAAAAAAACATGATGAAGTTCTATTTCAACACCTGCAAAATGGGGATAGTGACGCATTTGCAGAGTTGTACCGCAGATATGTAAAGGTATTGTACAATTATGCCTATCGCCTGAGCGGGAGTAAAGACAAGGCGCAGGATGCTGTACAGGACACATTTGTTGAAATTTGGAATAGAAGAGAATCAATCGGAAAGATACAGAATGCAAAAGCCTATTTGCTAAGCTGTACCCGACGTCGGTTAACCCTTGTGGTTCAGGAGCACAATTTTGTAAGTTCGCTCTCCGTATCAGAAAGTTATCTTGATTTACTGGTCGCAGAACATACTGTTGAACAGTTTATAATTACAGAAGAAAACTTCAGACAGAGTGTATATTTACTAAAAAGTTGTTTGCAAGAATTGCCCAAACGTGAATATGAGTGTCTGCACCTTCGTTTTTTTGAAGAACTGAGCTATGAAGAGATTGCTCAGGTTATGAATATTACCACCCAGTCTGCACGAAATACTACCGGAAAAGCTTTAACAAAACTCAGACAGCACTTCCCAAAATCTTTGCTGATTTCACTATTACCCTATGTTTTTCTGCTAATAGTATAATTTTTAAATTTTTTTTATAAATGAAGGGTTAAAAACTATTTTTTCCTCTCTATACCTTTAGTAAGAAAAAATATAAGTTAATCCGAAATGCCTTTTGAAGACTATACTCCTCAGGACTTCGTAGAGAATGAGTTCTTTTGTCAGTGGGTTTTACATCCTACTGAAGATACATCTGCTTTTTGGGAAATGTTCCTGAGCTTACATCCTGAGAAATATCAGGATATTCTGAAGGCTAAAGCATTAATTCTGGCAATAAAGGAAACGCCTGCTATAGTACCTGATGAAGTACAGATTGAACAGATGTGGCAAAATGTAATAACACGTACAATAGCAAAATCAGAAAAGGAGGACTTTCAGAGTGACTCGATTTCACGTTCATTGTGGCGAACCTATCTAGGCTGGGTGGCGGCATCTTTAGTGATAGTAGTGGGTGGAATATGGTTATACAATAAGCCCATATTGTTTCATCCTAATACAATTACCTATCAACATCTAATAGAATATCAACCCGAAAAGCTTTCTGAAACCAGAAATATTTCTTCTGACAGTCTACAGATATCCTTACCAGATGGTAGTTCTGTCATCCTTACCAAAGGAAGTCGCTTAAGTTATCCTCCTTCTTTTGGAAATATTCGCAAAGTATATCTGGAAGGAGAGGGTTTTTTTGAAGTAAAAAGAGACACAGCAAGACCATTTGTGGTATATGCAGGACAGATAATAACCAAAGTCGTAGGTACCAGCTTTTGGGTAAAAGCACACGATGAAAAATCAGACATAGAGGTAGATGTGCGAACGGGTTGTGTAGCCGTTGCTGTAGCTCATTTTGTAAATGAACCTTTGTCAGAAATAAAACCTCAGTTTCTGTTAAGTGCCAATCAGCGTGCTTCTTACTCGCAGCTTGACAAAAGGCTGGAGCGTTCACTAGTCAATAATCCTCTGCCAGTAATTAGACCGAAAATTGTAAGTGAAATTGTGTATATGGATAAGCCAGTAGTCGAACTATTTGAAGAACTAGAGAAGACATACAATGTAGATCTTGTATTTGATGCAGAGACCTTAAAAAATTGTCGTATCAATACCAGCTTTTCCAATGAGACCTTTTTTGAACGTCTTGAGATTATCTGTAGAGTATTGAATACCAACTATCAGATAGTAGAAACACAGATTATTGTGAAAAGTAAAGAGTGTAGTTAACAGTTGAACTTCTTCTGGCCTCAATCAAATAACCTAAATAAAATCACTTTAAAAGCCACTTACATTATGAAACAACTACCACCTTAATACAGAATGACAAGAGCCGATGAGGGTCGAGACTCATCAGCTCCAAAAATTCTATCCTTTCTAACCGGTTCGCCAAAACCAGAAAGGATGGTTTTGCCCTAACTAATCCTAATCAGTTCAACAAAACGCACAAATGTATGCATTTTTCTTTACATCCATCCTTACTGTGGATAATTATGCGCATCACAGTAATACAACTACTTATTGCCATATGTTTTGCCAGCATAGCTTCTGCAACAGATAGCAAAGCTCAATCGGTGCTTGAACAGAAAGTTTCTATTCATGTAGAAAATCAGACTGTTGAAAGCGTACTTGCCAGAATTGAGAAGCAGGCAAATGTGCGATTCTCGTATCAGACAAATGTATTTGCCAGCCGTGAACGTATTACACTGTCAGTCACAGACGAACAACTATCCACGTTGTTAAACAAAATCCTGTTACCATTACAGGTATATTATGAAGCCATCAATGACAAACGTATCATATTGCACAAACAGCCTTCAGGATCATCACTGATTGAGCAGTCGAACGATATGCTTGCTGAAGCTGCTCATGTAGTATCAGGAAAAGTTACAGATGAAAACAATGCAGGTATACCCGGTGTAAGTGTAAGTATAAAAGGAACTACTGTAGGTACATCCACAGACAAAGATGGAAATTATACGCTGTCTGCTCCGGATGGAAATGGCACACTGGTTTTTTCATTTATCGGATATGCAACTGAAGAGATTGCTATTGGTAATCGTACGTCCGTAAATATAACGTTGGTCCCAGATATCAAAGCCTTGAATGAAGTAGTAGTAGTAGGATATGGTACGCAGAAAAAAATTGATGTAACAGGTGCAGTTGCCAATGTCAGTGGAGAAGAATTACTAAAAGCTCCTGTTAATAATGCATTACAGGGTTTACAGGGAAAAGTAGCTGGAGTAAATATCTTTCTTAATTCCGGATCTCCTACTGGTAGCCCAAGAGTAGTAATTCGTGGTGCTGGATCTATCAACTCTACATTGAGTCCTTTGTATGTAGTGGATGGCGTAGTAATGGAGGATATACGATTTTTGAATCCTAATGATATTGAAAGTATTGATGTATTGAAAGATGCTTCTTCTGCTGCTATTTATGGTGCAAGAGGTGCCAATGGCGTTATTCTGGTTACAACCAAGCGGGGAACTAAAAAAGAAGGAATTAGTGTAGGATATGATGGATATATCAGCATAGGACAACTACGTAAAAAAATGGATTTGCTGAATGCGAAAGAATGGATGGAAGTAGTAAAGACTGGAATGGAGCATACATCCAAATATCGTCCGGGACAAACAGCAACTTTTACAGCAAATGATCCACGTCTGTTTGATGCTAGTGGTAATCCATTGTATGATACAGACTGGCAAAAAGAAGCTACTCGTACAGCAGTATCCTACAATCACCAGATTTCTATTCAACAGGGAGGACAAAACTCTTCTTTCGGCGCATTTTTAAATTATTCCCGCATGGAAGGGATTATGCTGAACAGCTGGCTAAACCGCTTAAATGGAAAAATTGCGTTTGATGCAAATCCTAAAAAGTGGTTATCCATTGGAATGAACGTCTTAGCAAACTATACCGTCGAAAATGAGGCAGAAGAAGGTGGTGGACATCAGATGCCACGCCGTACGATGATTGAAATGCCTCCAATTTTCCCAGTAAAATTCCCTGATGGAACGTGGAGCAATAGCTCAATGGTGACAGATGATTATCGTCTGGAAGGCATGGCAAATCCTGTGCATGTACTTGAAACACAGGAAAGAGGAAGAAAACGTACACAGTTATTTGGTAACCTGTTTACGACCTTCCACATTTTGCCAGGATTAGATCTGCGTACCCAGTTTGGATTTGATAAACACAACCGCAATTTCCAGGAGTATTATCCTACCGACCTGTTGAATATTTCTTCGCCACTAGGTAGGGCCTATCTGGAAAGTCAGCAGGTAAACTACTGGCAAGAAGAGACATATCTTACATACAACAAAACATTGGCAGAAGTACACAGAGTTAATGCTATGCTAGGTTTGAGCTGGCAAGAACGCACTTATCAGCAAAACTCAATACAAGCGGAAGGCTTCTCTGATAATTTCTTTAAATACAACCGTATTCAGGCTGCCAGCAAGCCAGGTGCTCCTAACTCCGACTTTGATAAATGGTCTATGAACTCGTATTTTGTTCGTGCGGGTTATACTTATGCAGATAAATATCTGGTTACCCTAACAGGTCGTGTGGATGGTTCTTCCCGATTTGGTGCCAATAATAAATATGGTTTCTTCCCATCACTGGGTGTGGGTTGGGTGCTATCAAATGAACCTTTTCTGCAAGGTCTTTCTGCTATTGATGAGTTAAAGTTGCGTTCCAGCATTGGGGTGACTGGTAATACAGAGATTCCTTCGTACGGTTCACTGGCAACTGTTGCCTCTGGTACTGTACTTATCAATGGAAATCGTGCTTCTGATAGTTATGTAACACGTTTGGCAAATCCTAATCTAAAATGGGAACGTACTCGTACCTTTGATGTGGGAGTAAACTTATCTATGTTCAAGAGTCGGTTGTCTGTTGAATTAGACTATTACCACAAGTTGACTACTGATCTGTTGTTGGACAGGCCAGTTCCTCATACCACTGGTTTCCAAACTGTACGTGATAATATCGGTTCTGTATCCAATAGAGGTTTTGAAGTGTTGTTAACTGGTGCAATCGTAAGAGGTGGTAAGTTTTCATGGCAGAGTTCATTAAACTTTAACTACAATAAAAACCGGATTGAAAAACTGGGTGAAAATAATGAAGATATAGAATCCGGGCCTTACTGGGTTTCTGGTAGCCAGACTATTTTGCGTGTAGGAGAATCTTTGAGTTCTTTCTGGGGATATGAGAGATTAGGTACATGGAGTACTGCTGAAGCAGATGAAGCTGCTCAACGTGGTTACTTACCTGGTGAAGCTAAACGCTCTGTAAATAAAAAGATCTTAGGCAAAGGTCTACCTGATTGGACTGGCAGCTTTATCAACAACTTTACCTACGGCAATTTTGACTTGTCAGTTAATCTGCAATTTGTATATGGTGTAGATATCCTTCAGCAATTCTATCACTCTACAGAGGACCGTTCAGGTATTGCCAATGGCCTACGCTCTATTCTGACAAAAGGATGGACTCCTGAGCGTCAAAACACAATGGTACAGGAAATCCGTAACCAGGCTTATGCTGGTCAAAACAGTGAGATTGATAGTCATTGGATTGCAGACGGTTCTTATTTGCGGGTAAATGCCATTACTGCTGGCTACAATTTCAGCAGTGACATGCTTACACGTTTACACCTGAAAACATTGCGTATCTATGCAAGTGTGCAGAATGCTTTTGTATTTCATTCCAAAGATTTTCAGGGATATGATCCAGAGGCGACCTCATGGAGTGATCAACAGTGGGGACAGAATATGGTATTCTTCCAATATCCTAAGCCGCGGACATTTACACTGGGTGTAAATGTGAAATTCTAATCCACCTAAACGGACATCAATATGAAAAAAATACATATAGTAATTGCATTAACTGCTTTTCTTTCATTCTCCTGTGATAGCTTTCTGGAAGAAAGGCCCCTTGATGAACTAAGTTCACAACAAAACTTTAAAGAGCCAAGCCATGCTTATAATGCAGTAAACTCTCTTTACCGGAATGGAGCTCCTCAATTGTTTGATGGTTCTCATTATGGTGGTGCAGAAGCGATGATAGGGAACTATATGTCAGGTTTTTTTGACAATGAATACAAAGGCCAGGAAATACATGTACAGCATACCCAACAATTAACCCTGAACGGAAATAACCTTTCCAGTTATTTGGGTGGCATCTGGGATGATTTATATTCTGGTATCTCAAGAGCCAATAACGCGATTAAATATATTCCTACTACTCCTGGTTTAGCCGAAGCCGAAGCAAAGAAATTGTTGGGAGAAGCCAGATTTTTCCGGGCTTATGCTTATTTCTACCTGGTTCGGATGTTTGGTGGAGTTCCTTTGGTAACAGAACCTTATGAATCTCTGGAAAATCTGTATGTAAGCCGGGCTTCTGTAGCAGATGTATATGCTTTGATTGAAGAAGATCTCAAATTTGCAGTAAACGAGGCAGGACTTGCAGAGACGTCAATGGTTACAAATGGCAAACGTGTTACAAAAGGAGCTGCTGCTACGTTGCTTGCAGATGTATATCTGAATATGAGTGGATTTCCTTTGCAAGCTAACCGATATGCAGATGCAGCTGCAATGGCTAAAAGCGTTATTGAAAGTGGTACATATAGTTTGGAACAACATGAAATGTCAGGTGGTAGTGTAGTAATGGAGAATAGCGCTTATAACAAACTGCGTAAGAGTGATGCATCTGCTACTGAATATGTATTTTTTCATGAGTATGCCGTGGGCATCGCTGAAACGATCTATCCTGTATGGAGCTATACTACTTCTAAACCATCAACTGTTAAGTATGCCATTACCAATGGTGCATATGCGCCCAGGAGTCAGTTTTTGTGGGGATATGATGCCGCTAATGACCTCAGAGCGCAGGAGAAGCAATATTACCATTCATCTATTGTCATAAATGGTGAGACCAAAACATTTCCTCCTACTCCTTATTTCTGGCATGATGATCAGGCATTGTTTGAGACAGCTAGTTCTGGAAAAGATATTGAAATGTATGGATATGCAGATGTGCTTTTAATTGCAGCTGAGGCTATTGCGAAATCAGAAGGTGTAACAGCAGAAGCTGCAGAGTATCTTACTCAGGTTAGAAGCAGAGCTTACTGGAAATCCAATGCCGTAACAATTAAAAGCGGATTACAAGGTCTATCCGCAAATAACTTTGTGGAAGAAGTATGGAAAGAACGCTATCGTGAACTGGTGTTTGAGTTCAAATTGTGGTTTGATATGATACGTACGCGTAAATACCCTGAAACAACGCAGAACGGAAATGGAGAAATTACATTTGTAGATTTGATAGGCCATACCAATACATGGGGCAAAACTTTTGAAGAAAAACATCTTCTTTTTCCTATATCTGAATTGGAAAGACAACGAAACAAAAATCTAGGGGAACAGAATCCAGGTTATTAACAAAACATAATAATTGTGTTGATTCTCATAAAAAAGCTGGCATTACTTAATGCCAGTTTTTTTATTGTCTTTGCTGTATTGAACTCTGATAATTTATTCAAATTTTATTTTTCGTTTCTTTTTTCCAGGATTGTTAATCAGGTATGTTAACTTATCAATAACCATCGAAGTACATGTAGTGTCACTGCTAAAATCATAGGTAAGTACAATAGTATTATTTCTAATCTTCATATTACCAAAGTGTCCACCGCACCCATTAGCTTCTGCATAAGTAGATACATAGATAATATCTTCTATATAACGAACTTTTAATACGTTAAGCTTTTGCTCGATTTTATTTCTTTGATATTTATCATCCAAATACTCTGCAATGTATTCAGACTTAAATCCTAACAAATCTTTATGTCTGATTGGTTGAGATGATTGTTTCTGCTTACATGAAATAGAAAATGAGAGAATAGCTATAATAAGGGCATTCTTCAGTATTGTGATTTTCATTCAGTCTATATTTTACAAGATATATATTATCAGGATTTCCAATATTGGAAAATAGATTTATGATATACAATAAGCAGGTTCTTACGGAATATTCCCCAATACTAGTTTTTTAGAAACGCTATTCTCAAATCAACTATCAGAGTTACATACTCTGCTTGTAAACAATAGCAAATTCTTTCGCAAAGTCTGTAAATTTTCGTTTGCCAAACACAAGAGGTTTGTTAGTATGATAATGTGAAAACAAACGTCCTTCCCGTATAGAAACCCCAAGTTCTGCAAATTTGGATGCCATATGGCTGGAGAATCCGTTCTGTGTCATTGCTTCCTGCAGTTTTTCATCTGGGAACACAATCCATTGCAGATCAGGCTTATTAATTGCTTCCCCTAGAGCTTCTGCTATTTCTGTTCCTCTCTTTTCATCACTTACAACATATTGGACCTCTTTTCCTGTAAAAGAAAGTTTGTCCAGTGCTTCTGTTGCGACATCGGCAATATCATATGGATGAGTCATCGCTAACGATAAGGTTCCATCAAAATTATTTCCAATGATATGCATATGTTTTATCATATCTATATTTCCATAAAAGTTGGTATAAAACATCCCTGCACGTAGATGCAACACATTGGTTGATGACAGCTGATTCAGTTGTTCTTCTTCATAAAAGAACGTTCCGGATGGGCCATTGCTATCTGGATTATGTGCTCCAATACTGCTCAGGTTTACTACATAAGAAACTTCGGCTAAGCGAATCGTCTGAGCATAGGTCTCACCAATTTCTGTTACAAATTTTTGATAATCATGAGTATGATAATTAGGAGGAACCATTGTATATACTGCATCTGCTCCCGAAAATGTTTGAATGAGGAAATCAGCATCTTCTATTAAACCAATGGCTGCAGTAGCACCAATTTCTTTAATAGCTTTAACTCGGGATGAATCATGGCTTATGACAGTAACTATATGTCCTTTTTGGATTAATTGTTCTGTGAGTCTGCGGCTTACATTGCCTAATGACCCTGTAATAATGATCTTCATGTTTTTATAGTATTTGTTGGATTGTATACCAGCAAAAGTATTTTTGCACTTACTTTTCTACAAGTACTTACCCTAAAGTATGTATCCATGACAAAAGTGAAAGAAGCTTCAACTATCCAGGAAAATAAGAAGATTGCTTACGCAGAATGTCCTATAACCTATGTGATGGAAAAAATAGGAGGATATTGGAAACCTATTATTCTATTTCAACTTCTTACAGGTAGTAAAAGATATAGCGAATTAAGAAAAGGTATTCCTGCTATCACAGAAAAAGTGCTGATCCAGCATTTGAAGCAACTAGAGGCTGATAATCTTATACATCGAGAATCTAAACCTGTTGTTCCTCCTCAGGTTACCTATAGCCTTACTGATTCTGGTATAGCATTGCGACCTGTTTTATATGCAATGGCAATCTGGGCAGTGGATGACAGCAAAGAAAATGCGGATACTTTTTCCCGAAAGCTGGAGGACTTTCCTGCCGCTTAACCTTTTGAAGAAAAAGAGAAGTTATTCAGAATTTAATCTTATTTAATTGCTATACAGGTATTTATGACGAATAAATGAGGCATGAATTTTTGAATAAAAAGTTCATGACAATTAGTAGATAACTTCTATCATCTTATTTTTTATCAATAATGGAGCTTCAGAAATCTTCTTTACTTAAGCTGGCAATAGGTGCAGGCATCTTGTGGGCCGCAAAATCATGGATTCGGATGCGTCGGTCTTTCAATGTTGAAGGCAAAGTAATTGTGATTACAGGCGGAACTCGTGGCCTGGGTTTATCTATTGCCAGAGAACTAGCTTCTCAGAAAGCAAAACTAGCTATTTGCTCTCGAAATATAGAGCAACTGAAAGATGCAGAAGAAGAATTGAAAGACTATGGTATAGATGTGCTTGCTCTGCGTTGTGATATTACCAAACAAAGAGACGTAGAAGAAATGATGGAGCAGGTTTATGATCATTTTGGACAAATAGATGTATTGATTAATAATGCTGGAATTATAGAAGTAGGGCCATTAGACAATCAGGCAAATACGGATTATGAGGAAGCTATCCGTACACATTTGTATGCTTCTATCTATACAGTATATTCTGCATTACCCTATATGAGGCAAACAGGTAGAGGACGCATTGTAAATATTTCCTCAATAGGAGGCAAAGTAGGGGTTCCGCATCTGGCACCTTATTCTGCCAGTAAGTTTGCATTGGCAGGCTTCTCTAAAACTTTACGGGCAGAATTATTACGTGAAGGGATTATTGTAACAACTGTATATCCAGGACTGATGCGTACAGGTAGTCCAAGAAATGTTACCGTAAAGGGACAACATCAGAAGGAATATGCATGGTTTAAGACAAGTGCATCTTTGCCACTTCTGACAGCTAGTGCGGAAAATGCCGCATTACAAATTGTATCTGCTTTAAAAACTGGACGTGCAGAACTTGTCATTACGTTACCAGCTAAACTGATATCTGTTTTGGACGAATTATTCCCTGAGTTATCTGCTGACTTTTTTGCTTTGATGAATAGATTTCTTCCAGCTGCTTCTCCTGAAGGCCAACATAGTCTGGGGCGCAAAGGGTATGAAAGCGAAAGTGCTGCATCGCAGACTGTTTTGTCTCGACCAAGTGATCAGGCAGCCGTGCAGAATAATGAACTTTAAGTATCTCAGTTCCTGAATAATAATACAAAGCCTCAGAATTTTCTATAAATTCTGAGGCTTTGTATTATTATTAGTGGCCTTATCTATAGATACCTTCTTTACAAAATTGATTTTATACCCCGGCGGTTTCTTGTATGATGCACCCATGCATAGGTAGCAATACCTGCCAGAATTGCCCCACCAATCATGCCTAATACTTTAGGCAGCGGATCTGCAACAGGAGGAGGTACAAAATCTACACCTTGTTCACTAAAGCGGGCAGGTTCCTGTACATACCGACCTTTAGCCGGAAGTGCCTCCTGTGAAAAATTTTCAGCCAGTTGATGTAATGCCTTTAGCATAAACGGACCTTGCATAGGTAATCCGTGTCCTGTAGCAACAACATTGGGCTCTAAACTTGCCAGTGTTTCTACGGAACGTCTGGCTGCCTCCCAATCTTGGGTGAAATAAGCAGGTGGTCTGTGAATTTCTTGTTTTTTAGTAACTGTTGCAGCCCAAAACGATTCTTGGTTGGTTGTTACAAAAGCATCTCCAGCGATCAAAACCCGATCTGATTCTCTGAAAAGAGAAATGTGTCCTGGTGCATGTCCTGGTGTATGGATAATACGCCATCCTGGTAATTCTTCTAGTTCTCCATTCGATGGGATCAATCGGACACGATCTTTCAGATCAATGGGCTTGGTCGGAAATAATCGGGCTATTTCAGTCATGAGACCTCCTCCTACTGTAGGATCAGGAGGAGGATAACTAGCCTTTCCTGTCAGATAGGGTAACTCAAGAGAGTGAGCATATACAGGCACATCCCATTCTTTTACTAATGTCTCCAATGACCCTATATGGTCAAAATGTCCATGTGTTAATACAATAGCTTTGGGATGTGCTCCTTCCCCAAAACATGTCTCTGCTGCTTTTTTTATGCGTTTAGCATTTCCCGGCAAACCTGCGTCAACTAGTACCCAATTGTCTTTGGTGCCAATCATATAGGCATTAACAATAAGAATAGGTATTCCTACAACTCCTGGTGCCACAGGTTTGAGGGTTCCCCATTGTGGCGGTTTAACTAGAGTGTTTGTTTCCATACATCTGAATGTGTTTTGTTTATAACATACTGCGGCTATATAGTTAGTAAAGCCACAGAAAGATTTGTAAGCAGCTAAAAAAATATGCCCAGAATAGAGAAATGACAACTTTCACACACAAAGAATTTTTACAAACAACTATACTACCTTATTACAAGAGCATCATAGAGATACTATATATTTCTAACCTTTACAGTCTGACTATTATGTATTTATAGTACTTAGTAGAGCTTCTTGTAAGTATTGTAAAAGAAAACATAGAAATTGTTACAATGTAAATATTCCTATATTTTCTGTAAAAAAGCAATTGACCGTATAAAAAACTGTTAAAATATTTTTATTCAAAATTTTTATCGGTATTTGAGGTATAACTCAAATTTATTATCATTGCAAATCACAAATTAATTAAACCTAATTCAAAAAGTAAAACACAAGCAGTATGCAGAAAAATGTACTCTTTTTTACTTGTTTGATGCTTATTCTCGGTATAAATACTACTTTGATGGCTCAGACAAGAGCAGTAACTGGCAAAGTTATTGCTGATGACGGAAGTGCTCTTCCAGGCTTAAATGTGTTAGTAAAAGGCACAACTATTGGAACTACCACCAATGTAGAAGGACGGTATAGTATCAGTGTTCCTGAGAATTCTGTTTTGATTTTCAGCTTTGTAGGGATGAATACAAAGGAAGTTGTGGTAGGTAGTCAAAGTGTAATTGATGTTACAATGACTTCCGATGCAAAGGCATTGAGTGAAGTAGTGGTTACTGGGTATGGGGTTGCTCAGAAAGCAAAAGATTTGACTGGATCAGTCTCAACTGTAAAAGGAAGTACAATTGAGAACTTGCCTATGCAAACTTTTGATCGGGCATTGCAGGGGAGAGCTGCAGGTGTACAGATAACAGCAGCAAGTGGTGCACCTGGAGGTGCCATCAATGTTCGTATACGAGGTATTGGTTCAATTAATGCAGGTACAAGTCCATTGTACATTGTTGATGGTGTACAGGTTGCTGATGGATCTCTAGGTTCCCAGGCGTCTACCAATGTGCTGGCCTCAATCAATCCTAATGATATAGAGTCAATAGAAGTGCTGAAAGATGCAGCTGCGAGTTCTATTTATGGTGCTCAGGCTGCAAATGGTGTTGTAGTTATCACAACAAAGAAGGGAAAAGAAGGAAAGACTATATTTTCTTTATCGGCCCAACATGGTAAGGTTGAACCGATTGGAGTTTATGATGTTTTAACAGCATCTGAATTTGCGACATTGAAAATCGAATCATACGTTAATCGGGCGGTCAGGACAGGGACTGATGTAGCAAAGGCAAGAACAGACGCTATTGCTGCCTATGGGGACCCTGCGACAGTACAGAACACTGATTGGCAGGATGCCGTTTACAGAACTGCACGTATACGCTCATACGATTTATCTGCAAAAGGAGGTAACGATAAAACACGGTTTTATGTATCCGGATCCTATAACTTTCAGGAAGGACAAATCATAAAGTCTGATTTTAAACGGGGAACGTTCAGACTTAACTTAGAGCATAAAGCTAATGATAAACTATCGTTTGAAGCAAAAATAAACTTGGCCTCTACTGTTCAGAATGGTGCTATTGCAGATGGTGCATTTATTAATAGCCCATTTTTTGCTGCTGCACTTATTCTTCCTAACCAGCCAATCTATAATGAAGATGGTACTTTGCGTAGACCAACCGGCACATTCAGTTATAATCCAGTGCAAAATGCCTTGTACGAAACTCGTTTAACGAAGACAAAGCAAACTGTAAGTAGTTTTGCTGCAGTTTATCAGATATTACCAGGTTTAAATTTCCGGTCTTTCTATGGTATAGATTATGCTGTTAATAATGATGAAAACTTCCGTAGTCCTTTATCTCCAAATTTCTCGTCTACCAATGGTTCCGGAAGTAATACAAACCGTAGCACATTAAACTGGAATACAAACCAAACGTTAAACTGGGCACACACATTTAAAGATGTTCATAATGTAAGCGGTGTTGTTGGTGCAGAATTCAGACAAGAAATCAGAGAAAGCTTCACAGCCGCTGGTAATCAATTTCCTGCAAACGGGTTATTTACTACATTGGCAGCAGCAGCTACTCCAACTTCAGCAACAGCTACTTATACCACATGGAAGATTGGGAGCTTCTTTGGACAGGCTAAGTATGATTACAAAGACAAATACTTATTTACCGCTACTGTAAGATATGATGGATCTTCCAAATTTGGTAAGAATAAAAGATGGGGATTATTCTATGCCGGATCTGCTGGCTGGAGACTGTCAGGTGAAGAGTTCTTAAAAGATGTCACATTTATAGATGATTTAAAAATTAGGGCTAGTTATGGAACAAGTGGTAATTCTCAGATCGATAACTTTGCATCAAGAGCTCTTTATGGATTGGGTGGCCAATATTTGAGTTCTCCAGGGATTCGTCCAAGCCAACTTGGAAACGATGATCTAACTTGGGAAGAAGCAAAAACTGTAGATCTTGGCCTGGATTATTCTTTCTTCAATGGACGTGTTTATGGCTCTTTTGACGTTTACAGAAAACGTAATGAAAAGCTTTTACTGCAAAAGCAACTTCCAGGAGATAGTGGATTTGAATCTATTATGCAAAATGTTGGTGTAGTTCAGAATGATGGCCTTGAAATTCAGATTGGAACTGTTAATATAAATTACAATGGTTTCAAATGGGCTACTGATTTTAATATCAGCTTTCAGCGAAATAAAATTGTTGAATTAAATGATGGGTTAAAAAATATTGGTACTTCCTATTGGGTAGGGCAACCTGTTCTTATTAACTGGTTACCAACTTATGCAGGTGTTAACCCTGCCGATGGACGTGCTATGTGGTTGGATACATTAGGGAATATTACATATAATCCTGTAGCTCGTGATTCTAGAATACAAGGAAGTCCCATTCCTAAATCATTTGGTGGTTTGTCCAATACATTTTCCTATAAAGGCATCACATTAGAAATATTCTTCCAAGGTCAGTTTGGTAATAAGGCATTGAATAATAACGGATTCTTTCTGGAAAACTCTGCCAGTGGTGGTTGGAACAACATAAGTTCTCAATTAGAGAGATGGCAAAGCCCTGGAGATATTACCAGTGTACCTCGTCCTTATGAAGGTGGAACAGAACCAGGCAGTGCTAACTATGCTGGTATTTTCTCCAGTAAACATATCGAAGATGCTTCTTACATTCGTTTAAAACAACTTACTGTAAGTTATGATTTTCCGGTTGGGTTAATTTCGAAAGTCAGGTTGAGTAAAGTTCGGCTATTTGTGCAAGGTTTAAACCTGGTGACCTGGACAAAATATAAAGGTCTAGACCCTGAATTAGTCACAACAGAATTGGGAAGATATCCTCAACCTCGCCAATATACTGCAGGCTTACAAGTTGAATTTTAATTCAAAATTACTTACTGATATGCTTATTCATAAACAAAATATATTCGTTATTTTTCTAATAGGGCTAATATTATTCTCTACCTCTTGTGGAGATTCGTTAGATACAGAGCCTAAACAATCTATTAGTTCTTCTCTTGCTCTCAATGATATAGAGGGTGCCAGATCATTATTAAATTCTGTTTATGATCGGCTACAGCCTTCTGCATACTATGGAAGAGATCAAATGTTACAGCCTGAAATTATGGCAGATAATATGCGACTTACAAACTCTAATTCCAACCGGTATGTGGGAGAGCGGCAAAATTCACCAGGTTCTCATATGAACAGATGGATCAATAGTTATGCTGCTATCAATGAAGCCAATTCTATCATAACTAATATAGATAATATATCTGCTTCTGCAACTGATAAGGCTCAACTAAAAGCTGAATCTCTCTTCTTAAGAGGTCTTCTTTATTTTGACCTAGCAAGAATATATGCATATGAGCCAACTAAAGTTGTTAATGGATGGAATAATGGTGTTATAATTAGATTGACTCCAACTCTTACGATTACAGATTCTGATTTAAGAGCTCGTTCAACTGTAGAAGAGGTCTATTTGCAAATAGAAAAAGATTTGAAGGATGCGATTGATCTTTTTCCTGCAGTTACATCAACAACTTCCAGATATCGCGCAAATAAAACAGCTGCACAAGCATTGTTAGCACGAGTATATTTGTATTGGGAAAAGTATACCAGTGCAATCCAGTATGCTACCGATGCATTAGCTTCTCCTATTGCTTCATTAGTTCCAGGTACAGGTTTTGCCAATGCATTTCAAACTGCACCTAATCCTGAATCAATGTTTGAGTTAAGTTATGTACAAGCAACAGAAAATCTTTCTGCAAATGATTCACCTCAATCTTTAACTAATAATAACTTGGTTGGAGCTTGGGGAGATGCAGTTCCAACAGATGAAGTCTATAACCTGTATGAGGATGCTGATTATAGAAAAACTTTATTTAAAGAAGCTACTAAAGGCTCTGAATCTGTCTTCTACTTACAGAAATATACAGGAGCAAGAGGAGCCTGGACTGATAATATTCCAGTGATTCGTTATGCGGAGGTTCTACTGATTCGCGCAGAAGCATATGCTGAGACTGAACAACTTGAATTAGCATTAAAAGATCTGAATACTATACGAGAAAGAAGTGGTGCTTCTTTAATTGTTTCAGATTCGAAAGAAGGTGTCGTAGATGCAATTTTGACTGAAAGAAGACTAGAACTTTTATTTGAAGGCCATCGCTGGTTCGATTTAAAGCGGAAAGGGCGTGATATTACTAAAGCCGGCCTATCTGCAGTTGTTCCATATGATGACTATCGCATCTTGGGACCTATACCTACTGGTCAGGTTACATTTAATAATAAACTAAAACAAAACCCTGGTTATTAATTAAACAAGAGAGCTGGTTCACCTTATAGGTGTGTATTCAAATAATAAGGTGAACTATATGGAATATAAATAAACGAACTTAGATTTCTCAATCATGAAAATTAACTATATAGCCATAGTATTACTTGCAGTAAGCAGTATCTTAATGAGCTCCTGTATGGAAGAGGAAGACTTTCACTACACTGATCCTACTTTAGTTGAATTTAAAAATGATAGATTCGGATTGACCGCTCAGCCTGCAAATAACACTGCAAATACATTTAATTCCAGAACTGTAAAACAGGGATTGGTTCGGGATAGTATATTAGTCCAACTTGTAGGGCCTCAAAAATCTGTTGAGACAGAAATTAATTATGTGGTGGATGGACCTAATTCTAGTAATGCAGTTACAACTGCTGAAGAAGGTATAAATTTTAACTTTGAAACTACAAAAGGAAAGGTAATTATACCTGCAAATAGTAGCTTTGGATACATTAAACTAAGTTTACTATCTGGAATTGCAGAAGGAGAGACACAAACAAAGAGAATTGTCTTCACTTTGATGGGCAATGAAGATATAGGACCCAGCCAGAATTATAAAATTTTTACTTACACTATTACAAGATAATTGTAGTGTGGTCTATTTATTGGTTAGTAAAAATTCTTGATATTCACTTTGAGAATGCCTGGCTTGATAGTCAGGCATTTTTTATATACAATCGATTGTATCAGGTTTATACAAAACTGAATAGTTTATCACTTGTTTTTCTTATAAATATTTTTCAATAGAGAATTTTTGTATTTGTAGGGTTACTATTCTTTACTATTTACATAAAGCTACATAAGTAAATTATTTGCAAGCTGTTCATTATGAGTATTATATAATAGTTATAACTTAACTCTGATAAAAGATGCAAAAAGTCATACTACCTTTCCCGATCAATGAGAGCAAACTCGCTAGTGGCAGTATTGAGTATGTTGATTTTGGTTCAAAGACCTTTAAAGTTTGCATTCCACCTAAGGCAAGAATAGGCCAGCAGTTAAGGCTGAGAAATTTTGCAGGAAACATTGATAAGAGTTTCGGAGATCAGGACGTAATACTGATTTTACAAAGAGAAACTCATGTATTTACTTCTTTACAAAGGGATATACTTATTGAACTTCCTATTGATACTGCTAACCTTAGCAGAAGTACTATCACAAGAGTTCATTTACTGGATAAAGAGTACGATGTAAAAGTTCCAGTTTCGGCCAGAGATGGACAGACATTGCGTATGAAGGGATTAGCAGAAAGATTTAACGGTGGATATCCGGGAGATGTTTTACTAAAGATATTAGAACGACCCAAATTTTATAAAGGTAACTGGCATACTATCATCGGAAATTTTGTGGGATTTGGTATGCCGCTGACAGGTTCTAAATTCAGCATTACTTTTAAGCTCCCCTGGCTATTTGAGGTCTCCAATGAATGGCATTTCAGATCTTCAGACACCCATTTTCATGGACACTATTATTAAAATATCAATGTATACTATAATTGTTTGATGATTATGCAGGTAATATAAAAAAAGTATGTTTACTAATGTTTGTTAAACATATTAATTTATGTGCTGGCTTATACCGTCTATTGCTGCCATTCGCACTTTTAGAAAAGATTAATAATTTTTTGAGTGCCTATACCACAGGTATACTGTTTGGTACTTGGCAATCTGCTTACTATAAAAATTGTACAAAAAAGTGGTCTAATAGAATTTTGTAACCCAGAGCTTTAAGGTTTGAAAAATTTAAAGTCGTAAGTTAAATGGATTATACTTTCTTTTTTGTATAACATTCAGCGAAAACCCCAAGTCACTCTCTGTAAAAAAAAATAGTATGCCTGATACAATCCATATCAGGGTGTTATTCCGTATGTATAATTGATTATAGGAATAACAAAGTCACTACTATGTCTTTTTTATCTCTCGTACTTAACATACTTAGCCTAATAATCAAACCATAAAATCTGAATTTAGATGAGCCGTATTGTCCAGCTGGATGGCCTCCGTGGCCTTTTTATCATTCTTATTACTATTAATCATGTTAATACACCTCTAACTGAGTTTACTTATCAGCCTCTGGGATATGTCTCTGCAGCTGAAGGTTTTGTCTTTCTATCTGGTTTGGTAGCAGGATTGGTTTATTACAAGAGGCTAGCCCGAACCGGACTAAGAAAGGTTGTTGTCGGAGCTATTCAGCGGGCGCGAACCATTTATATTTATCATCTCATCTCACTTTTTATTGTTTGTGCTGTAGGTTATTACTCTATTATTCACTATCACTATTGGACAGAAGTGCTAACCCGTTTTTTTCAAACCCCTGTCCAGTCACTTGTCCTAAGCCTGTTTTTACTTTATCAGCCTGATTTTTTAGATATTCTGCCGTTATACTGTCTATTGCTACTTTCTCTTCCTTTTCTGATGTACCAGTTCCGCAAAGGGAATAGTCGCTGGGTATTAGCAGTTAGCATAGGTATCTGGGGAATGAGCCAGTTGGGACTTGGGCTTAGCTATAAGGCCACCAAACTACTTGCAAGCTATCTGCCTGGTGCGGAATTGAGTTATATGGATATTTTTGCCTGGCAGATCCTGTTTGTAGCAGGTGTATATCTGGCATATAGAAGAGCCAGTGGCAATGAATTGCGTGTCCCTTCCTATATGATATGGCCGGCAATTGCTATCATCACTGTATTAACTTTGAATAGATTTAATGTACTGGGTAAAACTGAAGATATGTGGTGGAATTTAATTGACAAGCATCGCCTAGGTCCCTTGCGCCTGATTAATTTTGGGGCATTGGTAATTGTCATCGATTTTTTAATGCGATCCTACAGGGGATTATTTGCCCAATCCTGGCTGGTAATACTAGGTAAACATTCTTTACAGGTATTTTCGCTTCATATTGTTTTAATATTTTTATTATTACCTATGGTCGCTTATTATAGTGATAATAACTCAATAGCCTTATTAGCATTGGTTGGATTTATTCTGGTATGTTTATACCTATTGGCATGGGTACGGGAGAGAAAAAAACATGTGCAAAAAGTAGCAGTACTGGCATAGCTAGCCAAATTTCGGACCTGTAGAGCCGTGCCTGAAAAATAAAAAATATAAGTAGAATATCTCCTCTGAAATTTTGACAACTCTACTGACATAGGGTTGTCACTGGGGTGTAGTTTCTTTGTAAGGTAAACTAAATGACAACATTTAAACCCTTATGACTATGGCTACTACCAACATTCAGACCCAGGAAGCAGATCTGTCAACACTTGTAATTACAGCTGAAGAGCTATTGAATCACTGGCAAGGACATCGCCGGGTTACCCGCCGGGTAATAGAAGCATTTCCGGAAGATAAGTTATTTACGTATTCTATTGGCGGTATGCGCCCTTTCTCTGAACTGGTTATGGAGATGATTCATATTGCTGGTCCAGGAGTAAAAGGTGTGGCAACCGGAGAATGGAAGTCATTTGGAGAAGAAGACGAGTTTACAGGTGCTGCGCCTCAAACCAAAACAGAACTTTTGGCTCTTTGGGATAAAGTGACTGCCGTAATTGATTCTGTATGGCCTCAGATCCCGTTACATCGCTTTCATGAAGTAGAGGCAGCTTTTGGACAATATGAGGACTCTCTTTACTCAAGTGTTCTTTACTTTATCGACAATGAAATTCATCACAGAGGACAGGGATATGTATATCTGCGTTCACTGGGAATAACTCCTCCGGCTTTTTATGACAGAAGCTAAGTAAAAAATTCTCCATACAACATTCTCCGGTTACCCTATAGGGACTGGAGAATGTTGTATGGAGAGATAATAGAACAATTTGACTATACTGTTACTTTCTGGAAAATAGTAGGGCGGATCTGTTTCAATGGGACATCCATATTTGTTATAGATTCAGAGTGCCCCAGGAAGAAAAAACCTCCTGGTCTTAACTGCGTACACAAACGATTGAGTACCTGTTCCTGGGTAGCTTTATCAAAATAGATGATAACATTCCTGCAAAATATAATATCAAAGACCGGCAACGAATTGAAATCATCTTCCATAAAATTCAAGCGATCAAACTGAACTTTAGACCGTAAAGATGGAGCAACCCTCACAGTTCTATTAGTTGTATCCTTGCTTTTAAGAAGGTATTTCTGGCGAAGTAATAATGGAATAGGTGCAATTTTATCCTCTGTATACACCGCAGTGACGGCCTTTTGCAATACCTGTGTGGAAATATCTGTTCCATGAATATGAAAAGAAATAGGCGTGTGAGTACATGAATACTCACTTAATACCATTGCCAGTGTATATACTTCTTCTCCACTAGAACAACCTGCACTCCATACCCGTAAGGGATATGTACGATAATGCTTGTCTATAGAAGGTAATAATTGGGATTGGAGGAACGAAAAATGATTGGGCTCCCGAAAGAAATCTGTTTTATTGGTTGTGACCTGATCAATCATATGCACTAATTCTTGTTGCTTCCCCTGATCGCTGAAGATATAGTCACAATATTCCTTAAAAGATCCCATTTGTAAAGTGCTTAATCTTTTCTGTAAGCGACTTTCAAGCATTGTTTTTTTTATGGGAGATAACTTAATACCAACACGTTCATAAATAAATGCTGATAATCTGTTAAAGTCTGCATTGGTTAACTTTAGAGTATGGGTAAGTATCATGCTGGTTGTGAGTTTGAAAATGTAGCTGCTTAGTATAGTGGAATGATTATGACTATCTGATAACATCAAATCAGGAAAGATCTATTGTCCTTCCTGATTTGATGTTTGTTTATATCTAAGTCTTAATATTTCTCATATGATTCGTCAAGGGTATCTGCATGCATATTTAGCTGAACTCCCTTTACAAACTTATCTGATTTTTGAGTGGAATATACTTGTGACGGAGTAGCAGACTTATATTTGGATGAAGTCTCACGGTTACTTTTATTTCGGCGAGTTGTCTGATATTGATCTATTTGAAAGAAAGAGATTGCATCTTTGAGCGACTCTGCCTGAGACGAAAGTTCTTCTGCACTGGTTGCCATCTCTTCAGAAGATGCGGCATTTTGCTGAATTACCTGATTTAATTGTTGAATTGCACTATTAACCTGTTCTGCTCCTGCATTCTGCTCCATACTGGAAGCTGATATCTCTTGTACCAGCCGTGAAGTTTTGCTGATGTTAGGTACAATTTGTATCAATAGCTTACCGGATTTTTCTGCAATAGCTACACTGGATTTAGATAAAACATCAATGTCTGTGGCAGCCAGTTGACTCCTTTCTGCCAGTTTACGGACTTCAGCCGCCACAACCGCGAATCCTTTCCCATGTTCACCCGCACGTGCTGCCTCTACTGCCGCATTCAACGCCAATAGATTCGTCTGACGTGCTATTTCACCTATGATAGAAATCTTTTCAGCAATAATTTTCATGGAATCTACTGTCTGATTCACAGCCTGACTTCCCTCCTTAATATCTTCTGCTGCCTGTAAAGCTATTTTTTCGGTTTGTTGTGCGTTATCAGTATTCTGCTGGATATTCGCGGTCATCTCTTCCATTGAAGAAGATACTTCTTCAGCCGAAGCTGCCTGTTCAGTTGCCCCCTGAGCTACCTGCTGAGAAGATGCACTCATTTGGTAACTGGCAGAAGCAATATTGTCAGATGCTGTAGTAACATACCCTATTACTTCTTTTAATTTTACTACCATGTTTTGTAAAAACTGAAGTAGTTCTCCTATTTCATCTTTACTATTTGTATTGATAGTAATCATAAGATTTCCTTCAGAGATTGCCTTAATCGCTTCTTTTGCTTTGTTCAGAGAATCCGTAATAGAACGTATAATCCAGATCGAAATACCTGCAGCCAATACTATACTGAAGGCAAGCAGAATAACCATGTTTGTTCTTGCATTCGAATAAATCTGATCTGTTTCCAGTTTAGTTTGTGCAAGAGCTGCTTCATTCTTCTTTACTAACTGGTTCACTGCTGCAATTGCATCCAATGCTGCTGCCCTGCCCGTAGTCTTAGAGAGATGATATGCTGCGGTGTTGCTTGAATCAGTGTTCATCACTACCGCTAATATCTTTATTTTGCCATAGATCTTCTGGTACTCCTGCCATTTTTGAAGAAATTCATCTATCTGTTCATTTCCTTTTTCATCCGAAATAGCTTTTAACTGCTCAATGCGTGTAGTAAAAATTTCCAGACGTGTATCAACATCTTTAACAAGGTCCTGTAAGGTTTCTCTATCTTGTTCCAGTATAAAATCTTTTTCCCGCTTTGTGATAAACTGAACATCTTCTGCCAGCTTGCTTGCCAGCATGATACCTTTGGCATTTGTATCTACAATCAGATTAAGACGGTCATTTATTGTAGAAGCATTGGAGTTACCCAGATAGTATATCATGCCGGATAACAGTATTAGAATACTGAAAGCGAGAATCAGCTTCTGTTTAATTGTGAGTTGCATAAGAAAACGTTTTTAAGTACACTATTGATCACAAGATTAATTAGCAATTGGTTAAGACAAACAGATATCTTTCTGATTATATTACATTGTATAGTAGGATATTGATTCTCTTTCTCTAACTAATAGACAATAACATTACAGAAGAAATCAGTAATAAGCTTCATTATACAACTTAGGTACTTATCCACAATATTTCCTCTGATCCAGCCACTAGTATTTCTAACATGAAGAACTTCCTGAAAAATACTTATAAATTAATTTTATGCATTTATCAGGAAACAAATTGGATACACTAAGATTGTTTCTTATTCTTTCTAAGAGTTGCACATTTGAGAATATAAAGGTCTGATATTCTTCAGCTATTTGGTAACCGATATAGACAAGAATACTACCATGTAACTTATCCGTTTTTTTTTATTAAGTAAACAGAGTGTCAGATAGGAAAGAAGAATGGTATATAGGGCTATGAAGAAGAAATGAGCGGCACTTTAGTGGAAAATGCTTAATATCTGATGTATATAAATAAGTATTTTTTGTGAAGATCCTGGGTGAGTGTGTATGACAGATTAAAGAAAAACTATAACAAATAGCTTTGATGTATTATTATTTTCCAGAAACGAATAAATATAGTAACCATTTGTATATGAATTATATACAGCCGAACCAGTATTTTCCTATGAAGTGATATCAATTAAGGGGAGTTATAAATGAGAAAGTATAGAGAAATAAATGGAGATGCTAGTACTGAAAAAAGTCGTAATCTACCCCTTATTATGTCTCTTTTTCACCCGCTCAAAAAGGATTGCCTTGAGTAACTTTGTTCTAACAAAACAAGGTAACTAACTCAAATTTTAACTCATATGGCAAACCAGATTTTCATCAATCTCCCAGTGAAAGATCTTAAAAAGTCAATGGACTTCTTTACAAAACTGGGCTTTTCGTTTAACATGCAATTTACAGATGATACAGCTGCTTGCATGGTGATTTCCGAAACTATCTATTCCATGTTACTTACACATGATAAATTTAAGGAATTTACCAGCACCGATATCGCTGATACAAGCAAAGTAAGAGAAGTACTTACCTGCCTTGCCGTTGACAGCAAGGAAGAGGTCAATGCGATTACTGAAAAGGCAATCCATGCAGGGGCTATTGAAGAAAGAGAGGCTAAAGATTACGGTTTTATGTATTATAGAAGTTTTGCAGATCTGGACGGACATGTATGGGAAATGATGTGGATGGACCCCACTGCGGAGAATGGAACAGAAGCACAGGCTGATGCTACCATGGATAGTCATTCATAAATGAATGTATCGGCATTAAACAGAAGAGAGTTATATTATTCTACAAACTAGGTATTTAAAATCTATAGCTATGACAAACACACAAAAAATCGTTCCGTTTTTATGGTTTAATCATGAAGCAGAAGAAGCAGTACACTTCTATACTTCTTTATTTAAAGATTCAAAGATCGGCACTGTGGTACGGTATGGAGAAGAAGCGTCCAGAGCTAAAAGCGCTGTGATGACAATAGAATTTCAGCTTAATGGCCAGGAATTTATCGCGCTGAATGGAGGGCCTGAATTTAAATTTACAGAAGCACTTTCTCTCTTTATTAAGTGTGAAACCCAGGAAGAAGTAGATTATTTATGGGACAAACTTTCTGAAGGTGGCGAAAAAAGCCAATGTGGCTGGCTTAAGGATAAATACGGGTTGTCGTGGCAGGTAGTACCTACTGCTTTGCTGAAGATGATGCGGGATAAAGAGCCACAAAGAGCCAAACGGGTAATGGAAGCAATGATGAAAATGGATAAGATAGAGGTATCAATATTGGAAGAAGCTTATAATGCACAGGCTGCACAGGCTTGAGAGTATATGGCCAGTAGAAATCTACTGGCCATATACTTTTATTGTAGAATATACTCTTTTTATGTAAAGTGAGAATATTGGTAAATAATTATTCAGTATATAACCTATTTTCCTCCACCAGGACAATTTTTTTGTAAAAACTGAGTATATAAAGTGACTAGATGCCTTCCGGTCCCTTCGCCTTCATAAATACCATGTGTACGATTAGGATAAGGCATAACTTGAAACTGTTTATTGTGCTTGATAAGCTCATTGATCAGCAATTCTGCATTTTGATAATGTACATTATCATCTCCTGTTCCATGAATATATAAAAGATTACCTTGTAAATTTTTGGCATAAAAAATAGGAGATCCTTTAATAAAATCTTCCTGATTCTCTTGTGGAAGTCCCATATAACGTTCCTGATAAATATTATCATAGGAAAGCTGATTAGCCACTGCAGCAACAGCAATACCTGTTTTAAATATTTCAGGGTACTGAAATAATAAGTTTAAGGTAGCTGAACCTCCCCCACTCCATCCCCATACAGCCACGCGTGCAGGATCAACATAGGGCAGCTGCAGAATTTTCTTTGCAGCCATAGCCTGATCCTTAATATTTATACGACCAATCTGGCGATAGATAGCCTTACGCCACTGACGTCCCTTAGGAGCTGGCGTTCCTCTGTTATCAAAAGAGATGTAGATATATCCATCATTAGCCATATTGCCTCCATATAGAAAATTACGTTGACGTCCCCAAACATCTGTAACTGTTTGCGAAGCGGGTTCACCATACACATGAAAGACAATTGGATATTTTTTGCTGGCATCAAAGTTTGCTGGCTTTACCATCCATCCATCCAGCTCTACACCTTCTTCTGTAGTGACTTTGATAAATTCGATATTGGAAGCTTTTTTTGCATCAGCAGAGATCTTTTTGGTAATATCAGCAGAAGCATCTAAAGGTTTATGAGTTGGTAAAGAAATCCATTCTTGGGCAGGACGCGTATAATAGTTTGAAAACTGATGGAATGCATACTTGCCATTGGGAGAGATTTCATATTCATGAGTTCCCTCTTCTATAGCAGGTGATACTTGTTGTGCCTGCCCTTTACCTGTAAGATTCACTTTATACAGATACTGTTGAGTTGCATTCTTAGGAGAGGCCATAAAGTAAATCACACCAGTTTTTTCATCAATCTGTTTGATTTGAATTACATCATAGTTACCAGTAGTAATCAAAGATTCTTTTTTACCATCTCTGGCTATCCTATATATATGCCTCCAACCATCTTTTTCGCTGACCCAGATAAATTCTTTTCCACTATTAATCCATTCCCAGCCACTAGGATCATCATCATTCCAACGAGATTTTATATCAATCCATGCTTCATCTGTTTCTGTATAGATAGTAGAAGCAACTCCTGTCTGTACATTACAGTACATCAACTTACTGATATTTTGCTTACGATTTAACTGTTGCAAAACAACTTCAGAAGCCCCAGCCCATTCCATACGGGGGATATAATGTTGCCGGGAATCACCAGGAACTGCCATCCATACTGTATTGCCAGAGGCAACATCTACCACTCCAATCCGGCAGGCAGATGGCATCTCTCCAACCTTAGGATATTCAACAGGGATTACCTGTGAATAAATAGAATCAGTTGTATTGAGCATGTAGTAATCACGGATTGTATTGGCATCAATCTGCCAGAAGGCAATTCGTTGTCCGTCCGGACTCCAGCGAAACCCATCTCTACACCCAAATTCTTCTTCATAAGCCCAGTCAAATGTTCCATTGATTAGTTTACGGGTTCCATTGGTGGACGTTAGAGCTGAACTCTTCCCTGTAGCAACATCTTCTACATATACATTGTGTTCACTTACATAGGCTACTTTATTTCCATCAGGGGAAAACTTGGCAAACATCAAAGAAGACTGAGGACGATCTTTTCCAATCTGAGTGAATTGCTTTGACTTTAGATCCATGATCCAATAATCACCACGTGTTTCATAACGCCATACACGTTTCGTATTGGTAAAAATCAAAGCCTTCTGACCATCTTCTGATAATGTAAAGCTTTTTACAGTAAGTGGTACAGCCGAACCTGTTGGAACCAATTGTTCTTTAGTTACCAACACAGTTTGTCCACCTGTAGCCAGATTGGTTAAACTTATCTGTGAATCTTCATAATCATAATAGCCATTCCCATCTTTAGACCATTGCAGCGATTGTCCTACCTGCCCATGAATTTGAATAATTGATAAAAAAAGAAATAGAAACAAACCTACACTTCTCCGAAAAAGAATCATATACAGCAATAAAAGTTGAAAGTTGATGAAAAGTATAATGAAAGGCTAAATTATGAATATCCTATAAATAATAAGCGACATGGGTATGCTTGAATGTCTCCAGAATTTTATTTACTTAAGACTACGAATCTAGATAGAACATATTTACTTAGAAATTAAAAAAGGAATCTAACTTCTCTCTGAATAATACTGGATCTATCTCAAAAGAACCATCTATTGAAGAACTCCCAATTATAGCATCATAGGAATATGCATATGTTTTAGATAGCCAGTAATAGTGATTAGGTGCATAATTCCCTGGAAATATTTCTAATAAATTCAACTCTCCACCTCTGCGAAAGATAATATTTGTTAAACCTGCACCATGTAACCCAACAATATAACGAGCCTTGGAAAAATAGGAGATTTGTTCATTAAAGTCTAAATCATCACAATCAACAATCTCAAATCCATACTCTTTTGCAATAGTTTCTATTAATAGTGCATTGACTAAGTATCGACCTCTACTTACTTTTCTTGTCAGATATAATTTCAGTTCACCATCTGCATTTATTTCAGGAATATTCAGATAGTCTAAGACTCCGTCAAATTGCTCTTTTGAAAATGGCATCTTCTGAACAAAATATACCTCATTAGTTTTAACAAAAGTATAACGATCCTGAAGTATCCATTTTCTTTCAGATAGCGTTTTACTTCTTTTCAACATCTCCTGAAAGAAAGGTTTATGATATGTTTCTTCTGGAATTAGAATAGGAATGTCTTGAGAGATACCTAAGCGATCTAATAAAATCAATTGTCCTAGTAAATCACCGAATACATGCCAATAATTAAGCCATCCTTTGGCCATCATACGTAAAGAAATAATTGGGATATCAATCAATAAATCTTTCTTGGATCTAAAATGATATCCTATCCAGGAAGGGTAAGGTTCTGCAATCAGACTTTGATATGGAATTGATGGATAAATCAGCTGATCTGTAGCGATATCAATAGCCCATCCTTGTTTGGGCTCAATTATACAAGGTTTACGATGCACAAAAACATATTCACTCAGATATCCGATATGAGTTGTATAAGATTTATTTACAGATCGAAATTGCTCTTGAATAGCAGGGTTCAGATATCCAATACCTTCTTCGAAAAAACTAGGTTTAGGAGATTCTCTATAATAAAAATAGAGCTGCTTACTGTCTGGATTAAATACTTTAAAGTAATTAAATGATCCATCTGTGATCTTGGAAACTACTAGGCGAATGAATTTTGCAGAGGTAGAGGATACAGAAATCTTCGCATAGAGTTTTGCCAATATTTTAAGAAGAATACCTTTGATACTAGTAATATTTTTTCCCACTTATCAGAAATTTTATTCCAAATGATTTTTTATAATAAATTATATACAGTGAAACTGGAAGTATGTCCCGGCAAAAGTAGAAAAATATACATAAATTAGAGGCTTACAATATGTTAAACAGTGTGTATCGATCAAATTATTTAATGATCAATATTCGCCTTTTTTATGACACTAAACACTGTATCGATTTTCCATTCAAGCAACTGCTCTCTAAAATGATGATGAAGCATTTTATCTATTGAGTTTCTCTCCTTACGAGAAAAGAATTTTACTTTATATGCATTCGTCCTGACTGCATTAACCTGACGATATACCAGCAAATGCTGCTTTTTGGGCGCCATTAATGTATCAACATCTTGCTGAATGCGTTCAATACGTTTCTTATTGTTGCCAAACAGAACTTCAAAAATATTTAGGTCCAGATACAGGTCTGCAGGCCCGTTCATAGTATAGGATCCACTTAGTTTAAATTCAGATATATTATTGTCAAGCTTTACTCCCGGAGTAAAGAATTTATCCTTGCTAAAAAGAAAATGTGCATGGACATCATTAAAGTACATATGCTCTGTTTTTTTCTTTTTCACAAAACGCAGAGCCTGCTGAAGAGGTACTACATTGATTAACTCCATATTTCGAATCAATGCACTGGAATACAGCGTAGTTTGAGATAGACGGGGCGCAAACGAATTATCCAGTTTGGTATGGACAGACAGATTACAATCAACTTCTCCTCGTATATTATGACTATGAAGCAGATCTAGATTTAATTCATCTGCAGCCTTAAATAAACTATACAGATTTATACGTTGCAGCTTTGCCCGCAAATGCACAGGAACTTCTCTGGCTCTGTTACTCCAGTTAATAGTTCCCTGTAAGGCTATTTTCCCATCAAATGCATTGATGCCAAAATCATCAACAACAGCATGACTTCGGTATATTCGTGTTTTAAAAGCTAACTCATACCCATTCAACTGATAATAGTGTAATCTCTCGGATCTTACTTCAAGATCTACCTGGTAGTTTGTTGGAAATATAATCCATGGTTGATAAACGGAATGAGATTTTACTGAAGATATATTCTTCTCAGCCTTACCGGGAATGCGGCGTGGTAACAAATGTCCAATTGCAGCAATCTGTTTCATTAACTTTTCAAGATTCAGGTAGTTGTATGTCAACTTAATAGAAAAAAGAGGATCTAAAATCTGAATTGAGTTTGCTGGTTGTGATAGTAAATGAAACTGTCCACTTCCAGATGCTTTTCCATTCAAAGTCGTCTCAAATTTTAGGTCTGATATATCTACGTGCTCATTTTCCTTTTGAATCTGCATCGTAAGCTTTTGAATATTCTCCTCTCCTGGTAATCGTAATTGGCTAACAGACAGAGTTACCCCAATATCTGCCCCTTGAATCAATGCCTGTAAATAAGGTGATAGTTCTTTATTTACAGAAGGATTATAAGATAAAGAAGAGAGAAAGTTTTTCTTACTGGATAATCTTTGTCCAATTGCACTTTTCAAATCAAGTTCTTCAATTTGAATAATTCCTTTTAAGCTACTTTGGTTAAGTTTATTCAAATCATTTGGTAAATAAAGTTTCCCCTCAAATTTTCCTTGCCTCCAACTCCCAGCCAGATGAGTGAAGTTTAAGGCAGTTTCTGTACTTTGTAAATGTGAATTAAGATTATATATAGTATCATTTCCGACTAATAATTTACTACACTGAACCTTTATATCTGTCTGAATAAATGGAGGAAGGAGAGTCTTTTGTTGTATCGGGCCAGTTCCAGACAAATGAAAAGTATGTACCAGAGCTTTCTTTTTAGAGAGTAAGATAGAAGATGATGCAACAAATAATCCCTGAAACCATTCTGTATTAATTTGTCTGGCATTTAATGTGGATATTATTTTAACGACAGGTTGAAAACCAGCTATATATGCTAACAGATTTTGTATTGTTCCAGAAGCTGAAACAGGCTGATTATGGATACGTCCGTACAAATTCTGTATGTGTAATAAATTATTGGCAAACTTCATATCAGCATTTACATGAGTTGCCTGAAAAGTATTACTTCCAGTCCAGGAACCATTTTGGATTTTCAAAGTACCATTCCATTTAAGTCTTTTTGAGAAATAACCAGCTATTGGAGAATGAAGGGGTCCTTCCATAGCCATATTCCCCATAATACTGCCTTGGTAAGAAGAGGGACTGGGTATAGCAACAATTGTAGCCAGCACAGGAATAGCAAGGTATCCTTGTATTGCTAGCTTGATAGATGGATAGTCAAAATTTGTTATCTGTAAATTACCATCTAGTGTATTAGAATCCGTTTGACAACGAAATGAAGAAATTCGAATATAGCTGGTACGAGGTGTTTGATCTTTTCCATTATCAAGTTCACCTCTCAGATCTATATGTTTCAGTTCAACAGGGCTTTTTGACCACGATATATTTCCATCCGCAACCACAAAAGCTAAATGTGTATGCGGACGTAAAGTAGGGCTACTATTTCCGGTAATGGAGTAGTGAAATTTCACCTTGCTGTTGCTGGATACCTGAGCAAGATAAGGTTTAAGTTTACCAGGTAACGCTTCATTCAGTAATTCTGTTAATCCTAGCTGACCCTGCAAATCTATAGCGAGTGAAACACCTTGTTTACTGCGCTTATGAGTCCCCATTATCGAGATTGTATCCTGATGCACCTGTATAGCACTCTTATATAGAGTACCTTTTTTCTCTTTTACATTGTATACATAGTGAGCTGTAGCAGTAAATGGCCATCCCTGAAAAAGTGTTATATTCTGATTCTTTATATATTCTGATTCTCCCTGAAGTGTGCCTTTTACTAAGAGACTATCACCTGCATAACTTGCAGATAAAGAGGCGTTTTTAACAAGAACAGAGAATGCACTTTGCTTATATTTATTCAGTGTGCGCACTTGCACATCTGAGATCTCAATTTGAGGAAATTCAAATCGAGCGGCAGTGGCAATAACTGATCCGGAGGTTTTACGCTTTTTGAAACGAAATCCCGTTTTATGTCCTACTGAATCAATCTCCTGATAAAAACGGATTCCTTTTAGTTGAATATTCTGCAGGGGAACTGTATCCCTCTTAATATCCTGTAGATTAACTGTAAATTTTGCCTGCTTAACTCCCAGTACCTGTAATGGAACAGAAAACGTTGTATCAACAACAGATAATTGTTCAAAAGTAAAAGTTACATGCGGAAAGTGAGAAAATAATGAAATACGAGTAGTGAAGTGCTGTAGACGCAGGTCTGAATACAAAGCAAATTGTTTCCTTAAATAGGAAGCAGCTCTTTCTTCATAAAAGCGAGGTAATGTCCATAATAGTACAGCAAGGATAGTTGTCAGAATTAACAGACAGTAAAAAAATATCCGAAAACCTTTGGCAACTGTCATAAAGATTCCTGTGATAGAATATCCGCTTCAGGAAGCACTATCTTTCAATAAAGATGAAACATAATTTTACATTCAGTATTTAGTGTTCTTTATTCATACTATAGAAACACTTACATACAAAAACCGTTGATATTTATAACGTAGTACCTATACATAAAGATACAAATCACTCTCCTATCTTCTGATTAATCCCAATAAAGAAAGATATGTAATTTGACTAACAAACATAAAAAAGGATTACCTCACAACACATGATAAATAACCATTGTGAGATAACCCTTTTACACTGAAATGCCAATGGTAAAAGATTAATTCTTTTTATTCAATATACTCTTTAACTCATTAAGTTTAAGCAATGCTTCAATAGGTGTCAGTGTATTTACATCTACTTTTTCCAAAGTATCCGCTACTCTTTGTAAAGTAGGATCTGCTTCAAACAAAGTAAACTGGACATTGTTTTTAGGTACTTCCCGAACACGTTCTTCAGCCTGTTGACGAATCTTGTCTGTCTCCAGATGGTGCATAATTTCATTTGCTCTTAATACTACATTTTGAGGCATACCCGCCATCTGAGCCACATGAATACCAAAACTGTGTTCACTTCCTCCTTCTTTTAACTTACGCAGGAAGACTACCTTATTCCCAACTTCTTTTACAGATACATTGTAATTTTTTATGCGTGGAAAATCCTCAGCTAGTTGGTTAAGTTCATGATAATGGGTTGCAAACAATGTTTTTGCCTTGTATTTAGGATGGTTATGCAAATACTCTACAATAGACCAAGCAATTGAGATCCCATCATATGTACTTGTTCCTCGTCCAATCTCATCCATCAGTACTAAACTCCTTTCACTAAGGTTGTTCAGAATACTGGCAGTCTCTGTCATCTCTACCATAAAAGTAGATTCACCACGAGACAAATTATCAGAAGCTCCAACACGTGTAAACACCTTATCTACCAGTCCAATAGTTGCTTCTTCGGCAGGAACAAAACTTCCCATCTGCGCCATTAATACAATCAGTGCAGTCTGACGTAACAAAGCAGACTTACCTGCCATATTGGGACCTGTAATTACAATGATCTGTTGTGTTTCGTCATTAAGTAATATACTATTAGGCACATAACTTTCTCCTAATGGTAGTTGCTGCTCAATAACAGGATGGCGACCTTCTTTGATATTTACTTCTTTGTTATCACGTATATGTGGTCGAACATAACGATTCTTTACAGCCACTCGTGCAAAAGATAGTAAACAATCCAGCATAGCTAATCCGAAGGCATTTTGCTGAATCTGAGCAGTATACTCACTGGCTGCCAGTACAAGTTCATTAAACAACTGCTGCTCAATCTGAAAAATCTGATCTTCAGCATTCAGAATTTTTTCCTCATATACTTTGAGTTCTTCTGTAATGTAACGTTCTGCATTGACAAGTGTTTGTTTACGCAACCAGGTGTTCGGAACTTTGTGCTTATGTGCATTACTCACTTCCAGATAATAACCAAAAACTTTATTATAAGATACTTTCAGCGAAGTAATACCAGTAGCTGCAATTTCCCGCTGTTGAATTTGTAACAGATAATCTTTACCTGAGAAAGCTAATTTATGTAATTCATCCAATTCAGCATTTACACCCTCTTTTAACATACCACCCTGATTAGTAACAGCAGGAGCATCTTCACGCAACTCTTTTTCAAGCCGTTCTACCAATGGCAAACAAGGATGTAATCGGTCTGCCAAACGCTTTAACTGAGGCAATTCACTATTCGCCAACCAATCTTTAATAGGCCCAATTTGAGTAAGGGACTTCTTTAACTGACATAGATCACGTGGATTTGCTCTACGAACAGCAACCCGGGAAATTAGTCGCTCGATATCGCCAACAGCTTTCATATGTTTCAGAACCTCCTCCTGTAAGTCTTCGTTCTGCACAAACTCATTCACAACTTCCAGACGTTCCTCTATCAGCTTTTTCTCTTTCAAAGGTAATACCAGCCATTTACGCATTAATCGGCTTCCCATTGGAGTAACTGTCTGATCCAGTACCTGAATCAAGGGCACTCCGCCCTCCTGTTGTGGATATACAAGCTCCAGGTTACGAATCGTAAATTTATCAAGCCATACATACCGCTCTTCATCCAGACGGGCAATATGAGCAATATGCTTGAGATTTTTGTGTTCCGCTTCAGCAAGATAATGGAGTACACTTCCTGCTGCAACAATGCCTTCCGAAAGATTTTCAATTCCAAATCCTTTCAGCGAGGTTGTCTTGAAATGTTGAGTCAATGTATTATATCCATGATCATGAGTAAATACCCAGTCTTCCAACGCATAGGTAATATATTTATCACCAAAGGAGTCAAAGAACTGTGTCTTCTGAGGTTTACAATAAAGAATCTCTGCAGGCAGAAATCCCTGTAATAGTTTTTCGATATAGTTCAGATCTCCTTGGGTTGTAAAAAATTCTCCTGTTGAGGCATCTAGAAAAGCTACACCAATAACTTCTTTGGCAAAGTAAATAGCAGACAAATAATTATTTCGTTTTGTATCCAGTACATTATCGCTGAAAGCAACACCTGGAGTTACCAACTCAGTTACCCCACGTTTTACCAAACCTTTGGCAAATTTAGGATCTTCCAGTTGATCACAAATGGCCACTCTTTGCCCAGCACGTACCAGTTTCGCTAGATATCCTTCCAGTGCATGATGAGGAAATCCAGCCAAGGGAACTTCAGAAGCCGCTCCATTGGATCGTTTGGTAAGAACAATATCTAAAATCTTACTTGTTTTAATGGCATCATCGCCAAATGTCTCATAAAAATCCCCCACTCTGAATAATAGCAATGCCCCTGGATATTTTACCTTAAACTGGTTGTATTGCTTCATCAGAGGTGTTTCTTCTGTCTTCATATTATAGGTATAGTGATTACAAGTGCAGGAACAGCAAATGCTGTACGTAATTTTTATCGTTCCATTTGTATGCTTGAAATATTAAACAGAAACTTGCAGTCTAATTATTCTTTACTTGTATGCGTAAGCTTTCAATGGATGAGCTTAACCGACCTTCGGTTGAAGCCTTCAAAAATACAAAAAAAAATCCCTTCATCCTCCTCCTTGACAATGTTCGTAGTGCTCACAATGTGGGCTCAGCCTTTCGGACTGCGGATGCTTTTGCGGTTGAAAAGATCATGTTATGTGGAATCACTGCTACTCCTCCTAACCGGGAAATTGCAAAAACTGCATTAGGGGCAACCGAATCTATTGCATGGGAGTATTCTGAAACCAGTGAAGAAGCAGTGAAAAGATTAAGAGATGAAGGCTATCTTATTGTAATACTTGAACAAACCGAAGGAAGTATAAATCTAAATCACTTTACGATTTCCTCTGATAAAAAGTATTGTTTTGTTTTTGGAAATGAAGTCTTTGGGGTAGACGAGAAACTACTTCCGTTGGCAGAAGTCAGTGTTGAAATTCCACAATTTGGAACTAAGCACTCCTTGAATATTTCTGTAAGTGTAGGTATTGTATTATGGGAGTGTTCTCGTCAGTTGTTATCATAAACCGATTTAATTGGTAGTAATAAGACAGAACACAGAAAATAATAGAATACTGAAGATAAAAATTACATAAATTAAGCTCATTAGTTGATTAATATCATTTGCTTAACAAAGTCCTAATCAATAGATTTGCTTCGGTACATTTAGTAAAACAGCAAAGTCATTCTACATTTAAAGCATATCCTTATGAAATCCAAGAAAGCTGGTAAAAAAGACATCGCAGCAAAAATTCTAGATAAAATCCAGGAAGTTGTAGCGGAAATCCATCCTAAAGTAGCCAAAGATATTAAGAAGTCTATCGAAAAAAGTGCAGTCAAGATAGCCAAGAAGGTTAGTAAAGGAGCCAAAAAAGTTAAAAAAGCAGAAAAGGCTGCAGAAGCGAAAATAAAAAAATCTGTAAAAGCAGCCAAAAAGGCAGCAATCAAAGCAGAACCTAAGAAGGAAGCAGTTGTTAGTACACCTGTTACCAAGACACCAGCACCAACAATAAAAGCTGAAAAGCCTGAGGTTGTACCCCCTGTTGCAAAAGAAGTAAAAACAGAAAAACCAGTTACTCCGGCAAAAGATAAACCAGTTCCGGCAGTTGCGACTAAGGCTAAACCAACAACACCTGCAAAAACAACTCCTGCAAAAAATACCAAGCCATCGACAGACACAACAAAAACGGCTTAAAAAGAAATAAATTCAAAAGCTCGCAAATGCGAGCTTTTGAATTTGTACAGGTATGTATCTCTTGCTATGTGAACCAATTTATTTAAAATGTTATTAGTTTTACAAGGCCAATAGCATGTCCAATTATTATCTTTTGCTATACAGATATGATACAACGTCCCTTCAACCTTCAAACCTGGATTGACGAAAATCGCCACCTTTTAAAGCCCCCTGTAGGTAATCAACAAGTATATAAAGCCAATGAAGACTTTATTGTAATGGTTGTTGGAGGTCCTAATTCCCGCAAAGACTTTCATGATGATGCCGGTGAAGAGCTTTTTTATCAACTGGAAGGTGAAATTACCTTAAAGATTGTCGAAAATGACCAGGTAGTAGATATTCATCTAAAAGCAGGTGATATGTTTTTGCTGCCACCTCATGTTCCCCATTCTCCCCGCCGGACAGCAGGCTCTATTGGCTTAGTAGTAGAACGTTACCGCAAACCTGAAGAACTGGATGGATTTCTTTGGTTCTGTGAAAATTGTGGACATAAACTTTACGAAGAATATACTCCTGTCAGTGATATTGTTGGACAACTGCCTGCAATCATGGACCGATTCTGGGCATCTTCAGAGTTACGTACCTGTAAACAATGTGGAACATTCATGGAGAAACCCAGTTAGTATCTGTTGTTATAAAAAGATATCTTCCACTTATCTATTTTAAATTCATATGCAGGCTACAGCACATACTTCATCAATCTGGACAATTGATAATTTTCTTTCTGTTCAGGAATGTGATGATCTGATTGCATTTAGTGAAAAAACAGGATATGATGAAGCGGAAGTAAGTTTATCATCAGGATCACAGATGATGAAGTCTCTCCGAAACAATTATCGGCTTATATACACAGATGAGATTTTGGCTCAACAACTGTGGGAAAAGATAAAGAATTATGTTCCTGAGCAGATAGAGGATTCTCAGGCAATTGGCTTGAATGAGCAATTTCGTTTTTATCGTTATGAAAATGACCAGCGTTTCAAACGACACATTGATGGACGTTTTCACAGAAATGATCAGGAAGAGAGTCGTATCACATTTATGATTTATCTGAATGACAATTTTACTGGAGGAGAAACTGCATTTGACAATATATCTATTCTACCTGTCAAAGGAAAAGCATTATGCTTTATCCATGAGCAAAAGCATGAAGGATCTCCCGTGACATCAGGTATCAAATATGTATTACGTTCAGATGTGATGTATAAAAGAATATAAAATCACCCTTTCTCTATGATATCCAGTATCACTTATGAAAATAGTCTCGATTTTGCTCAAAAAATGGATGCATTAGATTCATTAAAACAGTTTCGCAACTATTTTCATATCCCTCTTATACATAATCAGGAAGCTATTTATTTATGTGGTAACTCTCTTGGTTTACAACCCAAAGCAGCCCGGAATACGATTGAACAGGAAATGCTTCATTGGCAAACCCTTGCCGTAGAAGGTCATTTTCTAGGCAAACAACCCTGGCTTACCTACCACAAACAATTTCGTCCTCTCTTAAGTAATCTAACAGGCGCATTACCACATGAAGTAGTAGCCATGAATAACCTGACTACGAATCTGCATCTTATGATGATATCTTTCTATCAGCCTACTTCAGATAGATATCTCATCATTATGGAAGCAGGGGCTTTTCCATCTGATCAGTATGCAGTAGAGTCGCAGGTGCGCTTTCATGGTTTCGATCCCTCAGATGCTATTATAGAAATTAAGCCACGAGAAGGTGAGCATATCCTCCATACAGAAGATATAGTCCAAGCTATAATCAATCCTGAAAACAAACCAGCATTGGTTTTATTTGGTGGCGTAAACTATTACACTGGACAAGTTTTTGACATGCAGGCTATTTCTAAAGCAGCGCATGAAGCAGGTGCCTATGTAGGATTTGATCTCGCACATGCTATTGGTAATGTTTCACTACATTTGCATGATTGGGGAACAGACTTTGCAGTCTGGTGCAGCTACAAATACCTCAATTCCAGTCCCGGTGGAATTTCTGGCGCCTTTGTACACGAACGACATGCCAGCAATCCTGATTTGCCGAGACTTGCCGGATGGTGGGGATATGACGAAGCCACCAGATTTCAAATGAAAAAAGGATTTATTCCTCAACATGGGGCTGATGGCTGGCAATTAGCCAATGCGCCTATCCTACTAATGGCAGTTCATCGTGCTTCACTAGATATCTTTCAGGAAGCAGGTCTGGAAAACTTAAGACAAAAAAGTATTCTGTTAACAGGCTATCTGGAATTTCTTATTCAAAACGATCCTATACTCAATCAGACTCTACATATCATTACTCCATCTAATAGTAAAGAACGAGGTTGTCAGTTATCCATGCTAGCTGCGATAAATGGCAAACAAATTTTTGACAAGATTACAGATGCAGGAGTTATCGGAGACTGGAGAGAACCTAATGTTATTCGTTTGTCTCCTGTACCATTATATAATAGTTTCGAAGACATTTATCGTTGTGGCGAAACTTTAAGTAGGTGTGTACGGGAAGTAAACATTATATAAGTGATTGGTCAAATAGTACAGACTCCAATCAGTTCTATTATTTATCTAATTAAAAATCAAGTCATTGAAAAATATCACCATACTGGGAGCAGGCTTAGTAGGCTCTTTATTAGCAAGTTTATTGGCCAGAAGAGGACATCAGGTACAATTAATAGAAAAACGCCCCGACTTGCGAATTAAGAACTGGGAAGATGGACGTAGCATTAACTTGGCGATGAGTGAAAGAGGTTGGCAAGCCATGCGGGCAGTAGGCGTTGAAGAGCAAGTGAAAAAATTTGCTATACCTATGTATGGCAGAATGATACACGATACCAAAGGAAATCTTGCCTTTCAACCCTATGGAAAGGATAATCAATGCATTTATGCCGTTTCCCGAAGTCTGCTTAATCAAACATTAATGAATGAAGCAGAAAGACATGGAGTACAGCTTGTATTTGAACACAAATGTACCTCTATCGATTTGCAAAAAAACACATTGGAAATAACGCGTATTACACCAAATAAAGCAGAATCAGAGGAAAAGTCCACTCTTCAGCCTGACTTGATATTTGGATCGGATGGAGCCTTTTCTGCTGTACGATCAGCTATGATGAAAAGACCATTGTTTAACTACTCACAGGATTATATTGAACATGGGTATAAAGAGTTAACCATTCCTCCTACTGCAGATGGCAACTGGGCAATAGAACCCAATGCACTTCACATCTGGCCTCGTGGACATTTTATGCTTATTGCATTACCTAATCCTGATAAAACATTTACCTGTACATTATTTTTTCCTTGGACAGGGAATCCATCCTTTGAACAACTTCAAACAAAACAACAAATCCTACATTTTTTTGAAGAAACATTCTCAGACATCCTTCCTCTTATGCCAGATCTTACTGAGGAATTTTTCAGCAATCCGACATCTGCATTATTAACCGTTCGCTGTTTCCCCTGGACCTACAAAGATAAGGTGGCTCTAATTGGAGATGCAGCACATGCCATCGTTCCTTTTTTTGGACAGGGAATGAATTGTGGTTTTGAAGATTGTGTTGTACTGGATGAGATTATAGATCAATATAATAATGACTGGAATACAATTTTATCAGTATATGAGAAATCACGTAAGTCAAATGCTGATGCAATTGCGGAATTAGCTCTACAAAATTTTGTAGAGATGCGCGACAAGGTAGCAGATCCTCGCTTTTTACTTCGTAAAAAAATTGACGCTCACCTTAACCAGCTTTTTCCAGATCAATGGATACCATTATATACTATGATATCCTTTACTACTATCCCATATTTCGATGCACTGGAAGTTGGGAAACAACACGATGCTATTCTGGATAAAATTATGGAAATCGAGGGAATTGAAGACAAATGGCAAACTATTGACTATCAATCGTTATTAGGAGCTGACTAAAAAAAATAGGTTGTCCGAAACGAACAACCCATTCCCCTAACCAAACAAAAGTATATGAAGAAAACTTACTTTTTGCAAATGTATGTTGCCTGCATAACATTTCTGTTACTGTAATTTTAAATCTATATTATTTGTAAGATAATCCTTCAGAAAGTAACCATTATGCAGGAAAAAACTTTTATTTCAGAAAAAAATTCAATATGGCATCAAATATAGGACTTTACCAGGATGTAGTAATAGATACCGCATTATTATTACAGAAAAAAACAACCATCTTATATTCAATTTATTACATTACCTCATATAATAACCACGTATTAGCAATATCCTAGAACAAATCTAAATATTCCCCTTATTAATAACTCCAAGCAATAATAATGCCGCAAATATATAAGTTTGGCTATATGTATAAAATATAACCTGCCAGATTTATAGATAAATGAACTATCTATCAAAACTGATGTGTTTACAAAGAGTTAAAATATATAGATTGTTCTATAAACATAGCTAATAAAAATCCTTAAGCAACCCATTTAGTCATTTATGACTGGAAGGTTGTTACTGTTCATGTATGTTTCTCCTGTTAGATAACTTTGATTCATTTACCTATAACCTTGCAGATTACCTATTGCAATGTAGAGCGGAATATCATATTGTACGAAATAATGTATCGGTAGAGGAGATTATTCAACACGATTATGAAGCTATTGTGTTGTCTCCTGGCCCTGAGACCCCTCAAAAAGCAGGAAATCTCCTTCAAATTATAGATTATTATATATCCAGAAAACCAATTTTAGGAATTTGTCTGGGGCATCAGGCGTTGGGACAATACTTTGGAGCAAAGTTAGTCAGAGCAGAACAACCCATGCATGGAAAGCTTTCGTATATACAGTGTATTTCTGAAGACAAATTATTTACAGGTTTACCTACTTATTTATCTGTTGTAAGATACCACTCTCTAATTCTATCAGATTTACCGGAGGCATTGGAATTGTTGGCATGGACAGAAATGAATGAACCTATGGCATTTAAACACAAATCACTGCCTATCAGAGGCATACAATTTCATCCAGAAGCAGCACTTACCGAATATGGGTTGCAAATGATAAATAATTGGGTAAACTTTGTCCGGAATTATTGAAATATTGTCCTTTTGCGCTATTTTGCGCCAAACATTGAAAGGCAAATTGCGCAAAGTTTTTGTTTATCTACAACTATTTTCATATACTCAATTTGTCATTCATACATGATAGAATTAATGAACTGTTAACAACTGACTTATGAATTTTACCATTAAAGAATCAGCAGGATACCAGTATATTGACGAAGGCCAGGGAGAAGTACTGCTATTATTACATGGTCTTTTTGGTGCTTTAAGTAATTGGGAAGGGGTAATTAATGGATTTTCATCCAATTATCGGGTGGTTATTCCTCTAATGCCCATTTATGAGATGCCCTATAAAGAAGCTAGTGTTGATGGGTTATCAGAATTCATTGAAGGATTTATTGCCCATAAAGATTTGCATGACTTAACTTTGTTAGGAAATTCGTTGGGAGGACATATCGGATTGGTATATACATTGAATAACCCTCATAATGTAAAACGACTTGTATTAACAGGCAGTTCAGGATTATTTGAAAACTCTATGGGAGGTTCTTTTCCCAAGAGAGGAAGTTATGATTATATCAGAGAAAGAGTTGGATATACTTTCTATGATCCAAATACAGCAACAAAAGAGTTAGTTGACGAAGTATTTGAGATAACTAACAGCATATCCAAATGTATGAATATTGTGGCTATTGCCAAGTCAGCGCAGCGCCACAATATGGCAGAAGAAATACCGAAGATTACCGTACCAACTTTATTAGTGTGGGGTTTAAATGATACTATTACTCCTCCACATGTAGCACACGAGTTCAACAGGTTAATGCCTAACTCTGAATTACGTTTTATTGATAAGTGTTGCCATGCACCAATGATGGAGCAACCCTATCTGTTTAACAGGATACTTACAGAATGGCTAACTGTCGAAAAAAATGTTGAAAAGGTGCTTCACTAACAACTCGAAAATTATCTACCTGCGGCAAGGTTTTTGAGACATAATTCTATATCTTAACAAGTAAGATAAGCAGCACTGCAATCTAATTACATACAGTATTGGGATATGTTTTTATTAACAAATCCAAAAAATATTACGAATGAATTTTATTAGTGACAAACAACAGGAAATCAAGTAATTATTTAGTTAAGATTGTTAAAGGTTAATTCTTTGATCATGCTCGCTTATCCGATAGATATTACGCCTAAAACTATGATAGCCGAAGAGTTTCTCAACCGAATGATTCCCCTTTTAAAACCTACAGACTCTGCAACATTTGCGTTGGATTGGATGCAGGAGCTTCATTTGTTTCAATTGCCTGTGGTGAATGATGGTGAATACTTAGGATTAGTAAGTCAATCTGTATTAGTAGAGCAACCCGCAGCAAGCCTGGCAGAAATTACCCTGGAAGCTCAGGAAATATATTCATTTCGTCACGAACCCTACCTAGATGTATTAAAAACAGCAAAGCAGAATCATTTGCAGGTTATAGCTATTGTAGATACAGATCAAAGTTACGTAGGCACTATTGTAGTAGATGAAACACTTGCTTTCTTTGCACAGTCACAGGAACAAAGTCCTGGAAGTACACTTGTGCTTTTGATGGAAGAACGGGATTATTCTCTAACAGAGATTAGCAGGCTGGTAGAATCCAATGACGCAAAAATTGTGAGTAGTTATGTAAATACATATCCTTATGATAAATCTAAGATACAGCTAACCATCAAGATTAACCGGATGGACATTACACGTATTATTGCAACATTTGAGCGCTTTGAGTATGATGTAATTGCTAAATATCAACATGAAAGTGGGCATGATGAAGACAAAGAACGTCTTGATATGTTGCTAAAATATCTTAGCATCTAATCTTTTCCAATACTGACAATATCAAAAGTTTGTTTCATTTAGTATCCTGAGCAACATTTATACTATTAAATATCCCCAGTAATTTTTATTTGTTTATCCATTAGAGTGTATAACCAACAGGATAAGCAATAAACCGAAATACAGACAAATGAAGATTGTCATCCACGGAAGAAACTTTAAAGAAGAAACCAAGCCATATATTCAGGAGCTTTTTGATGAACTGACAGACCGTGGTGTTGAAATACAGTTATCTGAACCATTTGAGCTTTTTTTACAAAAAATGGGTATCCAGAAGAAAGAAACGGCTATATACAGCAGCCGAAGTCAGATCATGGACGCCGATTTTTTTTTCAGTATCGGAGGAGATGGTACATTACTGGAAGCTATCACTCATATTGGCTCAAGACAAATACCTATACTTGGTATCAATACAGGTCGTTTGGGCTTTTTAGCAACTACAGCACCTGAGAAAGCAGGAAATGCTCTTGATAATCTATTTAATGGTCATTATACATTTGATGATCGAACAATGATTCATCTGGAATCAGACAGAGATCTGTTTGAGGGTTTGCCATTTGGTCTCAATGAATTTACCATAACACGACGAGACACTTCTTCAATGATTACTGTCCATACATTCATTGATGGTGAATATTTAAATTCGTATTGGGCAGATGGCCTTATTGTTTCTACTCCTACAGGTTCCACAGCCTATTCACTAAGTTGTGGTGGTCCTGTAGTTTTGCCACAGTCCAGTAACCTGATTATTACTCCAGTAAGTCCTCACAACCTAAATGTACGCCCACTAGTAGTTTCTGATTCTAGTGTAATTTCATTTGAAATCGAAGGAAGAAGCCGTTATTATTTGGTTTCGTTAGATTCCCGTTCCCGCGCTGTAGATTCTACAGTGCAATTAGCCGTACGCAAAGAGAACTTTAAAGCACGTTTGGTAAAAATGAATCATGAAAATTTCCTCTATACTTTGCGTAATAAATTGAATTGGGGGTACGACGTAAGAAATTAACGTTTTATTTGAATTTTTAAAGAATTATATTTATAAATTGCGCTTTGAAATTCAGGTATATTGATAATCAATGCCTTTGCCTCATACAAGGCATTATCATATAATAGAACGATCTATGTTTAGAAGACTTTTACTCCTATGTTTGTTCATTAGCACACTCACTGTGAGCAAATTACACGCCCAGCGATTTACAAAAAGCAAACAATACTGGAGTATTGGGGGCAGCATCAATGCAATGAACTATTTTGGAGATATTACTCCTGCGGAGAACTTTACCAGTACAGATCTTAAGTTTACCCGTTATAATATTGGTATTCATGCCATACATCGCATGACACCTCGGTTCAGCACCCGATTTGCATTCAATTATGGTCGTCTTCGGGGTGATGATTACGAATCTCAAAAACCTACAGATAAAAATGCCATTTTCCGTTATCTGAGGAATAATTCCTTCAGAACTAGTATCTACGAACTTTCAGTTGTAGGGATGTTAGATCTTGTGGAAAACCGTCAAAGCTATCTTCGCAGGCCAGAGTTTGTGCCCTATCTATTTGGAGGAGTTGCAGGATTTTATTTCAATCCGAAAGCTCAGGAACCAGGCAATCCTGGAAACTGGGTAGCATTGCAACCTTTACAAACAGAAGGAAAATCCTATTCATTGTTTCAGATAGCCATTCCATTTGGAGTAGGTTTTCGTTATAAAGCTTCCACACGTTGGGATGTATCTTTTGAAATTGGTTATCGCTATTTATTTACAGATTACCTGGATGATGTGAGCGGCAATTATGCAGATCCAGCAACATTGAAAAGCGATCTTGCCCGCAAAATGGCGAGCCGTTCCGCAGACCCAAAATCAGCAGACGGAATTGATCGTCAACTAGGAGGAGATGGGAATACCATTGGAGTGTTGGATAGAGTAGGTTATAGTATATTACCATTTGAGAGTGGAAATATACAATATCAGGCAGTACAAGGATATGCAGCAGGAGATAAACGTGGCAGCCCAAAAGAGAAAGACTGGTATCTGATTACAGGTTTCCATATTAACTACATCCTTGTGAAAGGAGTAAGATGTCCTAAGTTTAGATAAGCAAGAGAGAATAACTATAAAACAAAAGAGGTCCCGCAATGGACCTCTTTTGTTTTATAACCTACACAATGACTTTTACATAAACCAAAAATAAAATATAGGCTCTTAAAATTTATTGATAGATTTGTCGTTGTAACTTACAAAAAGAAGCATATCTGTCAGACCAGAATTGGTTATACACAACAACTTGCTTATAGTTCATTTGATCACAAAACTTAGTAAAGCGTTGGCTCATTCTCACTCAACACATTCTATCAGCTCTCGATTGTATAAAATAGCGGTTTGTATATACGCAGTTTTGCTTATTTCCAGTATTAAAGTTCAGGCGCAACATATTGAAGTAGGTGGAGGAGTAGGTGCCATGTTATATAAAGGGGATATATTAACTAATATAGATCCCAGATATTCGAAATTAGGAGGACAACTGTTTTTACGCCATACACCAGGAAAAGCTGTAAGCTTCAAATATGCAGTACTGGCAGGAAGTATTTATGGATCTGATGAAAAAAGGAAGAATGATCCATTAGCACAAGCAAGAAATCGTACATTTAATAGTTCTATCCAGGAGCTATCGGTTACTATGGAATATAATTTCCTTGATTATCGCAGTAATATAAAACGGATGCCATTATCTCCTTATTTATTTGGAGGTCTGGCTCTATTTCACTTTGATCCAGCCGAAAATAAAAAACCAACGTACTCTCTTTCTGGCATTAGTATTCCGTTTGGAGTAGGACTGAAATATGTTTTATATAAAAACTGGAATCTAAATGTTGAATTTGGTGCCAGAAAGACATTTACAGATTATCTTGATAATTTAAGTGGTACAGATATTACCAATCCTACTCAAAACGGTAATCCTAAAAATAAAGATATGTACCTTTATACAGGTATTTCTATATCTTACACATTCTACAAAATTCAATGTCCTGAATTCTATTAATTTCATTCTGACATTCAGCCGTATGCCCTAATAGCATATCCAGAGTTTTACCTTCCTGATCCTTGCAGACAAATTATTTCTGAGACGTATTGTAAGATTTGTTAAAAAATCTTAAAAAAACCGGTAAATCAGTAGATTTTAGTAAATTGCGTCATTCATTCAATTCAGATTTAGCAAATTGCAGCCAGAGCATTCATTTCTGGTTTTTGTGGATCACAGCTTCAATTATTTGTGAAAGAGAAAATTAATACAGAAAAATTACCCCTTCACATTGCAGTTATTATGGATGGCAATGGGCGATGGGCCAAAAAGCAAGGGGCAATGCGTGTATTTGGCCATAGAAATGCCATCAAAGCCGTGCGGGATACAACAGAAGCCTGTGCAGAGCTAGGTATCAAATACCTGACTCTGTATGCATTCTCAACAGAAAACTGGTCTCGTCCTCAAGCTGAAGTGAATGCATTAATGGAGTTGTTAGTTTCTACAATACGTTCTGAAACAGAAACATTGATGAAAAACAATGTGCGGTTACTTGCCATTGGAAATATTCAGAATTTACCAAAAAATTGTCAAAAAGAATTAGCAGAGGCTATTGAGATCACTAGTAGAAATACAGGTCTTTCATTAGTGTTAGCACTAAGTTATAGTGGTCGCTGGGAAATCACAGAAGCAATTAAGCAAATTTCAACCAAAGTTGCATCTGGAGAATTATCTGTTAATGAAATTACAGACCAAGTAATCAGCCAGCACCTAACCACCAAAAATATACCCGATCCGGAGTTACTCATTCGTACTAGTGGAGAAATGCGTATCAGTAACTTTCTTTTATGGCAGATTGCCTATACAGAATTATTTATTTGTGATACTCTCTGGCCAGATTTCAGAAGAGAAAATCTGTATGAAGCAATATTAGCATATCAGCAAAGAGAACGTCGTTTTGGAAAGATCAGCGAGCAAGTCAATGCTTGATTGGCTTGAATATAATTTACTGTCCCTAAACCAGACATAACCAAAATTAGTCCAGGCTGGCCTTTATATAATCAGTATACACATATTTATAAATAATACTCCTCGCAACAGACCGAACGAGCCAAAGATTACTATATACAATCATGCGTAAAATTATTCTTCTGTTTTTCTCCTGCTGCTTTGCTGTAACTGCCTATTCTCAGATAGCTCCTTCAGGAAGTAGTACATCTAATAATGTCGATATTAACTATAATAGACCAAAAGAATATGAAATCGCAGAGATCACAGTAACAGGTATCCAGTTCCTGGATCCTAATTCTATGATATCCGTTTCAGGTCTGAAGGTTGGAGATCGCATTACTGTACCTGGTGATGATATCAGTTCAGCTATCCGGAAAATATGGGCATTAAGTTTGGTCGGAGACGTTGATATTAAAGCAACTAAAATTGAAGGTGATAAGATATGGTTAAATATCCATCTAACTGAACGAGCAAGGTTAGCGAAGTTTTCTTTTAGAGGAATACGAAAAGGAGAAAGTGATGCATTAACAGATAAAATAAAACTAATCAAAGGAAAGATTGTTACAGATGCACTTATTAAAAACACACAATTAGCAGTTCGCAAGTATTTTGTAGACAAAGGCTTCATGAATACTGTAGTGAAAGTAAATCAGGTACGTGATACAAGTCTTCCTGGAAATTCTGTAACTCTCATTTTCAATGTAGATAAAAAACGTAAAGTAAAGATCCACGAAATTGAATTTGACGGAAATTCTATCTTTTCAGATGCCAAGCTCCATAAAAAATTAAAAAAGACAAAAGAGAAAAAGATCTACCACATCTTTACCCCATCTAAATACATTGCATCTCAATATGAGGAAGATAAAGAAAAACTAGCTAATTTCTATAGTGCTAATGGTTATCGTGACTTCCGCATTATCTCAGACACAGTCTTTGCCCATAATAGCAAAACCATTAATATTCATATGAAGATAGAAGAAGGAAAGAAATACTACTATCGAAATATATACTGGGAAGGAAATTATTTGTATTCAAATGAACAGCTGGCAAGTATTCTTAAAATTAAAAAGGGAGATGTTTATAATATAGAGGATCTGGAGAAACGCCTTAGATTTAACCCAACAGGAGAAGACATCACATCCCTATACATGGATTATGGTTATTTATTCTTTGATATTCGACCTGAAGAAATTTCTGTTGTTAATGACTCAGTAGACGTATTGCTTCATATAAATGAAGGAGAACAAGCTACCATTAACAAAGTAACACTAGCAGGAAATACCCAAACCAGCGACTATGTAGTATTACGCGAACTTCGTACAATTCCAGGACAAAAGTTTAGCCGTCGGAATATTTTAAGAACACAACAGGAGTTAGGTGCACTACAATTCTTTGATCCACAAAAGATTAATCCAAATATCCAGCCTAATCCATCTGATGGAACTGTAGATATTGAATGGCAGGTCGAAGAGAAGCCAAGTGACCAGATTCAGTTATCTGGTGGCTGGGGAGGTGCTGTCGGATTTGTAGGTACTGTAGGTTTAACATTCAATAACTTTTCTAGTAGAAAAGTATTTGATCGTCAGGCGTGGAGACCTGTACCAAAAGGAGATGGACAACGGTTATCCTTACAGGTACAGGCTAATGGAAAGTCCTTCCAGAACTATTCTATCTCATTTAGTGAGCCATGGTTTGGAGGCAAAAAGCCAAATACATTAAGTTTTAGCGTTTCACACTCTATTAACAGCAACAACTTCGGTAAAACGCTTCAAAACTACTATGCAAGATTAGGAACCTCTGACGGATCTTATCGCGCATTGCAGATTACCTCATTTACAGTAGGTCTGGCAAAAAGGTTAAAAGTACCTGATGATTTCTTCTCATTGAGTACGTCATTATCTTACCTGATATACAATAATATTAACCAATATAGCCAAACCTATTATGGAACAAACTTCCCTAGTGGTGTATCACACAACGTTACATTAAATGCTACTCTATCCCGTAGCAGTATCAGTGATTTCCAATACCCTCGTAGTGGTTCTTCAATCTCTTTAAGTGCTACTTTCACTCCACCTTGGACTACATTGGGAGTATCGAGCGAGAGCAGTCGTCTGGTGGAATATCACAAATGGATGTTCGACTCTCAATGGAATATTAGCCTTATAGGTAAACTGGTATTACATACACGTGCACACATGGGCTTTATCGGACGTTATCGTTCAGATGTAGGCTATACACCATTTGAACGTTTCGTATTGGGAGGTTCTGGTATGGTTGGTATGCAGGGTGGTGGATTCCTATTAGGCCGTGATATCATTCCTCTACGTGGATATGATGAACAAAAAGTAGGTCCATTAAACAGTAGTGGAAACGCAACAGGAGGTATTGTATATAACAAGTATGTTACAGAACTTCGCTATCCTGTCACAACCAGCCAAACAGCAACGATTTATATGCTTGGATTTATGGAAGCTGGTAATAACTGGGGTTCATACAAAGAATTTAATCCATTTAACTTACGTCGCACTGTAGGAGTTGGCGCAAGAATATTCATGCCTGCCTTTGGCTTAATTGGTATTGACTTTGGACAAGGACTTGACCCTATTCCAGGTATATCAAACAATGGATTAAAAACATTTATATTCTCTATTGGACAACAAATCCGTTAATTCAGATAGTAGAAGGTCTTAAGTTACCGTCAAAGGCTTTCTACTATAAAACACTAGTTAAAGTAGAATAAAAATACGCTGTTAACGTTAGTTAATTCGATAAATAAGCGTAAATATCCGTTTAAAGCGTATGCAAAAAATAATATTTGGTCTCATATTTGCATTATTAGTTGTATCAGATGTACTGGCACAAAAGTTTGGCTACATTGATACAGATTATATACTAAGCAAAATGCCAGATGCTCAGAAAGTCCAAGGTGAACTAGACGCAGCTTCAACCAAATGGGAAAAAGAGATAAAAGATCGTCAGATGGAGATAGATAAAATGGAGCAGGACTATCGGGCAGAGGAAGTACTTTTGACAGATGCTATGCGTCAGGAAAGAAAACAATCCATTGAAAATAAACGAAAGGAAGCGATGGATTACAACAAGAAAGTATATGGTCCGGAAGGATTATTATATCTGAAAAAGAAAGAGCTAATGACACCTCTTCGGGACAAAATATTTGAGGCGGTTAATAAAGTTGTGAAAACCCGAAAACTGGAATTCATGTTTGACAAAGCAGCTGATTTAATAATGATCTATGCAGATCCCCGACATGATTATTCAGATTATGTTTTAGAGGAATTAGGACTGGGAGATAAAGATGATAATCCAAATAAGAAAAAATAGAGTACTATACTTAGATACAATAAACCAGCACACAATCAATTATTTATTATACTGAACGCTAAATTTAAAATCAGTTATTACCCTTTCACTCAATTTTAATTTATTCCAATGAAAAAAACATTCATTATTCTTGCTTCGATGTTGTTGGCACTGGGAGGAAGCATCATCACTCAGGCACAAAACCTTAAAATTGGCTACGTAGATTCTCAATCTGTATTGGAAAAGCTGGACGAAGTCAAAGCAGCCAACGCTCAATTACGTGAATTTGCTGCTATTAAAGATAAAGAATTAAAAAAAGACGCAGATGACTTTCAGGCAAAAGTAAAAGATGCAGAAGATAAGTTTCAGTCTATGACACCTCAAATGCAAGCAGCTACTCAGAAAGAGCTACAAGCCTTACAAGAAAAACTTCAGATTAAACAACAATCTGCACAAAGTGAAATTTCTAATAAAGAGAAACAATTATTCGAGCCTATTCAAAAACGTATTCAGGATGCTATTAAACAGATAGCAACAGATGGTAGCTATACATATGTTTTGGATAAGCAAGTTCTATTCCACTCCCCTACTACTGATGATTTATCAGATGAGGTAGTGAAAAAACTACAGGCTACTAAACCTCAAGCGGCAGCAACTCCAGCCACAACAAAACCTGCTACAACACCAGCAACAACTAAACCAACTACAACACCTAAAAAATAAGCCAGGTATTGAAGGCGGTTTCAAAGAGTGAAAGATCTCTTTAAACAAAAACCACAAGATTTATTCTAATAATCTTGTGGTTTTTTTATTTTTACAAGAATGAGCAACAAATACAAGTAAAAATATGTTTCAGATAAACTAGAACCCATCGCTTTTAGTAGCATACATGGATAGATTTTTACTATGGCTTACAAATCCGAGCAACAATCCGCAGCCAAGCCTTCACTGCCAGGACTCTTTACACACCGTAAAGACCCTTATCAGTTTATGCTATATCTGGGATTTGGTGGAAGTAGCCTGATATTTTTATTGCTTGTAATATTATATATCATTCGTAAAGGAACTCCTGGTTGGTTAAGTTTTAACATCCCCTCAATTTTCTGGATCAGTTCAACGTTTATTATTTTAAGTAGTGTCTCACTCCATTTGGCAAACAAAGCATTTAGCCAAGATCGCTTTACACATTATAAATGGTTTCTAGCATCAACACTTGATTTAGGAATTCTATTTATTATTACTCAGATAATAGGCTGGAAGACATTGTTTCAGGAAGGCATTGTTATTCATAAAAGTACAGCAGGAGCCTTTTTATATATTATATCAGGACTTCATCTACTCCATGTACTGGGTGGGCTTATTTTTCTAAGTATTTTATTGGTCCAGGCTCTCAAACGAACCACATATATAGATAGTTTTATTTATAGTGTGAACCCTCCCAACCAATTCCGCTTATTACTTATCAGCCAGTATTGGCACTTTGTCGATATTTTATGGATACTACTTTTCCTCTTTTTCTTATATCAGCAATATTTCTGAAAATCTATCGATTTTGAAATAACCAGATAAGGAGTTAATATTGGAGCTATTTTCATGGTTTGTTTGGTATATTTATGTTAGCATGTATACTTTTTCTTAATTACTTCTTACTCTTTCTTTCTACTTACCCTATACTAAAAGTCCGATCATTTCGAGTCGTACTTCTAATTGCCACAATTGGCTGGTCTACCCAACTAATTCTTTTTACAGAAGTTCTGAGCCTATTTCATTCTATTACATTCATTAATGTGTTAATTTGTTGGCTCAGCTCATCTATACTATTGATATTCTTTTTAAGAAAAACATTCTTCTTAACACTTACAGAGTTTAAGGGGTATATTATTCTTTTATATAAGGCTCTCTCTATCTATGAAAAAGTACTTATTTTTTCTATTGGAAGCTTATTAATCTTATTATTTGCAATTGGTTTGATGACCCCACCTAACACCTGGGATTCAATGACTTATCACATGGCAAGGGTTATGCACTGGATTCAGAACCAAAGTGTAGATCATTATCCTTCTCACATTATACGACAACATTATCAACCCCCCTTTGCGGAATATATCATTCTTCATCTCCAGTTACTAAGTGGAACGGATCAGTGGGCAAATTTGGTACAATGGAGCTTTCTTATAGGTATTCTTATTAGTGTCTCTCTTCTTGGAAAAGAACTTGGAACAAATAGGACTACTCAGATTGTCAGTATGTTTCTTGCAATAACTTTACCATTAGCAATTCTGGAAGGCAACAGTACACAAAATGATTTAGTCAGTTCCTTCTGGGTATTAACTTGCGTGTATTTTATATTGCAATTACGCAAACTTTCTTCTTTTGTTTTAGCAGCTATATGTACAGGTTTAGCCCTTAGTATTGCAGTATTTACAAAATCAACATCTTATTTATGGTTATTTCCTTTCTGTTTTTGGATGGGCTTTTATCTGCTATTTATTCAAAAACAGTTCAGGTATGTCATCTCCCTGATAACAATACTATTAATAAGTATATTACTCATTAACACGGGCCATTTCTATCGAAATCACAAAATTTATGGACATATATTAGGAGGGACTTCTCAAGAAAGAGCATCTTATGTAAATGCATCCCATACTCTTCCTAAATTAACATCGAATGTCATTCGAAATATAGATCTCCATCTACGAACTCCTTTTTACTACTGGAATCGGTCAATAAGATTAGCCACATTAAAAATACATCACTGGCTAGGCTTAACAATGCATGATCCTGATATTACTTATTTTAGCAGTGGTAATTTGCCTTTTTATGAAAGCTGGCGTGATTTTGATGAAAGTGCCTCTGGAAACTTCTTTCATTTTCTCTTACTAATCTTCACATGTTTTGCCTTCCTGAAGTATAAGAATGATCTATTCTCTAGCAACAGGATAGCCTATCTTTATCTGGGAAGTTGTATTATCACATTTTTTCTCTTCTGCATTTATTTAAGATGGCAAGAATGGCATGTGCGGTTACATTTACCATTATTCTTATTATTTATGCCATTGTGCGCAATTATAATAAGTCAGCGAAAAGCCATCAACACTAGCGTAATTATTGTATTATTGTTTTTTGCTCTACTCTGTATCCTTTTTAATAATAATAAGCCCATTATTCCGAATAACTACAACCAGTACTACACTATCTACCGAAAAAGCTACAAAGAACTTTACAATAAACAAAGCCATCAATATCAGAAAATAGGAAACTATATTTCATCCTTGGGTGTGAATAAAGTTGGATTGATTTTGGGTATCAATGATGGAGATTATCTTTTCTGGATTTTTTTACAAGATGCGTCAAAATCACAAATAACTATAAAACATATTAACATAGAGAATCCAAGTAAAGTACTTGAAAGTACTGCATTCATTCCAGATTGCATAATATCCACGAAGAATGATACAGATACAATCATTGTTAGAAATGAGGTTTATTCAAAAGTAAAAGACATTGTTCCTGCTCATATATATAAATTAATAAAGTGATTATTGTTCGACTAAATGGAGGCCTGGGAAATCAATTATTCCAGTATGCCTTAGGAAGGCATTTATCCATAAAACATAAAGTTCCTTTTAAATTAGACATTAGCTGGTATAAAAAAGGTATTAGAGAATATGGACTTATCCATTTTACCATATCAGAAGAGATTGCAACACAAAAAGAGATTGCATCTGTTACTCATATGACCAAAAGTTTATGGAACCGTTTAAATCGAAATCTGATTCAACCTATACTTCCATATTATAAAAGATACATTGTACTAGAAAAACAATTCGCTTTTGATCCCAGAATACTAAATACAGCTTCAACTATATATTTGGACGGATATTGGCAAAATGAAAAGTATTTCAAGGATATTGAAGATCTTCTGCGAAAAGACCTTCAGTTCAAAGAACCATTGGATCAGCAAAATCGTATAATTTCTGAGACTATCACTCAAAAGAATGCGGTTAGTCTGCATGTAAGACGTGGTGACTATGTGTCAAACCCAGAATATCAGCAAGTATTTGGAACATGTGATATTGATTATTATCATAAAGCTATCCACTGGATAAAAGATAATGTATCTGATCCTCATTTTTTCATTTTTTCAGATGACATTGAGTGGACTGTCAATAATATAGATATACCTTTTCCATTTACTGTTATCAATCATAATAAAGGTAGCCAAAGCTATAAAGATATGCAACTGATGAGTTTATGTAAACATCATATAATCGCAAACAGTACTTTTAGTTGGTGGGGAGCCTGGCTAAATCCAGATAAAGAGAAAAAAATTGTTGCTCCTAAGAAATGGGCAAATATAGATAGTGAAAGATCTACACATATAGTACCACTTGACTGGCATCAACTCTAAGAGAATGTAATTACATATTGGTTGTTAACAACACAATTCTGAAAAAACTCTAACTACAAAATTCTTATTGATTGACACAAATACAGAAAATACTAATTTCAGTTGTTATCGCAACCCATAATCGAGATTTTTATCTTGACAAAGCTATTTATAGCCTATCTATTCAAACATTAGCAAAGGAAAGTTATGAAGTAATTATTATTGATAATGCTTCTACAGATAAAACAAAAGAAATTGCTGAAAAACATCTTACCAGCAATAGTCTAAATCTGCATTATGTCTATAGTTCAGAACCAAGTGCAAACAAAGCCCGTAATATAGGCTGGCAAAAAGCTCAGGGAAAGTACGTAGTATTTATGGATGATGATGCAATAGCTGTACAGGAATGGCTTGAAAGAATAGTTTCTGGCTTTCAGAATGTCTCTCCCTCTCCAGGCATTATAGGTGGTAAGGTTGTTCCTATCTGGGAAAAGGAACCACCAGACTGGTTACACCCCAAATTATATGGAGCATTGTCTTTAATTGACTACAGCCCAGAGAAAACTTTCCTTGATAAAAAGCTCCCTTTTAGTGTTAATATGAGTTTCCAAAAAACGTTACTTGCACAATATGGCGGATTTGATATAGCACTAGGTCGTAAAGGAGATAAATTGCTTTCTGGTGATGAAACAGCAATAGCTATCAGAATACGTAATGCCGGCTATAAGGTTTACTATGACCCTGCTATTGAAGTAGGTCATCATATACCCAGTGGCCGACTTAACCAATCATGGTTTACCAAACGATATTACTGGGGTGGCTACTCAGATGCTCTTATGTGGAGAATACTGGAAAAACCAACACCCCTTCAATGGGTAAAACAATTGGGTACATATATCTATGGTTTCCTACGTAATCCATCCCATATTTTTTATATAAGAAAAGAAACATACAACCCGGAAGTATTTTGGTTCAAATGTATAGTATATGCACGGATAGGCTATATTCGCGGATTGTTTGACTCCAGTAAAAACTCATAGCTTGAAAACGCCTGTATTATTAATGATATTCAACCGTCCGGAAACAACAGCTCAGGTTTTTGAAGCTATCCGGAGAGCAAAGCCCAGGCAACTGTTCATAGCTGCTGACGGCCCTCGACCTGATAAAGAGGGTGAAAGGGAATTATGCCAAAAAACACGGAAAATAGCAACCCAGGTAGATTGGGATTGTGAAGTACAAACTTTGTTCAGAGAGGATAATTTGGGTTGTGGTGTTGGTCCAGCAGAAAACATAACATGGTTTTTTAAGCATGTAGAACAAGGCATCATACTGGAAGATGATTGTTTACCAAATCCAAGCTTCTTTTCTTTTTGTGAAATCCTTCTGGATTATTACGCTGACAACCTTACAATAGGGCAAATAGGAGGGTATACATGCCTGCCTCATCAGGCAATAACAAATGGATCTTACTATTTCTCTAAATACTTTCTTATCTGGGGATGGGCAACATGGAAAAATCGCTGGCAGGAATATAGCTTTACAATCAAGGATGCGGATGCGATTGTAAAGCAAAACATTATTGAAAAGAAAAGCGCATCTCAGGCAGAGAAAGCCTTCTGGCACCGAAAACTGGAGATGTTAAAAGGTGGAAAACGAAAAGATATCTGGGACTATCAATGGATGTTTGCCAATTGGTATTTGAACAGAATTTCCATATTTCCTACTGTAAATCTGGTGTCTAACATAGGATTTACAGCTGATGCAACCCATACGACACAGGTTAATAAACAAATTGCCTATCTTCCTACTCAATCAATGGAACATATCACACATCCATTTACGATTACAGAAGATAAAAAAGCTGATTATTTCACTTTTCATAAATCTGGTTTCTTCTTCCTTCCAACCTGGAAAGACAAATTACGTTGGACACTAAAAAAGATATTGCCTGCAAAGGCGAAAAACGCATTAAAACAAGTGACTAAATGAAGATTGGATTCGCGGTACATTTCTTTGATTTCCGTAATGATGTCAGAAAAGTTATTCAACTCGTAAATCAACAACATGAAGTAGTACTATTTGTAAGAAAAGCTGATGAAGATATTATTCGACAGCATGCTGGTAATGCAGAGATACGTATAGTAGATGAGCATAAAAATAGCTTTATCAATAAAATATGGGACAATCTGTTTCGATTCTTTGGAAAACTTCCTAAAAGTCGTCAGAACTTTTATCTGATGGAGTATTTTAAGATCTCATTAAGCGAAAAAGAGAATGTGCAACAGAAAGCTTATTCGAGACTTAATCTGAGTATGAAGCTCCCCCGATTTCTTAGCTATGATACCTATTTGAAAAATATCAGTTACAAACGAAATACTCAGATTGATGATATCGATCAGTTTATCTGTTTTACTGATATCAGTGACAGTTACTTTTTTTCCCGCTTGATCCAGGAAAACAAAAAAGTTAAGGTATATGTATACAGCTGGGACCACCCTTGTAAACATGTAAAATACTCGGAACAGGTACGTTATCTGGTATGGCATGAAGGATTAAAGCATGATCTGATTGATTTGCAGAATATAGAATCGGCCAAAATTCAAATTTCAGGATCATCTCAGTTTGCTTATGTTTATGAGTTTCTGCAACAACCACCTGCCCCAACTCCTTATGACTTTAACTATATCTACTTTGGTTGTGCAATTGGTATCCCAGTGTTAACTGTCAAAGAAATCCAGGTTATTGAGCAGATAAGTCGCTGGCTCCAAGAAATGCAATCCCCTTTAAAACTAGTGGTTCGCCCCTACCCTGTCTTGACTAACTGGAGTTATTACGAAAATCTGAAAAAGTTACCCAATGTAGTTCTGGATGATCAATTCCGTTCCAAGAATCTCTCAGTTGGGGAAGAACAGATTTATGAAAAGTATAATAAGATTACACATGCAGAAGCATTCATCCATTTAGGGACTACCATGGGACTTGAAGCTTGCTTTATCAATACACCTTCTGTAATCCTGGATTTTCCAGAATTTTTAGGCGGAGGTATCTTATCCCTTCATAACTTTGTTCATCAGTTTCAGAACGATAAGTATCTGATGAGCATGAACGCGCCCAATATTGTTCACTCTGCAGAAGAATTTAAGGTATTTGTTCAAAAGCTTCAAACTAACAAACAAGACTTGCTTACCTACAACAAGCAGGTAGTAAAACAGATTAAACTTAAAAGCTTTGGAGAATTTGCACAGGACCTGGTAGCAGGATAATCTATTAGGGTTTGATCTATTCTCATACAATACACATGATCACATCATTCAAAATATTTCTTGTTGCATTCTGGAATTACTTGCTCAATAGATGGATTATGTTTATTCCTTTTCATAGTATACGAATGTTCTTTATCCGACGTGTGCTTTTGAAAGTAGGCAAGAAAAGTAACGCACTAATGGGGTTGGAAATTCGTAAAGGGAAAAATATCTCTATTGGTGATCATTGTGTGATTAACAGGAATGTACTCCTGGATGGCAGAGGAGGACGACTTACTATTGGCAACAATGTAGATATTGCACAGGAAACCAATATCTGGACACTGGAGCATGATGTACATGATGATTATCATCGGGATAAAGGTGGATCTGTGACCATTGAAGATTATGTATGGATTGCCTCACGTGTCACCATTCTACCTGGAATTACTATTGGCAAAGGGGCAGTTGTAGCGTCAGGAAGTATAGTCACAAAAGATGTCCCAGCTATGAGTATTGTAGGGGGTATACCAGCCAAGGTTATTGGGCAACGTAACAGCAAATTATTGTATCAATTGCATCACCAACCCTGGTTTCAATAATTAAGAGCAGCTTAATGAACAAAAAGATACTTTTTCTTCCAGACGCCGGGCCAAATAATCCCTTTCAGTATCAACTCATCGACTTTTTAAAGAAAGATGGCTTACAAGTTGCCAAAGCGCCTTCCGGGCGTTTTCTGGCTACTTGGAAGGCTATCCGTATTCATAAACCAGATGTTGTTTACTATGACTGGATACAAAGTTTTATTCTGGGCAAAACACTGCTTATTACACTACTGAAATGTTTCCTATTCTGGTTTGAAATTCAATACCTTATTCATATACGAAAAACACCAATTCTCCACACTCTACATAACATGCGTAATCATGCAGGGAGATGGACAAAGATAGAGCATGTTATATATAGATATTTTTTGCGTCGGTGTTCCAGAATCAGAGTATATTCTGATTCTACCCGTCTGAAAGCATCACGATTTTTCAAGATTCCGCTGGATAAGATATATGTCATTCAGGATGTTCCTTATCATCACTACTATCCCAATACAGCTACTCGGAAAGAAGGACGTACTAATTTAAATTTTAGCGATACAGCCTTCATTTATCTCTTTCTGGGGATGGTAAAACCGTATAAAGGACTGGAAGAATTAATCAAAGCATTCAAAGAGTTGGAAGGAGAAGATACCTATCTGGTTATTGCAGGAAAGGGAGATTCAGTTTTATATGAAAAAAGTATTGAGCAACAAATTGACAGTCACCCACGCATTGTATTTCATAATGCATTTATTGCCATTGACCAGGTACAATACTATATGAATGCGGCCAATGTGGTAGTGTTACCTTTCAAAAATATTGAACACTCGGGATCTGTTGATCTGGCCCTTTCGTTTGGTAAACCAGTCATTACCAAAGAAACTATATTTCTACAAAGGCTATTGCACCATCAGCAGGAACTGTTTTTCAGAAAAGGTGGAAAAAGTCTGTTGAAAACCTTACAAAAAGCGCAACAAATCGATATAGCAAAGGTTGGACAAAAAAATTATCAGGTAGCAGAACAATCTAATTACAAAGACCTTCTGAAGTTTTTCCGCGTATAAAGTCCGTATGAATATTTTTTGTGAAAAGAAACAGAGTACTTGTTATGGATCTTCCAGAGTATACTCAATGGCAACCACTTTCTGTTTATTCCATTCAGTCACTGTTGGGTAAACTAGACTGGATCTTAGCAGGAGGGATTGCGTTAGAACAGTTTCTAGGTTATACCTATCGTCCTCATGGAGATATTGATATTCTTATTAAAAGAGAAGATCAGTCCTTACTAAAAAACTATATTTCTTCCGAACGGATCTTTGTAGCAGATGGACAGGGTCATCTCCTCCCCTATCAGTCTGAAACATATTATACTCATCCTATTCAGGATATATGGATACTGGATGAAACTCACATCAGTTGGTGTCTTCAAATAATGTTGATTGATATAAAAAATTCCTGCTGGGTCTATAAAAGGAATACCCAGGTTCAATTACCCTATACAGATATCTTCTTTGAGAAAGATAGACTTAAGATCCTAAAACCAGAAATACAACTTCTCTACAAATCCAAAGCTATTCGGGGTAAAGATCAACTGGATTTCGAAAAAGTGTTCCCCCAACTAGCTCCCACAGCCAAACAATACTTACAGAATTCTCTTACAATCTGTTATGGAGATAATCATCCCTGGCTACAAACAAAATAGAGAGCTATCTTTACAGATAGCTCTCTATTTTACTATTTCGTGACAATAAAGTCATTAGGCCATTCCCAGTTCTTGTCTTAAGAATATTGCGGTATGGCTTTCTTTGTTCTTTGCCACCTCTTCTGGGACTCCCTGAGCGATAATACGTCCACCGGCAGCTCCTCCTTCCAGTCCGATGTCCACAATATGGTCTGCAACTTTGATAACATCCAGATTGTGTTCAATAATCAATACAGTATTTCCTTTGTCTGTTAGTTTATTAAGTACATCCAGCAGATGCTGTATATCCTGAAAATGCAAGCCGGTTGTAGGTTCATCCAAAATATACATGGTTTTACCAGTATCCCTCTTGGAAAGTTCTTCTGCCAACTTCACTCGTTGTGCTTCTCCTCCAGACAGAGTAGTTGCATGTTGGCCCAGTGTGATATAGTCTAGTCCAACATCTTTCAGCATCTGTACTTTACGAAGAATTTTCGGTTGATTTTCAAAATACTCTACAGCCTGCTCTACGGTCATATCCAGTACATCGGATATAGACTTTCCTTTGAAGCGCACTTCCAGTGTCTGCCGGTTATATCGTTTCCCTTTACATGTTGGACAAGGGACTACCACATCCGGCAGGAAGTCCATTTCGATCATCTGCACACCTGCACCTTCACATGTTTCACAGCGTCCGCCTGCCACATTGAAAGAAAAACGGCCAGGTTTGTATCCTCTGATCTTTGCTTCTGGTAGTTCAGAAAATAACAATCGGATATCTGTAAAAACACCTGTATACGTTGCGGGGTTACTACGAGGTGTACGTCCGATAGGTGACTGATCAACTTCTATCACTTTGTCCAAATGCTCCAGGCCTTCGATGGAATCATATGGCATAGGCTCGCGACGGCTATTGTAAAAATGCCGGTTCAGGATTGGAAACAACGTTTCATGAATCAATGTTGATTTACCACTCCCCGAAACTCCTGTTACACAAATCATCTGTCCCAAAGGTAGGTTTAGTGTTACATTTTTCAGGTTATTTCCTCTGGCATTATGGAGTGTCAAAAACTTACCATTTCCTTCTCTTCGTTTTTCTGGTACTTCAATAGCTTTCTTTCCACTTAGATACGCAGCTGTAGTACTTGGCTGTTTAAGAAACTCTCTTGGAGTTCCGGCAGCTACTACATGTCCGCCATGACGACCAGCCCCCGGACCTATATCCAAGATATAATCCGAGTCCAGCATCATATCTTTATCATGCTCAACTACCAATACGGTATTGCCTATATCCCGAAGCTGCTGCAAGGATTTGATCAACCGAACGTTGTCCCGTTGGTGTAATCCGATACTGGGTTCATCGAGAATATATAACACTCCTACCAACTGAGTTCCTATCTGCGTAGCCAACCGTATACGTTGAGCCTCTCCACCAGAAAGTGTTTTCATTGGACGATCCAGCGTCAGGTAGGTTAATCCGATATCATATAAAAACCCGATACGTTTGCGAATTTCCTTCAATACTTCTGTAGCAATAATCTTTTGCCGTTCTGTTAATCGGGTCTCTACATCACTAAACCATTCCGATAGCTTATTAATATCCATCCAGGCTAGCTCAGCAATGTTTTTATCAGCTATTTTGAAATATAAGGCTTCTTTCTTTAATCTGGCTCCATTACATTCCGGACAGGTTCGTATGGTTTTATAATCTTGTACCCACTGCATTGTCTTTTCTGAACCGAATTCTTCTTGTTGTGTGAGGTAATGGATTACACCTTCATATTTGTACTCGTACATGGTTCCAGCATGCTTCTCACTGGGTATCTTATATGTACTGTCAGAACCGTACAATAGGTCTTTGATAGCCTCTTCTGAGTATTTGTTTAAAGGCGATGATAATGTCAGTTTATGCTTTTTTAATACGGGTTCCAGCTTCTTAAAGAACCATATATCTCTGTATTCGCCCAAAGGAGCTATAGCTCCTCGGGTAATACTTAGTGAATGATCAGGCAGTACGGCATTCGGGTCTATCTCTTCAATATTTCCCAAGCCATTACAAACCGGACACCAGCCATACGGGGAGTTAAATGAAAATGTATTGGGAGCAGGCTCATCATACGACAAACCACTGGAATCCATCAAAAACTGAGAGAAGGGTTGTACATTTCCACTCTCATCCTGTGTAAAGATAATTCCTTTTCCTTCTGTCAATCCTTTTCCAATGGATTGAGACAAACGATACCGGTCTTTATCTGTAACAATAATCCGGTCAATCACAATTTCAATATCGTGAATAGCATACCGATCCAGTTGCATCTTTGAAACAATATCCTGAATCTGTCCATCTACTCTAACTTTAGTATATCCTTTCTTGGCAATCTCCACAAACAACTCCCGATAATGCCCTTTACGCCCTTTTATGATTGGCGCCAGGATAGTTAGTTTTTGTCCATCAAAATGTTCAAGAATATGCTCAATAATCTGGTCCTGCGACTGACGGGTCATTTTCTCGCCTGTTTGATAAGAAAATGCCTCACCTGCCCGTGCATAGAGAAGGCGCAAAAAATCATAAATTTCTGTTACTGTTCCTACTGTAGACCGTGGGTTACGGGAAGTAGTTTTTTGCTCAATAGAAATAACCGGGCTTAATCCATTGATCTTATCTACATCCGGACGTTCCATATCTCCAATAAACGATCTGGCATACGCAGAGAAGCTCTCCATATACCGCCGTTGTCCTTCTGCATAAATCGTATCAAAAGTAAGAGAGGATTTGCCACTTCCACTGATACCTGTCACCACAATAAGTTTGTTTCGGGGAATGGTTACATCAATATTTTTTAGATTGTGTTCGCGGGCACCATATACTTCAATGCTTTCATAGCCAACCAGATCAACTGGAGAATTTGTATGTATGTCTGTTCCGTTAGAGGATATTACTTCTGTCAACTTTGGATTTTGTTTCTTTGCCATAATGTTCGTATTTCAAACAAGCCAATATAAGAGACAACTCTGAAATTATCAAAGAGGTTCGTATGATTATACGAATTGTCCTGAAAAGTTCTCTCTTAATCAGGTTATTAATAACTTATGTATTTGGCTAAAGCAAGACCAAAATGAAAATACCGTATTTTTCCCGTATATACGGGAAAAATACGGTATTTTCACACCTATTCAAATAAAAAATACTGAAAACCAGACACTTATAATATCTTAAATCTATCTACTTCGTCAGAGATGGCTCTGTCCTATTGCATCAGTCATATTTCTTTCTAATTTCACACCGAGCCTATCTATAATTACTAATCCCATTTATTCGCTCTATGCAAAATTACGAATTCAGTGTCAGAGACATGAAGGATCTGATTGCAGATGCATCCGATGATGATTTTGTGGTGATATCTGTTCAGTTTATGAGAGATCCCAATCTTCCAAGAAAAGAATTTTTGGCAAAAGTCATAGCGACAGTTTCATCTTCATCTAGTCTTGCAAAAGATGGAGGTGGTGGAATCCTTGGCTGTCCAACCCCTCCGGGCTGTGGTTAGTCATTGACTGATGTCTTTTCATCCAGTCAACATCCTATTGGCTGGATGAATGGTAGTTTTTAGTTGCTATGGAATATTGTTAATTCAATGTCATTTAAAGTAATCTTTTATCTAGACGTTATTTCTCCTTTTATACTTCTTTTCTTTGCATCACTCCGAAAAGTAGTATTCAGGAATGACTATGTGCTCTACTATATCCTGTTGCAGATTCTTCTGAATCTGGTAGCTAGTGCGGTAATAGACCTTTTTCACTATGAAAACAATTTATATGTGTACCATCTCAATTGTTTAACCTCATTTATAATTCTTTCTCTGTACTTCCATCAAATATTCAGGCATCAGAATTATAAGAAAGTAACGTTGATCCTATTAGGACTCTTCTTTGTTTTCTTTATAATCAATGTGTCATTATGGGAAAGCCTTGACGTCTTCAACAGTAACTCATTTTCTGTTGCAAGTTTTATTCTCACTATTTACAGTTTAATGTATTATCTTGAGAATCTAACATCTCCCCCTACTGAAAATATTCTCAAATCAAAAACATTCTGGTATACAACTGGTCTCTTTACCTATTATACTTGTAACTTCTTTATATTTATTACTTACCGGAAGCTTACCCAGGATAATATTACAGATACTGGTTTTTTGTGGCGCATACATAATATCGTATTTTTGATTATGTGTGTTTACGTTTTTATAGGGATATTATGCACACCCTCTCTGAAGAAATAAAAATAGTCCTAGCGATTACAGTCCTATTATTCGCCATCACTTTTTTTGTCATTGTATTTGTGCTAATCAGCCAGCACCAGCACAACAAATACCTACATGAAAAAGAAGAGTTGAAGAATATCTATCAACAGGAGTTATTACGCACCAGACTTGAAATTCAGGAACAGACATTACACTATATTTCTCAGGAAATTCATGATAATATTGGTCAGATTCTGTCACTGGTCAAACTTAATCTCAATACGGTTGGCCCAGTAAAGGATGAAAAGCTTCAATCCAAGCTCATCAATACAAAAGACCTTGTTGGAAAAGCATTACAGGACTTACGGGATCTATCTAAAACATTAAACACAGATATTATCATTCAGAGCAACTTTTCAGAAGCCATCGAATTCGAACTGGAATCTATTCAAAAAACGGGAGCCTGTACAACCTATATGGAAGTAAAGGGAGTAGAACGTAAATTGGACGCGCAAAAGCAAATTATTATATTTCGAATTGCTCAGGAAGTCCTGAACAATATTATAAAACATGCCAAAGCGCAGGAGATACAAGCATTTATTGATTATAGGTTAGATTCTTTTGAATTAATCATCAAAGATGATGGAACTGGCTTTGACATGGAAGAATTAAAAGGAGCTGATCTATATGAAAAAGGCTCGGGTATCAATAATATTTATACCCGAGCGAAAATGATACAGGCCGAAGTAACTATTAACAGTATTATTCAGGAAGGTACTACATTCAGACTTTTTATTCCAACGACCTCAACGATTTGAATATCTGATCATGCAACAACCTATAGGACAAATCCAGGTAGCACTGGTAGATGACCATAAATTATTTCGCCGGGGTTTGGTTGAATTAATCAATGGATTTACAGATTATAAGGTAGTATTGGAAGCTACCAATGGGAAGGAATTTATTCAGAAATTATCATCAGAGCCTCTTCCTGACTTAGTCTTGCTGGATGTCAACATGCCCGAAATGGATGGATATGAAACAGCAACCTGGCTACGAAAGAATCATCCTTCTATTAAGATACTGGTACTTTCCATGTATGATTCCGAAACGGCTATCATAAAAATGTTGCGTATTGGTGTAAGTGGCTATATTCTGAAAGATGCAGAAACTCATGAGTTAAAACATGCATTGGATGATCTGATTCAGAAAGGATTTTATTATTCAGATCTTGTCAGTGGTACACTGGCAAAGAGCATAGCCAAACCTATGGTAGAAACTCATGTGCAACACATTCACGGATTAAATGACCGGGAAATAGAATTTTTGAAGATGGTATGCACAGAGCTTACCTATAAAGAAATTGCAGATCAGATGTGTCTGAGCGTACGAACCATAGACGGATATAGGGAACATCTGTTTGAAAAATTAAATGTTCGAAGCCGTGTTGGACTTGTACTCTTCGCTATCCGAAGCAAAATTATAAGTGTATCGTAAATCTTAGTTAGTACAAGGAACTACTGACTAAGATTATACTGCATACGGAAGCCAAACCGTGTATCAGACCGAGGATAGGAAGTACTCACAACTGGTCTGTTCACATTGCGTTCAAAGTATACAGTTATATTCACACGTTGGTTAATTGCATACTGAATCGTTGGTTTGACTGATACCTGAAAGTTTCCAGCTACAGGTGTATTGACTCCCTGGAACCTGCGCTGAATCGTTTTCGAATCCAGGAATCGCACATCACATCGGAACTGCACATCGTTTTTCAGTACCCGTTGTTCTCCCTGCACCCGGAAAGGCAGTTTCAGATTGTTTTTGGTATATCCTATACTCACTGTCACATCCTGATTGGTAATCTCACTTACCTGACGACTAGATGTTATCAATGAAACTGTTCGCTCCCGGTTATAGGTAATGCCGGCTTTTATTTTACTGGTGGTCTGTACATCTATTCCAATCAGTGGCGAAAAACGTTCAGTAATAGTTACACGATCTGTAATATATACAGGAATATATGCACTATCATTCTCTACATCAACAATAGAACCTAATACATCCAACGACCCATTCAAACTCACCAATCCAGAAGAGGCATATTCCTGTGAAGTCCGGTAACTTCCTACACTATAGGTTGAAGAATAGGAATGTCTGATACTAAAAGAAGAAAATATTTCTTTAAATACTACCAATTTAGATAAACCTGCATAGGTAATATTCCAGTTAGGTAATGGAATCTTTGGGAATGCAGTTAACTTGGTTCTGTTCAAAGACTTTCCTGTATAGGCAGCAATAAATGCAGGAATAGCTACATCCTGTGAGGTGGTATCATATCTACCTTCACCTGTATTGAGCGAATTCAAGCGCCCTTTTAAAGCTATTGCATTAGACTCAAACAGATTAAAGACCTCTCTTCCATTTTTAAAGGCAGTGCCAATACTTACAAAAGAGATAGAATAGGAGCCTGAATTTACTGCATTCTGGCTGTTATATACAGCTGTTGTATTGGCATCGCTGGTATTTCTGAACAATTCAGTATAGTCAGAATTACGTGTGCGCTTTATGGAAACCCTTATTTTAAAATCCTTAAATGGTTCCAGATCTGATTGAGCTGAAATGTTTTCTATCCATGTTTGCTCAAATACGGTATTGAGCTGTGCACTTTGTGTAAGCCATCCATTTTTAGCAGCTTTCTGCCGGATTCCTGCGTCCTGGCTACCCAATAGGGTAAATCCTAGTCCGGGTGCCAGTAAAGAACTATCTAATCCCAAAAAACGAGTATGTGGCAGAAAACCAGGTAGCACAGTGGATTCATCCACTGTATAGGTAAACGTGATACTTCGGGCGGTCATTAACATCCGAATCAGATTCTTAAAAAGCTGGAATTGATACGTAGTCTTTACTGTATCTTTTCGAGCTACTACAGGTGCGCCAGCTTGTCCAGATGTTGAGCGAGCTGTAGGTCTGGCAGCAGCAGGGCGACGAGCTGGTTCATTTATTTTCTTCAGAAAAGGCAATTTGTTATAGAGTTTTAACAAATCAATACGACCATTCACTGCCCGCTGACGTGTATTTCCAATGGTATTACCCAGAAAAACACCTAGTGTATCTGCATACCCCAAAGAGGAAGCCGTGTACTGAAAAGTAGTACTATACTTGGCATCTGCACTCACCCAGTTCGTAATAGGAAACTTATCCAAAGGTAGTCGATAGGCGGCACTAGCCTGCTGTTGAAAGCTTTTCATCCGTCCAAAAGTTTTTAGAGATGACCATACGGAATCTTTCCTGGTAAAACCGGGTCTGATCTCAGTAGTATTGATCTCTCCCTCAGGCTCATCAATGATAGCATTGGCCGTTGCATTATACCCCAACAATAAATTACGGGTCAGATTCCATTGGAAACCATAGGTTCTGTTAAACAGGAAGGATTTCTGATAGATGGGGGCAATTCCTAACGTTGTTAATCCTGTACCAATGGTAGACAGATCTGCATTTCTATACTGCGTTTTAGTAAAAGAACGAACAAGATCTCCCCTGATCATAATATTAGAAGGTAAAAGATTAAAGTTAAAGTCCTTTAACCATTTCCAAGAAGGTTTATCAAGCGATTTTATTTTCTTAAAAGGTTCAATAAAAGTGGATGTAGTAGCAAATGTATATCCCAAGCCACCCCTTACTATTTTCTGATAATACAATACTGTAGTGATATTGGTTTGAGTTACATCATTATAGGAATAATTAAGCGCAAAGTTAGAGAGATCCCAGATATGACTCTTAGCCTGTGGATTGGCTTTTACTTTCTGTACATTGGTAAAGTTAATATTTCGTCGGGTAGTATTATCCTCTACCATCTTTCGAAATTCTTTTGCTGCATCTTCAGAGGTGCCAAACCTCGACTCTATTGATTCATCCAGCTTTACATCCGGATCTAATGGATTATATCGTGGAGTGACTCTGGTTCTTTCATAGCTCACATACATAGGAATCTTTATTCCCAGCCCTTTTGGAAAAAACTTATCCAGATTAATATTGGCACCTACATTGTAATGAGTCGTATTATCACGAGCTCTGGCAGAAATGCGTTGATCTATGCCACCAAATCCAAACGTAGTAATGTCTCCCACAGCAGAAATGGTAGCCACATCAGCCAGCTTCATATTCATCCTTCCTGTAGCAGCAAAACCACCTTCTTGATTAAAGCCTTCAATCCGTAACTCATCCAGCCAGATACAAGCTTTCTTTGGCTCCCTATCTGTAGAGGAATAATTTCGCATTCCAAGCATCATAACCTGTACTGCACTATAGTCTGGATTACCAACTACTGTAATCCGATACACCCGTTTGATTTTCCCATCACTACTAACCACTGTATCACTTTCTGAATAAGGCAATAAGACGCTGGTACCTTGTCGGTTACGATTTGACTTTACATGGGCCAGTAATTCCAAAGGAATATCTATTTCATTCTCAGAAGGCCAGATATTGGCAAGTGTAGTATCATTGTCTTTAGAGAAGTTCAGCTTAACCTCGATTTCGTAATAGTTGTCAGTATAATCTGTACCCAAACGAACAAAAGCTCTCAGGGGATCTGTACTGGATTTAGTTGTAGCGTCCTCTGTTTCTGCATGAATATACATTTTCAGACGTTTGTAACTCAACAGATCCAGGCTGGTAGTTTTATATACAGCCCGTGCGTCTCTATCCTGTAGTTCTTCCACACACAATCGCATGGACTGTTCATTTAACTGACGGTTATTCAGTGTTGTTGCATCATAATCTCTGGGTAAGTTAGGTGGTAATTTATAGGGAAAGAGGTTTCCACTCCCTGCAGTACTATTTTCTTCGACATTTACAGTCGCCAATGTAAATGTTGCGTCATAAGGCTCAACAGGAAGTTGTAAGCCTTTGTCAAATAAATCATCTGTATATACCCTCCACTGATTGGCAACCAATTGAAAGTTAGCCATACGAAATACGTGTGGCTGGGCAAAATTGGTCAGAAACATGCGCATAAAACGGATCGATTTAAAGCCGTCTATGTTTCCTACTTTATCTGTATACTCCCGCACTGGAATTCTGAACTGATACCACTTGATTCCGGTAGAAGGCGATTCCGTAATGGCAACAATATTATTTTGCCCCACTTGCATCTGATCTGGTACTACATGCACTTTATACTGATAATAGCTTTCCCCATCACTAATAGTCTGATCACTGTTAATATCTTCATTATCCGGAATAGTTGTAGCAGCTCTTGAATAGCTGGTAGTGGTAGCATCCGGAGAGTTCCCTTCATATCCATTAAATTTTTTATGACGCACCAATACATTGCCTTCATTAGAGTAGACATCATCCAATGGGTGAGCATAATCATCAGCAGAAGGGTCTGCTTCTACAATAGACTTAGCGGTACCACTAGTTACCGAGTTCAAAAATCGGCTGGCAAAGTAGGTATTTTCATCTGTCGAATTCAAACCGTCCAAGCCAATATCCTGTCGGTCTCGTACACCAGAGGTATTATCAAAGGCGTTGTTAATCCAATCACTGGCTGGCACTTTTCCCCACCAGGCCGTCTCTGTAACGGGATGATCTTCATCACTATCATTAATGGGCATTCCATTTTCAAAGAACTGTCGACTATCTTTCATTACATCTTCCGAGATATTGCCCAGATTAAAATAGATATCTCCTCCTTTTCTGTCTGATCCTTCATAGTCTTTATATCCATCATTAATCTTTCCATTTTCACCTTCAATGAAAGGATCCATCATCCAGAACTCTATGTATTGAATATTTGCGTTGTCAAAATCTGTATCATAGGTTATGCCTCTGGAAATAGAAGCCCAGTTTTTTTTGGGATCTGTTTTGAGTCTTCCCTGATCATCCAGGTTCGGATTATAGTTATACATTCCACGTTCCTGTGGATAATAAGCCAGATCCATAGTCGAAAGATTAGTAATTACAGACAACTGGCTTTGTTCAGGAAACACCTCTGTAGGCACAACTACACGTACATAATGATTGGATATGCTACTTTCGGTTACCCCAGTGGGTAAATCATCCCGATAAAATGTATTATCAATTGTATACCATGCTAGCTTAGCCCGATGATAGGTATAGAATAATGAATCAGTGGAAGACTCAGAAAATAACTGAGGAGTAGATCCAAGCCGCCATTTCTGTTGAGGCAAACGAGTCATATCGAAGGCCGTTTCAGAGGATTCAAAATCATCAATGTAAGCTTGATTACTTACCTTGGGAGCAACGCCTGGAAATAATTTGGCAAACTCCCCATTGAAGGTGATAGTCGACATTTCCTTGGTTGATACAAAAGGCAATTTGTCTATCATACGAGTCAGGAATCGAGAGTCTTTTTTCAAATTTACATCCAATCCTAGCATCGTATTATTAATAGGTTCATTGCCAATAGCAACCCGATGTAACAAAGGCCTTTCACGCAATCGCAGCAAAGTTGAACCAATCGAAAAATCCTTATCAAAGACATATTCAAAACGAGCTCCCATTAAAGTCCGAGCCTGATTCTGAAATAAGTCCTGCTGCTCAGAAGAGATCTTGATTTCTTCGCCTGACTGTAGGATGGCTTCATTTAGTATGGTTACATTGTCGTTTTCTACAATATAATCCTGGTTAAGAGTCAATTGCTTTCCTCCAGCTGTGACAACTACTGAACTCCCGTCTGCATTAACACCTCCCAATGATATCTGATTGGAGGATGTACTACTACTCTGGTATTGCCCTTTAATATAGAATTTATTCTTGGTTGCAGCCTGTTGCGCATCTGATTTTGTAGAAGTATATAATACATCAAAAGCATATTTGTTTACCAATGTTGCCTCGCTTACCGAATCGAGCCAGGCAGGGATAGTAGAAGTTCCCTGCTTATGTGGAGATATTAAATAATCAGAGCTAAAGGGTTCCAGCACAGGAAATATAACCCGACCGTATTGACTATTCATGGTTACGCCTTCAATCCAGTCAAAATTACCATCGGCCTGCGGATCGCTTTGTGAATTAAGGCGATCCAGATTAAATACTTGTAAGAGAGGGACATCTTTGGTATTAACTCCTTGCTGAAGGCTGGGGTTGTCAATACCTGTTAAATCATCTTTATAAATAATACGTAAATTAAAATTTGTTTGTGTTAATGAACCTGTTCCCAAAGAATATACGTTCTTCATCATCAGATTCCACGTAGGTAAATTGAGTTTGATTGAAGCCGGACGTAACATCTTCATATAAATCACCTGCTTCGGCTCTCTGGTGGAGTAGTCCTCTGTTAATTCTCCAACCTGATACGACTTACCCAGGTAAGTATATTCAAACGCCACTGCTAATACTTCATCATTTCGAAGGGCTGTATTCAGTGATAGATATCCCAACTGGGTATTGTATGTATATTCACTGGAGGAAAGTTTACGTGCACTACGCACCAATTCAAAGTCAGTTCCTTTCTTTAACTGAAATATACTACTCTGTAAAGCATTGCTTGCATTATCTACACTTCGGTAGGACTCATCAGCATTCACCTCACTATATAAGTTATTTGCATTATTAGCCATTGGAATCGTGGAAGTACTACCTGTAATAAAACTGTTATAAGAACTGGATTCTCCAAGGTCCAGAAAAGCCACTACATGGCGAATAGATTCTGTAGTTCCGGTTCTGTTAGTTATATACACTTCCATACGAGTGATTTGTATGCCCGAGTTTACAGCTGGTAAATTTCGTAGAGAGGGTTCATAAAGGTTACGAAAAAATTGCCCTAGAAAAAAGTGTCGATTATCCTCGTATTCGGATACTTTAAATTCAAACTTCTTGTTCTGTACGCCACCACCTTGTAAAGTTGTCTCCGAAACTTTAGCTCTCTGATTAGCTAGAATCCCTGTTACTC